>CANQYM010000009.1 GCA_947628085.1 uncultured Clostridia bacterium
TCTTTTGCATGTTTATCAAGTAGATTTGTATATGGAGAAACCATAACTGAAGAAAAATTAAATAGAGTTGATAAAGCTGAACAATTATTATTAGATATGGGATTGAAACAAGTTAGAGTTAGAATTCATGGTGAAGATATGGCAAGAATTGAAATTGAACCAAATGAAATTGAAAAAATTGCCAAAAAAGAAAATAGAGAAAAAATCATAAAATTTTTTAAAGAATATGGTTTTTCTTATGTTACATTAGATTTAGAAGGATACAGAATGGGAAGTATGAACAAGTTTTAAGGGGGAAAATAAAAATGCACATAGCTGATAGCATGGTAAGCCCAGCAGTTGGAATAGTAATGTATGTTGCAAGTGGAATTGCAACTGCATATTCAATAAAGAAATTAAGAGAAGATGATGATTTAAAAAAGAAAATATCAACTATGGGTGTAATGGGAGCTTTTGTATTTGCTACTCAAATGGTAAATTTTACAATACCTGGAACTGGATCATCAGGACATTTATGTGGAGGAGTATTGTTATCTAGCATACTTGGACCTTATGCAGGTTTTTTAAGTATGATAGGAGTTTTATTGATACAATGTTTATTTTTTGCAGATGGAGGCTTGCTTGCACTTGGAGCAAATGTATGGAATATGGCATTTTATGGATGCTTTATAGGAAGTCTAATATGGAAATTTATTATGAGAAATGGTATGTCAAAAAGAAAAATAGCAATTAGTTCAATATTAGGCTCAATTTTAACATTGCAAATGGGTGCATTTTCTGTAACAATAGAAACATTATTATCAGGAATTACAGAGTTGCCATTTGAGGCATTTTTAGTCGTTATGCAACCTATACATCTAGCAATAGGATTTGTAGAAGGGTTAATTACATTATCTGTTCTATGTTTTGTATATGAGGCTAGACCTGAACTTTTATGGAATAAAAAAGAAAAAATAAAAAAAGAAGCAAGATTATCATATAAAAAGACTATAACAATACTTGCATGTTTACTAATTATTATTGGAGGAGGAATTTCATTACTTGCTTCAAGTAATCCAGATGGATTAGAATGGTCAATAGAAAGAATTACAGGAAATACTGAATTAGAAACTAGAGAAAATAACATATATGAAAAATCTGAAAAAATACAAGAAACAACTTCATTTTTACCAGACTACACATTTAAAGATACTGAAATCCCAATAGGAACATCAATTTCAGGAATTATAGGTTGTGGTATTACAATAGCTTTTTTAATGGTGTTAGGATCTGTTATAAAAATAAAAAGAAAAAAGGAAAAGGTTATTAATGAATAAAATAGAAGATGCTATTTATCAAGTACACTATATAGATAATAATTCCAATAATAACAACATTTTAAATAAAATACATCCACTTGTAAAACTAATAATATCAGTAGTTTATATTTTATTTCTAACTTCTATTAACAAATATAATTTAACAATTACTCTTGCAATGAGTATATATTTAATAATTGTCAGTATTATTGGAGATTTATCCATTAAAAATTGTATAAAAAGACTAAAAATTGTATTATTTCTCTTAATTATTATTGGAATAGCAAATCCTATTTTAGATAGGCAAGTAGTAACTTCCATAGGAATTATACCGATAACAACAGGTATGATTTCAGCATCAACATTAATTTTAAAAGGAATATTTGCTATTATAAGTTCTTACTTTTTAATTGTAACTACTGGAGTAGAAAATATTTGTTATGCTTTAAAAAAATTACATATTCCTAATATTTTAATTACTATCTTTATGCTTATTTATAGATATATAATTGTGTTTTTAAAAGAAGTACAAAAAATATGGATTGCCTATTCATTAAGAGCACCTAAACAAAAAGGAATCCATTTTAAAGCATGGGGAAGTATGATAGGTAGTTTAATGATAAGAAGTATAGATAAAGCAGAAGTTATTTATCAAGCAATGGAACTTAGAGGTTTCTCTCCAGATAACTTTTTTATGAAAAATCAAAAAATAGATAGAACAAGTATTATATATTTTATGGCCGGACTTTTATTGCTCTTGATAATAAGATTTATACCTATATTTGATTTAATAGGAAATGTATTTGTACATTAGGAAGGAATGAAATTAAAAATGATAGAATTAAAAAATGTTTCTTTTTCTTATATTTCTAATATTGAAGTGCTTTCAAATATAAACTTAAATATAAATAAAAACGAAAGTATAGGAATTATAGGAGCAAACGGCGTAGGAAAATCTACATTGTTAAAATTATTAGTAGGGCTTGAATTAGGCTATACCGGAGAAATTTTTATAGATGATGTGAAAGTAGAAAAGAAAAAACTATCTGAAATAAGACAAAAAATTGGATATGTGTTTCAAGATAGTGATAGTCAATTATTTATGCCAACAATATATGAAGATGTAGCTTTTGCACCTAAAAACTATGGATTTTCTGAAGAAGAAGTACAAAATAGAACAATAGAAGCTCTGAAAAATGTTGGAATAGAAGATTTAAAAGATAAACCAATTTATCATTTATCTGGAGGGCAAAAGAAATTAGCATCTATTGCTACAGTTTTATCTATGAAACCTGACATATTAATATTTGACGAGCCAACTATTGCACTTGATCCTAGAAATAGAAGAAAATTTATAGAAGTATTAAATTCGTTATCAGGAACGAAAATAGTAGCATCACATGATTTAGACTTAATTTATGATACTTGTGAAAAAACAATTTTAATATCAGATGGTAAAATTATAAAAAACGGATCAACAAAAGAAATATTAAATGATAAAGAATTGCTAGAAGATAATGGTTTAGAATTACCATTATCACTAATAAAAAGATAAAAATAAAATTTAAGGAGGAAAAGACAATGTCATATTTAGGAGAAGAAATTAAAAAATTGGGTTTTGGACTTATGAGATTACCACAGAAAGATGGAAAAATAGATGTGGAAGAAACAAAAATTATGGTGGATCACTTTATGGAAGCAGGATTTACATATTTTGATACAGCATGGGCATATACAGGTAGTGAAGATGCTATAAGACAGGCTCTAGTTGAAAGATATCCAAGAGAAAGTTTTCAGCTTGCTACTAAAAATGCAGCATGGGCAGGTAGCAAAACAAGAGAGGATGCAATAGCACAGTTTGAAACATCATTAAAACAAACAGGAGCAGGATATTTTGATTTTTATTTATTACATAATTTAGGAGAAGGAAGAACAAAGGCATTTGATGAATTTGATATGTGGTCATTTGTTAAGGAAAAGAAAGAAGAAGGAAAGATAAAACACATAGGATTTTCATTCCACTCAACACCAGAAGAATTAGAAAAAATATTAAAAGAACATCCAGAAATGGAATTTGTACAATTACAAATAAATTATGCTGATTGGGAAAATCCAGCAATACAATCTAAAGCATGTTATGAAGTTGCGAGAAAATATAATAAACCAGTAATTATAATGGAACCTGTAAAAGGAGGAATGTTAGCAAATCCACCAGAAACAGTTGCAAAAGTATTGAAAGAAGCAAATCCAAATATGTCAATGGCATCATGGGCGATTAAATTTGCAGCAAATTTGGATGGAGTTATAACAGTTTTATCAGGAATGAGCAGTAGAGAGCAAATGGATGATAATATATCATATATGAAAGACTTTACAAAATTATCAGAAGAAGATAAAAAAACAATAGATAAAGCACAAGAGGAATTGAATAAAATACCTTTAATACCATGTACTACTTGCAATTATTGTGCAAAAGTTTGTCCTAAAAACATTGGAATTTCAGGATCATTTACAGCAATGAATATATTAACACTTTATAATGATATGGCTTTTGCTAAACATCAAGAGGAATGGTTAGTAAGTGGGCATGGAAAAGCAAAAGCGTCAGAATGTATTAAATGTGGCGCTTGTGAAGGGGTTTGCCCACAACACATAAAAATTAGAGAAGAACTTGAAAAAGTTACAAATAATTGTATTAGGAATTAAGAATTTTATAATTTACCTATCTTATGTTATAGCTTTTGCTTGTGTTTCATCTTTTTTTTATTAACTTGAATTATTTAAAAAATTATAAATAAAGTGCAATTTCTAACATTTAAAGTGTAAAAATTGCACTTTGGAAGAACAAGCAATTATAAATATATTAAAGATTAATCCAACGGAAACCCAAGAAAATATAGCAAATCAAATAAATAAATCTTTAAGAACTGTGAAAACTTATATGTCAGAGATGCAAAAGAAAGGACTAATAGAAAGAAAAAATAGTAAAAAAAGTGGAAAATGGATTGTAAATAAGATAAACTATTAAATATGAACAGATTAGTTTGATATAATCAGTTCGCGAAATTACAATTTGTGTTAATATTGACTGGAAATCAAACAAATATAATAAAATATTGGAGTATAGTAAAATGAATGAAAATATTACAACCTATGAAAAATATTTTTTAAAATTTTTCAAATTAACTCAAATAGATTTTACATCTATTAATGATTTTTTTAATATGGTAAAAGGAATGGTAGAGCAACAAAACAAAGCAATAGAAAATAATGAAACTATTGGAAAAGCTACTATTGTTGTAGGATACTCTGGAAACGGAAAAACAACATATATAAATAACCATAAGAATGAAAATAGTTGTGTAATTTCGATGGATCAAGTTACAAGAGAACTCTATAAAGAAAAAGGTGGAAAAAAAGTACTCCTGTAGAAATAATTAAAAGATTTGGAGAAAAATTAGAGGAAGCATCTATTGCTAAAAAGAAAGATATATATATAGATGGATTATGGTTAAATTTATTAACAAGAATGTCTTTAGTTCAATCTTTGAAACATTTAGGATATGATGTAACTCTTGTTTCATTACTTGATAGAGATTTAGTAAGCAGTTGTTTAAAGAATAGAATAATAGATGAAACAAAAAATTTGAGTAAAGATTCTGATGAATATCAGCGTAAAAAAGATTTTATAATAAATTTTCATAATGATGAAGAAAAAAGAAATGCTGTAAATGAACAACTACGAAATAATATGTTTAAATTAGGAGTAAATCATTATATTGATTTTGGAAGAAACAATGAGAGAATATGAAAACTATTTAGAATATAAGAAAAATAAAAGCAAAATTAAGGTATTATTTGTATGTTTAGGTAATATATGTCGTTCTCCAATGGCTGAATTTATATTTAAAGATATGATAAATAAGGAAGGATTAACTGACAAATTTATAGTAAAATCAGCAGCGACAAGTTACGAAGAAATTGGAAACGATATTCACTATGGTGCAAAGGATAAACTAATTCAAAAAAATATTCCTTTTACTAAAAGAAAAGCAACTAGAATAACTGCTGAAGATTATAATAATTATAATTTTATAATTGGAATGGAAGAATCTAATATAAAAGCTATAAAACGAATTGTAGGAGAAGATTTAGATAATAAAATTAGTAAATTATTAGATTATTCAGATAATTCAAGAGATATCGCAGATCCTTGGTATACTGGTAATTTTGAAATCACTTATAACGACATAGTAGAAGGATGTAGTGGCTTTTTAAATTATTTAAAAAATACTAATATTATAAATTAAAACTATAATAAAAGGAGAATCAATTATGAATTATAGAAAGTTAGGGAGAACTAATATAAAAGTTAGTGAAATTGCTTTTGGATGTGAAGGCTTTAATGGAAAAAATTTAGAAGAAACAAAAAATATGTTAGAATATGGCTTTAAAAAAGGTATTAATTTTATAGATTTATATAGCTCAAATCCAGAGTTGAGAAGCAATTTAGGTCAAGCAATTAAAGAACTAGATATAAGAAAAGATTTTGTAATAGAAGCACATATAGGTTCAACTTGGAAAAATGGACAATATGAAAGAACAAGAAATTTAGAAGCAAATAAAATTGCTTTTGAAGATTTACTAGAAAGATTGCAAACAGATTATATTGATGTTGGAATGATTCATTATATGGATGCAGAAGACGATTACCAAAAAGTTTTTAATGGCGAAATAATAGAATATGTAAAAGGATTAAAGTTAGAAGGAAAGATAAAATCAATAGGATTAAGTACACACAATCCTATTGTAGCAAAAAAAGCAGTTCAAACAGGTTTAATTGATGTTGTTTTATTTTCTATTAATCCATGTTATGATGTTCAACCAGCAACAGAAGATTGCAATGATCTATGGAATGAGAGTAATTATAAAAACATAGAATTTAAAATTGATAAAGATAGAGAAGAATTTTATGAATTATGTGAAAAAGATAATATCGGAATTACAGTAATGAAATGTTATGGAGGAGGAGATTTACTAGATAAGGATTTATCTCCATTTAAAGTAGCATTAACACCAGTACAATGTATTCATTATTGTTTGACAAGACCTGGGGTATCAGCTGTAATGCTAGGCGTAAAAACAAACGAAGAAATAGATGAAGCTCTAAAATATGAAACTGCAAATATAGAAGAAAGAGATTACGGAGAGATATTATCAAAGTTACCTAAAAATAATATGGATGGAAAATGTGTTTATTGTGGGCATTGTGCTCCATGCACAGTAGGTATAGATATTGCAAGTGTTAATAAATATACAAGTTTAGTAAAAGCACAAAAAGAAATACCAGAAACAGTAAGAGAGCATTATAAAGAACTAAAACATCATGCAGGAGAATGTATTAAATGTGGTAGATGTGAAAAAAATTGTCCATTCCATGTAAATATTATTATGAAAATGGAAGAAGCAGTAGAAATATTTGGTTATTAATTAAGTAAAACTCGATATCTATTAGGAGAGCGCCTTTTTCATCTTTTATTTTTTATAAGGAAAATTAATTTTAAAATGAATGTAAAAGAATATTTAAATAAAAAAGTTAAAGTAAATATTGATAGAAAAATGGGAAGTAAACATCCAAAACATGGATTTGTTTATCCTGTTAATTATGGCTTTATACCCAACACAATAAGTGGAGATGGAGAAGAATTAGATTGTTATATTTTAGGAGTATATGAACCATTAGAAGAATTTGAGGGAGAATGTATAGCTATAATTCACAGATTAAACGATAATGATGATAAGCTAATTATTGTTCCAAATGGTATGAATTTTAGTAATAATGAAATAGACGCGTTAGTTGAATTTCAGGAGAGATTTTTTAAGCATGAAATTATAAGAGACAATATCGAATTTAATAGTTTAATACCAGAACTAAGTGTATCTAATATAGAAATAAGTAAAAATTTTTATTTACAACTAGGATTTACTGTAAAATATGAAAGAAAAGAAAATAAATTTTGCTTTTTACAATTAGAAGAAAATCAAATAATGATAGAAGAAACAAATGATAATTGGAACACTGCAAAATTAGAACATCCATATGGACGTGGAATTAACTTAAGTATGACTTTAAAAAATGTTGAAGAAAAATATAATGAATTAAAAAGTAAAAAAATTAAATTCTTTTTAGATTTAGAAACTCACGAATATAAAGCTAATAATAAAACTTTTTTAGACAAAGAATTTCTAATTCAAGATCCAGATGGGTATCTATTAAGATTTAATAGTTAAAATATGATGTAAAATGGAGGAAAAATGGAAAAATTAAAAGAAATAAATATAAGCTTTTTTCTATTACTTGTGCTTTTTATGCAAGTAATTATTTCAGATACTATTATTTATTTTTTTAATGCAAGATATATAGTTGCTCAAATTATTGGATTAATAATTAACATTATAATTAATATATTACTAATTAAAAAAGTTTATAAAATAAAACATGATTTTTCAAAATGGGATAGTATATTTTTTATTATAATATTCCTAATGTTTATTGCAACAATTGCTTTTCCAAATAGATTAAGTGATACTTATACATATCACTTATACTTACAAAAATATACATTTACAGATAAAATAAATGAAGACTTTTTTCCTGGAAGAACTGTAACATCTTTTATTTTTCCAATTATTGATAGATTATTTTATTTATTTAGATCAAAACTAGGATTTAGATTAGGAACACTACCATCATATTTCATATTCATAGTAATTTTCTATCAAATAAAAAAAATAATAAAAAAATTTGTAGGTGAAAACTTAAAACCTTATCAGTTATCAATATTATCTATATTACCAATAGGCACCTTTATTTTATTACAACAAGTAGGATCATACTATATAGATAATTTTTCGGTGAGCCTACTACTAGAGTTTTCATATATTATATTATTTGAAAATGAAAACTTATTTAAAAACAAGAAAAGACTATACTTTTTAGCATTTTTGGTTGGATTAATAGTTTGTACAAAACTTACAAATGCAGTTTATTTAATATTGCCAATCATATATATTTTAATACATAATATTAAAGATATAAAAAATATAAAGTGGTATGATTATATTTTCCTAATTATAACCGCTTTACTACCTTTGTTACCTTATTTACTTGATACAATATTGCAAACAGGAAGTCCAGTATTTCCATATTATAACACAATTTTTAAATCTAAATATTTTGCAAATGAAAACTGGGTGGACAATAGATTTGGAACCAAAAATTTATTTGAAGTAATAGTTTGGCCAATATATATTATAATATTTCCTAGAAGAGCATATGAAACATCTAGAACAGACTTAAACTTTGGAATAGGGTATATAATTTCAATAATATATTTATTATATATTTTATGTAAAAGAATATTTAAGAAAGAAAAAATAAAACTATCTACAAATATTTTATATTGCATATATATCATATATTTATGCTTAATATGGGCTAAATTTTCAATAGGATATACAAGATATGCTGGAATTATACCAGTTTTATCAAGCATACTTGTAATAAAATTACTAATTAGTCTAATAGATAAAAAAGCAATTTTGTCTACAATAGTAGTTGCTTTTATATTAGCAGTTGCAAGCATTAGTGGATTTTATGAATGGATTACACATAACGTGCTTATTTATTATGAAAATAATTTAGAAAACTTAAAAACAAATGTTATATGTTTATTAAAAGACCAAGACTATTTAAAATATGATATAGATGGAATATGGGGAGTAATAACTGATGATAGTGGTATTCCTTCAATGCTAAATGTTGATGACAGAATAGTTCAATTATCTACTGGATTTAAAATTGGAGAAACAGAAGCATCAGAAAAAATATATTGGGATAATGTGTTAAACAATGATATATATGTTCCAATATATGGTCGAGATTCTGAGTTAAAATTAAAAGAATTAGATGATTTCCATTTTGAAATTACAGAAATAGCTAGTATATTGCCAAATGTATTATATCTTGAAAATGCTACTCCAATATATATAATTAAAGTTAAATATAATGAAAACAAAACTACACCTAATTTTATATTATTTAATCAAATATTAGAAAATAAAAGTGATTTTTAAAAGAGAGGGAAAATTTATGAAAATTTTATATGGCACAGGAAATAAAGCAAAAGTAGAAGCAATGAGAAAAATAATCAGTTCACATGGCTTTGATGCTGAGTTATTTACAATTAAAGACATTGGTTTTAATAAAGAAATAGTTGAAGATGGAACTACTTTTGAAGAAAATTCTGAAATAAAAGCAAATGCAATTAGAGAATTCTGCTTAGAAAATAATATAACAGATAAAATAATAATAACAGATGATGCAGGATTATGTGTAGATAAATTAAATGGAGAACCAGGAGTTTACACAGGTAGATATGCAGGAGAACATCCTACACAAGAAGAAAACTTAAACAAATTATTAAACAATATGAAACAATATACAAATCTTGAAGATAGAAAATGCAAATTTGTATGTGTGCTAACTGCGATTCTTCCAAGTGGAGAAAAAATTGTAGCTAGAGGAGAATGTAAAGGAACAATAGCACTAAAACCTGGAAAATTGGGTGGCTTAACTTATGGACCAGTATTTATACCAAATGGTTTTGATAAACCAATGGGAGATATGGAAGAGGAAGAATATGCTTCTGTACATAATCATAGAGATTTAGCTATGAACGAATTAGTTACGAAATTTAAAGAGTTAGGATATTAAAATTTAAAGGGGCTTTTATAAAAAATAAAAGCTTCTTTTATTTTTTGTAAAAAGCGAACAAATGTATTGACAAAATTTAAAATAGAGTTATAATAATTATACCAAACATACATTCGCAAAAAGTTTAGAGGTAGCTTTAAAAACCTAAATATTTTAGTTAAGAGGTAAGTTTTATGATAAATACATTACACATTAAAAATATTGGAATTATAGATGATGTTACAATTAATTTTAACGAAGGCTTTAATGTTTTAACAGGTGAAACAGGAGCTGGAAAAACTCTTATAATTGGATCTTTTCAAATTTTATCTGGTGGCAGATTTTCAAAAGAAATGATAAGAACAGGAGAAAAAAACTCTTTTGTAGAAGCTAGTTTTTACTTACCAAATTTTAATTTTGAAGATGATATGGTAGTTGTTTCAAGAGAAATAAATATTAATGGAAAAAATATATGTAAAATAAATGGAAGACTAGTTACAGTTTCAGAACTTAAAAATTTTATGAGTAATATAATAGATATTCATGGACAAAATGAAAATCAATCTATTCTTGATGTATCAACACATATAAGTTTAATAGATGATTATGCTGGTAGCAATATGAAAGAAATAAAGGAAAAATATAAAGATTTATATGAAGAATATCAAAAAGTAAGAGCTGAGTTAAACAGCAACTATGGAGATGAAAGAGAAAAACAAAGAAAACTAGATTTACTAAATTATCAAGTAAAAGAAATTGAAGAAGCAAATTTAAAAGAAGGGGAGGAAGAAGATTTAGAAACTAAAAGAAAAATGATGATGGCTTCTGAAAAAATAAACAGCAGCATACAAGAAGCAGAAACTCAAATAAATAATAACATTATAGATAGCATGAATATTGTAATAAAAGCTTTAGGAAAAATAGAGGAATTTAATGAAGAATATTTGAAAGCAGGACAAAGACTAAAAGATGCATATTATGAAATTCAAGAAGTTGGAAGAGATATAGAAAACTTTTCAGAAGATGTATATTATGATGAAAAAGAGCAATATGAAATTGAAGAAAGGTTAGACCTAATAAATTCTTTAAAAAGAAAATATGGAAACAATATATTAGAAATACTAAAATACAAAGAAGAAACGCAAAAAGAAATTTTTGAAATAGAGAATTTAGATAGTTATATTCTAGATTTAAAAAATCAATTAAATAAAATAGAAAAAGAAATGTTAGATTTATCTAAACAAATGCACGAAATTAGAATAAAATGTTCAGAAATTTTAAGTTCAAAAATAAATAGAGAATTAAAAGATTTAGAAATGAAAAATGCTAAATTTAGTGTAAAAATAATTTTTTCAGAAGATATGAACTTTACTATTAATGGCTTAGATAAAGTTGAATTTGAAATATCAACAAACATTGGAGAAGAAGCTAAATCTCTTATAAAAATTGCATCAGGTGGTGAAATGTCAAGAATAATGTTAGCAATAAAAAATGTTTTAGCTGAAGTAGATAAAATACCTGTAATCATTTTTGATGAAATAGATACAGGAATAAGTGGTGTGGCAGCAAATTGCACTGGAGAAAAAATGAAACAAATTTCTAAAAACCATCAAGTTCTTTGCGTAACCCATTTAGCTAGTATAGCTGCAAAGGGAGACTATAATTATTATGTTAGCAAAGAAGTTATTGAAGAAAAAACAAAAACAAAAATAAAACTATTAAATGAAGAAGAAGTTTTAAAAGAAATTGCTAGAATTTCAAGTGGTACAATAACAGATATTTCTATAAATCATGCAAAAGAATTAAGAAAAATGGGATTAAAAGAAATAGCTTAAATTTTTTTAAGCCAGGCACTATTAGAAAAAAGCAACATATACTAATTTATAAGTGTGCTTAGGAGGTATTCTTAAATGTTTGCTTTTTTCAATATTTTAACTTTAGCCAAAGTAGTATTTGGTGTTGGATACATACAAAACAATAATTTATTTCCAGAGCCTCTTTCTCCAGAAGAGGAGAAAATGTATTTAGAAAAAATGAAAAATGGAGATGAGGGAGCAAGAAATATATTAATAGAAAGAAATTTAAGATTAGTAGCTCATGTTTCTAAAAAATATTCTTCAACAAATGTAGATCAAGATGACCTAATTTCAATAGGAAGCATTGGCTTAATTAAAGGCATAAATAGTTTCAATCCAGAAAAAAACTTTAAACTTGCAACGTATGTCGCAAAGTGTATAGAAAATGAAATACTTATGTATTTGCGAACTAATAAAAAAAGAGCTTATGACATATATCTAAATGAACCTATAGGAAAAGACAAAGACGACAATGAAGTAACTCTTCAAGAAGTATTAGAAAATAATGAAAGAAATGTTGAAGAGGAAGTTGATTTAAAATGCAAAATAAAAACATTATATGAAAAAATGAAAAAGATTCTTAAAGAAAGAGAAAAAGTTATTATTGAATTAAGATTTGGGCTTAATGGAAAGAAACCTAAAACTCAAAAAGAGATTGCTAAAATGATGAATATAAGTCGTTCATATGTTTCAAGAATAGAAACAAAAGCAATTGGAAAATTAGCTAAAGAAATTAAAGAATAAAATAATATAAGTTAAAATAGAGTCCATAAGCTAAGTATAGACTTAAAATAGATAGACAAAAGTAAATTGAAAACAAAATATTGAAAACCTTATTTTTATGATGTTATAATATTAAAAAAATTATAAAAGGAAAAATATGAAGTATAAAAAACTACTAGAAGAATGTAAATTATGTCCTCATAATTGCAAAGTAAATAGATTAAATGGAGAAGTTGGAAGATGCAAAGCAGGTAGCAACGTAAAAGTTGCACTTGTAAATCTACATCATTTTGAAGAGCCATGCATTAGTAAAGAAAATGGTTCTGGAACAGTTTTCTTTTCTGGATGTAATATGAGCTGTAAATATTGTCAAAACTATAAAATAAGTCAAGAAATGCATGGAGAAGAAATTTCCATTCAAGAACTAGCAAATAATTTTCTAAAATTGCAAAATATGAATGCAAATAATATTAATTTAGTTACTGGTGTGATGTATGTTCCACAAATAATTGAAGCAATTGAAATAGCAAGAAAAAATGGATTAAAAATTCCTATTATATATAATTCAAGTGGCTATGAAAACGCTGAAACAATAAAACTTTTAAATGGATATATAGATGTATATTTGCCAGATATGAAATATTATTATGATGAACTTGGAAAAAAATTATCTGGTGTTTCAAATTATTTTGAAACAGCAAAACTTGCTATATTAGAAATGTATAAACAAGTAGGAGCTCCTAAATTTAATGAAAAAGGAATTATAGAAAAAGGCCTAATAATACGCCATTTAATTTTGCCAAATCATTTGCAAAACACAAAAATGATTTTAAAGTGGATAAGTAAAAACATTAATAAAAATGTTTTTATAAGTATTATGTCACAATATTTTCCAACAAATAAAGCTTATGAAATAGAAGAAATAAATAGAAAATTAACAATAGAAGAAAATAATGAAATAAAAGATTTTATAGAAAAATTAAACTTACAAAATGGATACATACAAGATGTGGAAGAAAATGAAGAGCAATATGTTCCAAAATTTAAATAGATTAAAATTTAATAGTATAAGTTTAATAAAATTTAGCAATAATAAAAACAAAAAAGAGGATTTCTTAAAAACCCTCAACAAATTAATTATAACATAAAAATTTAAATATATCAAGTTATAGTTTAATATGAAAAAGATATGAAAACAGAAGATAAAATTAGATAAACATATATTGCATTTATTAATCATATAAATTGATGAATTTTAAATTTGAAATACAGATAGTTATGTGTTAATATTAATCTACAATATAAATTAAATATCAATTTTCCCTGCGTAGTGCGTATAGGCAGAATTTTTAGAACCTACAAAGTTTTGGATAAGGGAGCCTCATCTCTGAGTATGGCGTGTATGCTTACATTATATAGTAAGAAACCCAGGAATATTTAGGACGGCACCCACCTGTGTGAGTACAGGTCCATAAAAATTCTTTTCACTTACGGCTTGAACGTGGGGTTTTTTTTGTTTAAATATAATTTTATAGAACAACATATTAATGGTTAACAATTGAAAAATTATGTAAATTATGATATAATAAAAATAGCGTAATCATAAAACAAGGAGCAAAAAGCTCGCTCGTCCATACTATACAAAATAGGCGATGAGAAGTAAAAATTGATTGGAGGTGCTTTATGATTACTAGGCAACACGCCGCTCTGTTTGCAATGCAATTAGCTAGCAGATACGGCAACGACAGCGAAGGATTTAAGAAACAATTTATGGACCGGATACCCTTTGTCCTTCTTCCAGATGCCATCAGGGCATACATTGCCCCGCGTCAGATGAGCCATTTCGAGAGAACACCTAACGCCATAAACGTTTCCTGGATGGAATTTCCTTCCGAAAGAGTTTTGAAGGAACTGTCGAAAGAAACGGCTGGAGAAAGGGTTCGCCACAACCTCGCATGGGGATATCTGAAGTGCGTTATCGGAGAAGACACAGCTCTCAGCATATTCGACCAACACAACTATGGGCATCGGCATTACCATGATCTTCGCATCCATATGCTCCAGGATATCTGTTTGGATCGAATTTTGCGCGAGAATATGGTAGAAACCAGCCATCGATTTGACGACCACTTTGTGGTACGTCACAACCACAGCATTAGCATGAGAGGCGATCAGCTTCGTGCACAAATTGCTCTGTTTGAGGAGCTGGGTTTTATCTATCTCTGCGGAAAGGTATATGAGAGTACGGGTTTGGTGCTTGATGGCAATTGGTTTGACCGGTATGTTCTAGAGGCTTTGAAAAGGGCCTATCCAGAGGATCTGGCAGAAAAAACCTACAAGTACATCAAATTCTCTCCGGAACTGAGCCAGCGAATTAAGTCTTTGGATTTCCAAATCACAAGAAAAGAGCAAGAAAAGGTTGTTATCACGGAAGACCTTATCAATATTTTTGATATGCTCTATTCAAAGGCTGGCTGGTACACTTACCACGAGTTGTAATCCAATCAACCCAAACTATCGGAACTGGCTTTTTGGCCGGTTCCGATACATTTTTGTTAAATTTTACTATTGATATATTGATTTTTTTTAAAACTTAGTTTATAATGTTTCAAGTAGCAAGAAAGGAAATATTATGAACGAATCAAACGGAAGAAAAACACTAATATCAGTAAAGGTATCAACTTTATTACTTATATTATTAGTGATAATTGTTTTAATTGTAATAGGAATAGTTATTGCAAATCAAACAAAAAAGAATAATGATGAAATAAATAATACAAAAGTTACAAATACACCTAGCGAAGAGCCTACGGAAAATAACATTGTAAGAGATAACTGGGAAGATGTTCAAATAGAAAATGATAGTTCTTATAATAGAGATTCATCTGTTAGTTCAAGATCTTCTGCACCAAGAGAGAAAATACAAGTTGTTTTATCAGATAAAGAAAATGTTGAAATAATACATGAAAAAGAACCAGAGCCTGAGCCAGAAGTTGTTACAACACCAATTGAAGAAGTAACAATTTCAAAAGATATGGACTTAACAGTAAGAACAGGATTATCTAGAGATGATTTCATACTATTAATTTCTGGTGTGGAACAAGATACTTCAAATTTCTTTGAAGAAAATGCAGGATTAATATATGACTTATGTGAAAAATATGGATTAAATGAAATTTTCTTTTGTGGATTAATTTCAGCTGAATCTGGTTGGACGATAGCTTCAAATCATAGAAGCACACATAATTATATAAGTTTAATGTCTGGAAGCGGATTAATTAGATTTGACTCAGTAGAAAGCGGATTAGAAAAAGCTGCTGAAACACTACATAACAATTACTTATATCCAGGCGGAAAATTTTATTATGGACCAACACTTGCAGGAATGAAAACAAGATTTTGTCCAGCATCATCTACATGGGTAAATTTAGTTTATCAAAGAATGGCTCAAATTTTAAATTAGTTTTGATAAATAAAGAAGTATGTTTCCTAAAAAGCATACTTCTTTTTGTATTTCATAAGAAAGGATCAATCAATTAAATTAATAATTTAAATTTATTAAATAATTTATTTATTAATATTTTGTACAATTGATTATATTTAAAAAAATGAATATAAAAAATATATTAAAAAAAGCAACAGATATTTTAAAAGAAAATAATATTGAAGATTACAATTTAAAAATAAAGTTATTATTATCAAACATTTTAAATAAACCAAAAGAATATATAATGATTCATGAAGACGAAGAAATAGAAACTAGTTTAGAAAAAGAATTTTTTTCAAAATTAGATAGAATAAAAAATAATGAACCTGTGCAATATGTTATAAATTCTCAAGAATTCATGGGACTTAACTTTTTTGTAAATAATAATGTTTTAATACCACAACCAGATACAGAAATATTAGTACAAGAAATTATAGATGTTTCTAAGAAAATTACAAATAAAAAAATGAATATTTTAGATTTATGCACAGGAAGTGGAGCAATTATTATTTCATTAGCAAAAAAAATAGAAAATTGCAATTTCTTTGCATCAGATATAAGTAAAAAGGCTTTAGATGTTGCAAAAGAAAATGCTAAAAAACATAATGTAGATATTTCTTTTATAGAATCAAATATATTTGAAAACTTTTCAAATGACCAAAAGTTTGATATAATAGCAAGCAACCCACCATATATAAAGAGAGAAACTATAAAAACTTTGCCTAAAGAAGTTCAAAATGAACCTTTAATTGCTTTAGATGGTGGAATGGATGGACTAGATTTTTATAGAAAAATTATAAAAGAATCAAAAAATTATCTTAATAGTGATGGCTTATTAATACTTGAAATAGGATATGACCAAAAACAAGAAGTTGAAAATTTATTTAAACAAAATGGATATGTAGAAGTATATTCAAAAAAAGATTTTGCACAAAACGATAGAATTGTGATAGGAAAATATAATAATAAAAGGAATAAAAAATGTCTTTTTCATCAGAAATTAAAGAGGAATTAAGTAAAGTAAATAATCTTAAAAATAAAGAAATTCTAGAAGCAGAATTTTTAGGATATATTCTAACAGGAAACACTTTAAATAATAATGAAAATATAGAATTCATTACAGAAAACGAGTTCAACATAGAAAGATTTTATAAAATATTATTTAATCTTGGAATAGATTATGAGCCAGATACAAAAGGAAAAGTGTTTGTTGCTAGAATAAAGAAAAATGAAAATTTAGAAAAATATATGCAAATAAAACTTAGCTCTAATGTTGAAATACAAAAAGCAATTGTAAAAGGAGCTTTTTTAGGAGCAGGTTCTGTTACAGACCCTAATAAACAATATCATTTGGAAATTATTTTTCAAGAAAAAAATAATGCAGAATATATTTTAAATATCTGCAATAGTTTTGATGTTCATTTAAAACTTTTAGAAAATAAGGGAAAAGTTTATTTATATATAAAAGATGCAGAAGAAATTTCAAAGTTTATGGCTTTACTTGGAGCAAATAGAGCAGTTCTATCTTTTGAAGATGTTAGAGTTACTAAAGAAATAAAAAATAATGTAAATAGATTAGTAAATTGTGAAACAGCGAATTTAAATAAAATAGTAAATGCTTCTGTGGATCAAATTAATGATATAAAACTTATACAAAAATTAAGAAAATTTGATGAATTGCCGGATTATTTAAAAGAAATAGCAATACTTAGACTTGAAAATCCAGATGCAAGTTTAAAAACTCTTGGAGAAATGCTTGAAAATCCAATTGGAAAATCGGGAGTAAATCATAGATTACAAAAAATTCATGAAATAGCTGAAGAATTGAAAGAAAGGAAATAGTAATGAATAGATTTGGAATTTATGTTCATATACCTTTTTGTAAAAAGAAATGTAAATATTGTGATTTCGTTTCTTTTTTTTGTGATGAGGAAAATCAAGAAAAATATATTTTAAAATTAATTGAAGAAATAAAATCAAAAAAAATAGAAAAAGTGGTAAATACAATATATATAGGAGGTGGTACGCCATCTTTTATAAACTCAAAATATATTGTTCAAATTTTAAATACAATTAAAGAAAATTTTAATATTTCAGAAAAAGCAGAAATTACAATTGAAGTAAATCCTGGAACAATCGCAAAAGAAAAACTATTAGACTACAAAGATGCAGGAATTAATAGAATAAGTATAGGACTTCAAAGTACAGAAAATAGACTATTAGAATTAATAGGAAGAATACATACTTTTGGAGAATTTTTAAATACATATAATCTAGTAAAAGAAGTGGGATTTACAAATATAAATGTGGACTTAATGCTTGCACTTCCTACTCAAACAAATGAAGAACTATTAAATAGTGTAAATAAAGTAATAGACTTAAAGCCAACTCATATTTCACTATATTCATTAATATTAGAAGAAGGAACACCACTTTATGAAAAAGTGCAAAATAAAGAATTAGAATTAATTGATGAAGAAACCGAAAGGAAAATGTATTGGAAAACTAAGAAAATATTAGAAAAAAATGGATATATTCACTATGAAATATCAAATTTTGCAAAAAAAGGTTTCGAGTCTAAGCACAACTTAGATTGCTGGAATCAAGAAGAATATGCTGGCTTTGGGCTTTCAGCACATTCTTACATAAATAATAAAAGATTTTCAAATACTACTAATTTTGAAGAATATATTAATTCAGAAAAATTTGATGATATAGTAGAGCTTCACGAAGTACAAACAAAAGAAGGAAAAGCAAAAGAATATATGATGCTTGGCTTAAGAAAAATAAATGGAATAAGCATATCAGAATTTGAGAAAAAATTTAGAATAAATCCATTATTTTATTTTAGATTTGAAATAAGTAAACTTACAGAAGAAGGATTAATTGAAGTAGATTTAGATAATATTAAATTAACTAAAAAAGGTTTAGATTTAGCCAACAAGGCTTTTGAAGAATTTATATAAAAAATGTAAAAATTAGTATTGACAAATCACAAATAACAGTATATTATATTAGCAGTCAAACATCAGGTTTGCTAAAAGAGGTGATAGTGTGTCAGAGGATTTAGATAAAAGAAAAAAGAAAGTCCTACAAGCTATAATTGAAGAATATATTGAAACTGCCGAACCCGTAAGTTCTAATAATTTAGTAAAAGAATTAGAATGTAGTAGTGCAACAATAAGAAATGAAATGGCAGAATTAGAAAAAATTGGTTTTATAGAAAAAACTCATACATCAAGTGGACGTGTACCTTCTCAAAAAGGCTACAGATATTATGTTGATGAATTAATTAGAGATGATAAGTTAAGCAAAAAGGAAATGGAAATAATTCGAGATAGATTGTCAACAAAAGTAAACGACCTAGAAGACTTAACTAAAATTGCAACAACAACATTATCTGAAATAACTCATTATACAACAATAACAATTGGACCTGATGTAAATAATCACACAATAGTAGATATAAAATTTGTTTTACTTGGCAGTAGAGTTTTAATGGCAGTAATTCTTACAGATTCTGGAATTATTAGAGAATCAATAATAAAATTTGATGAAGACATTAATCAAGATCAAGTAGAAGATTTAACATATCTTTTTAGAAACAAATTAGTTGGAAAACCATTAGAACAGCTTAATGCACCTTTAGAAGATTTCATTATGACAGAAATAAAAACTGGTATAAATATCATAAAAAAAGTAATTGCGGAAATAAATAAAATAATTAGAGAATCACAGCAAATATACCTAGATGGAGCAAATAAAGTTTTTGATATGCCAGAATTTAAAAAAGTGGATGTAGCAAAAGACTTTTTAAATGTGTTAGATGCTAAAGACTTAGTTGCAGATGTTTTAAATACTGGTGTTGCAGAAGACATAAAAATTTATATTGGCGAAGAAACAGAAAAAGAAGAACTTAAGAACTTCAGCATAGTAACATTTAATCACTTATTAGCAGGCAAAGACATAGGAACAATTGGAATTATAGGTCCAACTAGAATGGACTACTCAAAAGTTATTTCAGTAATGAAATATATAAGCAAAAAAATTAATGACGATTTCAAAAATGGAAAAATATAGGAAAGTGAGGAATGATTTTGGAAACAGAAGAAAATAAAAATAATGAAGAAAAAAATAATTTAAATGAAACAGAAAATGTAGTAGAAAATGCGGTAGAGGAAAACAAAGAGGTAGAGGCTCAAGAAGGAAATCAAAATATTGCAGAAGCTGAATTAAGTAAATTAAAAGAAGAATATGATGAATTAGATGATAGATATAAAAGAATATTAGCAGAATTTGAAAACTACAAAAAAAGAAGTCAAAAAGAAAAAGAAAGTATTTATGGAATGATTACAGCAGATGTTGTAGCAGTAATGCTTCCAATAATGGATAATTTGGAAAAGGCTGGAAACACAAAAACTGATGACGAAAAATATCAAGAAGGAATAAAATTAGTTGCAAGACAATTTAGAGAAGCATTAAAGTCATTAGGATTAGAAGAAATTGAAACAGTAGGTCAAAGATTTAATCCAGAATTTCATGAGGCTGTAAGTCATATAGAAGATGAAAGCAAAGGAGAACAAGAAATTGTTCAAGAATACAGAAAAGGATATAAAATAGGAAATAAAGTAGTTAGACATTCTATGGTTATTGTAGCAAATTGATATTTACATTAGTCTTTAAATTTTTTATATAAATCAACTAAAGAAAAAAATAAGTTTAAAATTAACTTAAAAATATGAAAATAATAATAAAGAAAATAAAGGGAGGAATTTTCAAAATGGGAAAAATTATTGGTATCGACTTAGGAACAACAAACTCTTGCGTTTCTGTTATGGAAGGTGGAGAAGCTGTTGTAATACCTAACGCTGAAGGAAACAGAACAACACCTTCAGTAGTTGCTTTTTCTAAAACAGGAGAAAGATTAGTAGGACAGATTGCAAAACGTCAAGCTGTTTCAAACCCAGACAAAACAGTTATTTCTATTAAAAGAAAAATGGGAACAAATGAAAAAATAAAAATAGAAGGAGATGAATTTTCTCCACAAGAAATTTCAGCAATGATATTACAAAAATTAAAAGCAGATGCTGAAAATTATTTAGGAACAACAGTTACACAAGCTGTTATTACAGTTCCTGCATATTTTAGCGATAGCCAAAGACAAGCTACAAAAGATGCTGGTAAAATAGCTGGACTAGAAGTTTTAAGAATCATAAACGAACCAACAGCAGCAGCTTTAGCTTATGGAATGGATAAAGAAGACCAAGATCAAAAAATTATGATATATGACTTAGGTGGTGGAACTTTTGATGTTTCTATACTAGATATAGGAGATGGAGTTTTCGAAGTTTTATCTACAAATGGTAACACACATTTAGGTGGAGATGATTTTGATGAAGCTATTATTAATTATTTAGTTAGCGAATTCAAAAAATCAGAAGGTATAGATTTAAAATCAGATAATTCAGCAATGCAAAGACTAAAAGAAGCTGCAGAAAAAGCTAAAATAGAGCTTTCTGGAATACAACAAACTCAAGTTAACTTACCATTCATCACAGCAGATAGTAATGGACCAAAACACTTAGACATTACATTAACAAGAGCTAAATTTGAAGAATTAATTGGAAAATTAGTAGAAGATACAAAAGTTCCAGTTGAACAAGCAATGAAAGATGCTGGTGTTACACCTGCAGATATTCATAAAGTATTATTAGTTGGTGGTTCTACAAGAGTTCCATTAGTTCAAGAAATGGTTAAGAAAATAACAGGAAAAGAACCAGATAAAGGAATTAACCCAGATGAATGTGTTGCAATTGGTGCAGCTATTCAAGGTGGTGTTTTATCAGGAGATGTTAAAGATCTAGTATTACTAGATGTAACACCATTATCATTAGGAATTGAAACATATGGTGGTGTATTTACAAAATTAATTGAAAGAAACACTACAATTCCAACAAAGAAATCTCAAGTTTTCTCTACAGCAGGAGATGGTCAAACATCTGTTGAAGTTCACGTTCTACAAGGTGAAAGAGAAATGGCAGCATATAACAAAACATTAGGAAGATTCCAATTAACAGGAATCCCACCAGCACCTAGAGGAGTTCCTCAAATTGAAGTAACATTCGATATAGATGCTAACGGTATAGTTCACGTTTCTGCAAAAGATCAAGCTACAGGAAATGAACAAAAAGTTTCAATAACTGCTAGCACAAATCTTTCTGAAGATGATATTAATCAAGCTATTAAAGATGCAGAAGCACATGCTGCTGAAGACAAGAAGAGAAAAGAAGAAATTGAAGTTAGAAATAATGCTGAAAGCTTAGTTTATAATAGCCAAAAAACATTAGATGAATTAGGAGATAAAATTAGTGGCGAAGAAAAATCTAAAGTTGAAGCTGAAATGGAAAATGTAAGAAAAGCTTTAGAGGGAACAAGTGTTGATGCAATTAAAGATTCTACCGAAAAACTAACAAAAGTATTCTATGAATTATCAGAAAAATTATATTCAGCACAAGCTGCTGCAAATCAAGCTGGAACAGAAACAGCTGGAACAGCTACAGATAGTGGAGAAGCAAAAGAAGGAACAGTTTATGATGCTGACTATAAAGTAGAAGATGATAATAATAATGATGATAATAATAACTAGTTTTAACATATAATGGTTATAAGAGAGGTCAGAAATAAAAGCTGGCCTCTATATAGCTATTATAGAATGTAATACATAATTTTTAAATAATAGTATTTCAAAACAATCTCTATATAGATAATAAAAAACATAAAATCTTAGGAGGATTATTTTTAAAATGGCACAAAAACGAGATTATTATGAGGTTTTAGGGGTAAGTAAATCTGCAACAGATGATGAATTAAAAAGAGCTTATAGAAAATTAGCAAAAAAATATCATCCAGACGCAAATCCAGATAACAAAGAAGAAGCAGAGAAAAAATTCAAAGAAGTTAATGAAGCATATGAAATTCTTTCAGATAAACAAAAAAGACAAATGTATGACCAATTTGGATTTGATGGTCCACAAAACTTTGGAGGAGGCCAAGGAGGAGGATACTACTCTTATGGCTCTGGCTTTAGTGGCTTCGGTGGATTTTCAGACTTTGGAGACTTTGGCGATTTAGGAGATATATTCTCATCTTTTTTCGGAGGAGGTTCATCTAGAAGTAGAAGTTCAAATGGAGTTAGAAAAGGTGCAGATTTAAAAATAAATCTTGAAATAACATTTGAAGAATCATATCTTGGAGTAGAAAAAGAAATAAGTTTAAATAGAAATGAAACATGTTCTTCTTGTAACGGAACAGGAGCTAGAAGAGGGACATCACCAGAAAAATGTTCAATGTGTGGTGGAGTTGGAAAAATAAAACAAGTAGTTACTACTCCTTTTGGTCAAATGGCAACTCAAAAAGTTTGTACACAATGTGGTGGCCAAGGAAAAATTATTAAAGAGCCATGTCCTGAATGTAGAGGAAAAGGAACAATAAAACGTGGAATGAAACTAAAAGTTAAAATTCCTGAAGGAATAGATAATGGCCAAACAGTAGTATTAAAAGGTGAGGGCGAGCCAGGAATTAATGGTGGTCCTAAAGGAGATTTATATATAGTAGTTCATGTTAAAAGACACAATATTTATACAAGAAAATCTGAACACGTATTATGTGATATACCAATAACTATAACAGGAGCAACTTTAGGAGCAGATATTGAAGTACCTATGGTTGATGGAACTAAAGAAATATATAGAATACCAGAAGGAACACAAACAGGAACAAAATTTACAATTAAAAACAAAGGATTTAAGAGTGTAAATGGAAATTGGAGAGGCGACTTTGTTTTCACTGTAATAGTTCAAACACCTAAGAGATTAACAAACGAGCAAAGAGTATTATTACAACAACTTGCAAAAACAATGAATGAACAACCACCAATAAGAAAAAAAGGAATATTTGGATAAATTGGAATTAAAAGGTCAAATTGAAGAATTTATATATCAAAATGAATCAAATAGTTATAGCATAGCTGTATTTAATACAGAAAATCAAGAGGTAGTAACAGTAGTAGGTTATCTACCTTTTATTGCTGTTGGGGACACTTTAAAACTTCAAGGAAAAATGGTAGTTCATCAAGAATATGGAGAACAATTTAAAATTGAAACATTTGAAAAATTAATGCCAGAAAGTGCAGCTGCATTAGAAAAATATTTAGCGAGTGGAACTATTAAAGGAATAGGACCTGCAACAGCTAGAAAAATAATAGATAGATTTGGAGAAGAAACTTTAGCTGTTTTTAAATTTGAACCTTTAAGACTTGCAGAAATAAAAGGAATAACAAAAGATAGAGCTTATGAAATAAGTGAAGAATTTAACGAAAAGTGGGAAGTATGGCAAATTGTAAGTTTTTTAGAGCAATTTGGAATAGGTGCAAATAATAGTAAAAAAGTTTATGATGCTTTGGGAGTAAATGCAGTAGAAAAAATTCAAGAAAATCCATACATATTAGTAGACGTCGTTTATGGGGTTAATTTTTATAACATAGATAGAATTGCTATGCAAATTGGTGTACCAATGGATAGCGATTATAGAATTAAAAGTGGAATAAAATATGCTTTATTAGTAGCAAGCTATAATGGACATACTTGTGTAGAAAAAGAAAATTTAATTAATTACGTAAAAGATATTTTAGATGTTAGTGAGGAGCTAGTAAAAAATAATATTATAAATTTAAATGTAGCATCAGAAATTCATTTAGTTGAAGATGATGACAAAGAATATGTGTTTTTAGAGCCATTTTATAAAGCTGAGAAAAATATAGCAGAAAGACTATGCATATTAAGAGACTGTAAAAATACAAAACATATGAAAGACTTTAAAAAAGAAATAAAAAAACACGAAGATAAATTAGATATAGAATTATCTGAAAAACAGTTTGAAGCAATTTCACAAATAAATGATAATAATGTTTGCATAATCACGGGTGGCCCAGGAACTGGAAAAACAACTATCATAAAATTTGTAATAGATATTTATAAAGAGCAAAAAAAGAAAGTAGTTTTGTGTGCACCAACTGGAAGAGCTGCAAAACGTATGAGTGAAACAACAGGGGAAGAAGCAAAAACAATACATAGATTATTAGAAATTGGCAAATTTGAAGAAGATAAATTAGGAAGTATAGATACAGATGTTACACCAGTAGACGCAGATGTTTTAGTTATTGATGAAATGTCTATGGTGGATGTTTTTCTTATGAATTACTTGGTTAAAGCAGTTTTTTTAGGAACTAAAATTATTTTTGTTGGTGATCCAAATCAATTACCATCTGTTGGACCTGGAAGTATTTTAAAAGATTTAATTGATTCAAAAGAATTTGCAACTGTTCATTTAGATAAAATTTTTAGACAAGCAGCTAAAAGTAAAATTATTGTAAATGCACATAATGTAAACAATGGAATAAATTTTATTGGCAAAAAAGATTATGGAGAAGATTCAGAAAATGATTTCTTTTATATAAATGAATCTAATCAAGATAAAATGCTTTATCAAGTATTATCTTTAAGTAAAGAACGTTTAAAAAACTATGGAGATTTTGAATTTTTCACTAACATACAAGTTTTAACTCCTACTAAAAAAGGAAAACTTGGAACAAAAGAATTAAATAAATATTTGCAAAATGAACTTAACCCTAAAACAGATGAAATTCTAGAAAAGAGCTATGGAGATATCACTTTTAGAGAAGGTGATAGAGTTATGCAAATTAAAAACAATTATGATATTTACTGGGAAAAAGGTAGCACAAAAAATTTAAAAACTTTTGAAGCAGGAACAGGTGTATTTAACGGAGAAATAGGAAGAATTGCTAAAATAGATTATGAAAATAAACAAATTGAAATAGATTTTGATGATGGAAAAACAGCATGGTATGCTTTTTCAGAATTAGACCAATTAGAGCATGCTTATGCAATTACAATTCATAAGGCACAAGGAAGTGAGTTTGATGTTGTAATTTTAGTAGTTCCGCCATCATCAAATATGCTACTTACAAGAAATTTATTATACACAGGAATAACAAGAGCAAAAAAACTTCTAATTGTAATTGGTAATAAAGATTTAATTAGTTTTATGATTAACAATTCAGAAGTTAAAAAAAGAAATACCGGTTTAAAATTAAAATTTAAAAATTAAAAACCAAAAAATTAATTTAAAATAAAAAAGAAAGAAGATTTCAGGCTAAAGCTTGAAGTCTTTTTTGTTTTAAAAATATTGTCGAAAACCTATTAAAATACGACAAAACTAGTCCTTTTTCTATGAAGGGCTTTTTTTATTATTTTAGAATATTTAATATATAAATTTTTTAAAAGGAGGACATAAAAAATTGAATGTAAAACATTTTATTGAGGACAAGTTATTAATTTTTGAAGTAAATGAGGAAATAGACCATCACACTTCTGAAAGAATTAGAAAAAGAGCAGATTATGAAATTGAACGCTTTATGCCAAAGAAAGTTATTTTTGACTTTAAAAAAGTAAATTTTATGGATAGTGCTGGGATAGGATTAATAATTGGAAGATATAAGCTTACAAATAGTTTTGGAGGAGAACTAGAGCTTGTAAATGTAAGCAATAAATTAAGAAGAGTTTTTGAAATGTCTGGAATATTAAAAATAATACCTATTACTCAAAACTTTTCTAATGAGAAAACAGGATAAAGCTTAAAAAAATTAATAAAGAAAACTAATAAAAAAGATTAGAAAAAATTTTTTATTAAATGAGAAAGGAGAAATAATCTAATTATTAAATTGGGTTATGTAAAAAATATGAAAAATATAAAAAATGAAATGAAAATGGAATTTGCAAGCAAATCTGCTAATGAGGCTTTTGCAAGAGTTTCAGTAGCTGCATTTGTTTCACAACTAGACCCAACTATAGAAGAAATTGCAGATATAAAAACTTCAGTTTCAGAGGCTGTAACAAATGCTATTATACATGCTTATCCAAATAAAGATGGAGTAGTAAAAGTGAGAGCACTTTTATATGAAGATGAAATAGAAGTTGAAGTTTCAGATACAGGTGAAGGAATTGAAAATATAGAAGAGGCAAGAGAACCTTTATATACCACAAAAGGAAATTTAGAGCGTTCTGGAATGGGATTTACTATTATGGAAAATTTTATGGACGAGCTTAAAGTGGAATCTATTGTTGGATTAGGAACAAAAGTTACTATGAGTAAAAAAATAAATAAAGCATTACAAAAAAATACATATTAGGAGGATTTGATGCACGAGAGAGAAAAGGCTCTTATTGTACAAGCACAGCAAGGAGATAAAGAAAAATTATCACAAATTATAGAAAATAATAAACGGACTAATATGGAGTATTGTAAAAAGATTTTTAGGAAGAGGATATGAAGCAGATGATTTGTATCAAATTGCATGTATAGGCTTTATAGAAGCAATACAGAGATTTAATTTTAAATTTGATGTGGAGCTTTCCACATATTCAGTACAATATATGATTGGCGAAATAAAGAAGTTTTTAAGAGATGATGGAATTATAAGAATAAGTAGAAACCTTAAGAAAATAGGAATAAAAGCATCACAAATTGTAGAATCAATAAATGAAAAAATAGATGATGGAGGAAAAGAACTTGTAGAAGTTTTAGCAAAAGATGAAGATGAGCAAATGAAAATTATAGATAAAATAACAGTATTAGAACTTTTAGAAGAATTAAATTATAGAGATAGAGAATTAATAAGTTTAAGATATTTTAAAGATAAAACACAAGCTCAAGTTGCAAATATTCTAGGAATTTCTCAAGTTCATGTTTCAAGAATAGAAAAAAGAATTTTAAAAGATTTTAAAAGTAAATTGTTAGCTTAAATATTAGTTTAAAATAATTTTTTAATTAGCAGTAACTAATTTTAAAAATTATTATTTTTAGGAGAGAGGTTATAATTTGAAAAAAATAATATTTTATTTATTTTTTATTATTATTCTAATTATCACAATGCCAATTATTTTTACTGATGTATTTAAAACAGAAGAAACATCATCTAATGAAGGAATAGATGAAATGTTTGATTATGGAGAATTTAGTAATATTAAATTATTGCATACAGAAACAGGAGAAATTGAAGAATTAAACTTAGATGAATATTTATATGGTGTAGTTGCAAGTGAAATGCCAGCAAGTTTTGAAATGGAAGCATTAAAAGCGCAAGCAGTGTCAGCTAGAACATACACAATATATCAAATAAAAAACGGAAGTAAACATGATAATTGTGATTTATGTGATAGCTCTCTTCATTGCCAAGCATGGATTTCTAAAGAAAATAGATTTGCTAGATGGGAAGAAAATTTAAGAGAAGAATATTGGAATAAAATAGTAAAATCTGTTAATGATACAAAAGGAAAGTTAGTTTTATATAATGGAGAGCCAATAAATGCATTATTTCATAGCAATAGTGGCGGAAAAACAGAACTTGCACTAAATGTTTGGGGTGGAGATTTTCCATATTTTCAAGTAGTTGAAACTTCAGGAGAAGATGCATACACATCTTATAATTCAGAAGTTCAAATTTCAAAAGATGAATTAGTTTCCAAAATGATTGAAAAATATGCAAATTTTGAAATAGATTTTGGAAAAGAAGATTGTATAAAGATTATTGAATATACAGATAGTGGGAGAGTTAAAAAAATAAAAATTGGAAATATTGAACTTTCTGGGGTAGAAGTTAGAAATTTATTCAATTTAAAATCAACTAAATTTAGTTTTGAAATAAGTAAAGATACTATAAAATTTGCAGTTATCGGATATGGACATGGTGTTGGATTAAGTCAATGTGGAAGTGATGCTTTAGCAAAGCAAGGAAAAAATTATGAAGAAATTTTAAAATATTATTATAAAGATGTGGAAATAAGTGAATAAACCTCTAAAAAATGTAAATACTAGAAATAGTTAATTACTAATATGGAGGTTTTTATGGGAAAGAGAGAATATTATGAAGAAGAAAGATTGAAAAAAATAGCTGGTATTTTTAGCATAGTTTTAATTTTGTCTATAGTAATTTTTTTAACTATATTTGTTATGTATAATAAAAAATTAAGAGAAGAGGCAAATAACAATATTGAAAGTTTAGGCAAATTGAATGAAATTGTATCTAATGAAGACTTAGAAGAAACTAGTTTTTCATCAGATTTAACAGTAACAAATTCTGCTACAAACAGTACCTCAAAAAATGAAAGTACAAACGAGATTGAAAACACAAGTAAAAAAACAGTTAATACTACTCCAGTAAAAGCAACTGTAGAAAATACAACTCAAAACACAAATGAAGTAGCTAAAACTGAGGAAAAGAAAGAATTAAAATTTGAGGCACCAGTTTCAGGAGAAATAATAAAAGATTTTGCAATGGATACATTAATTTATTCAAACACTTTAGAGGAGTGGACAACTCATTCTGGAATTGATATAAAAGCGGATAAAACTTCAATTGTGGTTTCTGCAGAAGAAGGTGTTGTAGAAAGCATAAAAAATGATCCTAGATATGGTCTAACAATAGTATTAAAACATGATGATGGATTTAAAACAATTTATTCAAATTTGTTAACAACTGAATTTGTTTCAGAAGGAGAAAAGGTAGATAAAGGACAAACTATAGCAACAGTTGGAGAAACTGCAAGCTTTGAGGTTTCAGATGAAAGCCATTTACATTTTGAAATGTATAAAGATGGAGAAGTTGTTAATCCTACAATATATTTAAAATAAAAAATGCTGATATATTATTATAAAAGTGACAATATAGAAAGTTACTTTATAATAATATATCAGCTTTTTTAGAATAACCAGTATTTTGTATTGAAAAAATTTTTTTGTTATGTTATAAATATATATAGATTTAAAAACAGAAAAGAGGAATAAAAAAATGGATAAAAGAAAAATATTTACAAAAATTATAGCAATATTAGCATTGCTTTTAATGGTATTTTCAGTATGTGGAACATTATTATTTTATTTGTTAAATAGATAAAAAATATAGATTGGAGTTGTAATTAATGATAGGTCAAACTTTTGAAACCTTTTATGAAACGCAAATTCTTGATAAAATCAATAATTTACATACAAGTCCTTTAGCCATAATTACTACAGTATTAGATTTAGTAATTGTTATATTTTTAATTTATAAAGCTTTTAAAATGTTAAAAGAAACAAGAGCATGGCAATTATTAAAAGGTATAGCAGTATTAATTGTAATAACTCTTTTAAGTGGTTATTTGAATTTAACAATACTAAATTATGTATTAACTTCAGTAATGTCTTATGGAGTAATAATGCTTATTATAGTATTCCAACCAGAACTTAGAAGAGCATTAGAGCAATTAGGAACAACTAATAAATTTAGTAGATTTTTAGGAATAGATCAAGATTTAAATGCAAAAAAGAAGGAAAATATTTATAAAATAGCTATTGCAGCAGTAGAATTATCAAATCAAAAAAAGGGTGCTTTAATTGTTATTGAGCGAGATATAAAAATTCAAGATATTACTGCAACAGGAATATTAATGAATTCAGAAATTTCACCACAGTTACTAGTTAATATTTTTGAACCTAAAACACCACTTCATGATGGAGCTGTTATTATTAGCGATAATAAAATTGCTGCAGCATCTTGTATGCTTCCTTTAGCAGATGATAAAGATATTGCAAGAGAGCTAGGAACTAGACATAGAGCTGCAATTGGAATTTCTAAAGAATCTGATGCAATTGTAGTTGTTGTTTCAGAAGAAACAGGAAAAATTTCTATTGCAAAAGATGGTACATTAATTGCAGATGTAAGAGAAGATGTGCTTAAAAAGATATTAATAAAAAATCTAATTACAGAACCAATACACACATCTAAATCTAAAAAGTCAAATGAGAAAAAAGAAAAAAATTCATAAAAATAAGTTTAAAAAAACCTCCAAATGAGTATATTATTTATAAGACTTTTAGGAGGTTTTTTTATGGTTTATAAATTTACTAAAAGTGGTGAAAGAGTTCTAGAAATTGCTAATGAATTAGCCACAGACTTAGGACATAGTTATATAGGAACAGAACATATTTTATATGGTTTAGCTTGTGAAGAAAACGGTGTTGCTGGAAAGGTTTTAGAAAATCAAGATGTTGTTCCAGAAGATATTTTAGATAAAATTGAAGAGATGATAGGTGGGCAAATAAAGGAAAACTTTTCTGTTTTAGGATTTACTCCTAGAACAAAAAAGATACTTGAAAATGCCTATATAGAAGCAAAAAAACTAGGATCTAACTATATAGGAACAGAACACATATTAGTGGGAATAATAAAAGAAGCAGATAGCTTAGCAAATAAGATTTTACTTAGTTTAAATGTAACATCTAATAGCATATATTCTGACATTGCTAAAACATTAAATGAATTTGAGGATACAGCAAATATTGGTGAGCAAGCTAAAGAAGAAGCAAGTAATTATACTTTATCACAAAATTTAAGCCAATTTGGAAATGACTTAACAAAGCAAGCAATGGAGGGAAAACTAGATCCAGTAATTGGAAGAAATGAAGAAACAGATAGAGTAATAGAAATTTTATCAAGAAGAACAAAAAATAATCCATGTTTAATTGGAGAACCAGGCGTTGGAAAAACAGCAGTTATTGAAGGATTAGCACAAAAAATTGTGAACGGAAACATTCCAGAAAATTTAAAAGATAAAAAGGTAGTAACATTAGATATAACTTCTATGGTAGCTGGTGCAAAATATAGAGGAGATTTTGAAGACAGAGTAAAAAAATGTTTAGCAGAAGTAAAAAAATCAAAAGATATTATTTTATTTATTGATGAAATTCATACAATAGTTGGTGCAGGAGCAGCAGAAGGAGCAATAGATGCTGCAAATATTTTGAAACCTCTTTTGGCAAGAGGAGAAATACAAGTAGTTGGTGCAACTACTTTAAAAGAATACAGAAAATATATTGAAAAAGATACTGCTTTAGAAAGAAGATTTCAGCCAGTAAACATTTCAGAGCCAAACATAGAAGATTCAATAAAAATATTAAAAGGTTTAAGAGATAAATATGAAGCTCATCATAATGTTAAAATTACTGATGAGGCAATTAATTCGGCAGTTGAACTTTCTAATAGATACATTAATGACAGATTTTTACCAGACAAGGCGATAGATTTAATAGATGAGGCATCTGCAAAAGTAAAATTAAAAGCTTTTATAGAACCAGAACATCTAAAAAATTTAGAAAAAGAACTAGAAAAAATTGTTAATGAAAAAGAAGAAGCAATTAACATTCAAAATTATGAAAGAGCTGCAAAATTAAGAGATAAAGAAAATGAATTATTAGAAGAATTAGAAAAAGAAAATGATAGGTGGAAAAATAAAACAAATAAAAAAGTAATAAATATAGAAAAAGAAGATGTTGAAACAATAATATCTAGGTGGACTGGAATTCCAATTTATAAAATTAATGAAAGTGAAAATGAAAAACTTAAAAATTTAGAAAATTCTTTACACAAAAGAGTTGTAGGACAAGAAGAAGCAGTAAAGTCTGTTTCAAAAGCAATAAGAAGAAGTAGAGTGGGGTTAAAAGATCCAAATAGACCAATAGGTTCATTTTTATTTTTAGGACCAACCGGTGTTGGCAAAACAGAGCTTACAAAAGCATTAGCAGAGAGTTTATTTGGAGATGAAAATTCTATGATAAGAATAGATATGTCTGAATATATGGAAAGTCATTCTGTTTCTAAATTAATAGGCTCACCACCAGGATATGTGGGCTATGATGAAAATAATGGACTTACAGAAAAAATAAGGAGAAAACCTTATTCTGTGATATTATTTGATGAAGTAGAAAAAGCACATAGTGATGTGATGAATCTTTTACTACAAATTTTAGAAGATGGAATTTTAACAGATAGTCAAGGAAAAACAGTTAGTTTTAAAAATTCAGTAATAATAATGACTTCAAATATTGGTGCAAGAGAAATTACAGAAAGAAAAAAATTAGGTTTTTCAGGAAACGATTTTTCAGCAGAAAATGAATATAACGATATTAAAAAAATGGTAAATGCAGAATTAAAAAAAGAGTTAAAACCAGAATTTATAAATAGAATAGATGAAATAGTAATTTTTCATAAATTAACAGATGATGAAATAAAAGAAATAATAAATTTAATGCTAAATAAAGTTAGAAATAGACTCAAAAACCAAGGATATTATTTAGAATTTGATAAATCAATAAAAGATTTAATTAAGAAAAAAGGCACAGATATAAATTATGGTGCAAGACCTATAAGAAGAGCTATGCAGAATTATATAGAAGATAAATTAGCAGAAGCAATTCTAAATGGAGAAATAAATAAAAATGAAAATAAAGTAATTTTTGCAGATGGAGAAAATATTTATTTTAAAAATTTAACTGATGTTTTAATTTCAAATAAATAAAAAAGAGCTCAAATTGCTAAATGATTTTAACAACAATTTGAGCTTTTTAATTTTATAAATTTTCTGGATGAACATGAACAACTGCTTTTTCAATTTTATTCAAAGCTTCAACATCTTTTTCCAAGTGATTAGCAAGTTTATGGCTTTCATATGTGCTCATATTTCCATCAACAGTTATAGTAAAAATTACAAAATAGTTATATCCAATTGGAATAGAATAAAGATTATAGCAATTTTTAATGTCCTCGTGTGATTTAACTAAATTCATAATAACATCTTTAGTTTTATCATCTAAAGAAACATCCATAAGTACATTATAGCTTTCAAAAAATATTTCAAATCCTGTAGTTAAAATCCATATAGAAATTCCAATACCAACTATTCCATCAACCCAATAAATATTTAAAAGTCCAAACAAAATAGAAATAAGAGTGAAAGTGGTAACTATGCAATCGTTTTTGTGGTCTTTATAGTTAGACTTTAAAAGTATGCTATCATATTTTTTGTACATTTTTTTTGTATATAAATATAATATGAATTTAGTAATTATAGTAATAATACATACAATTACTAGAATCCAAGAAAATTCAAAATAAGATTTTTTAACTAATCTAACAATTGAATCTATTAAAACTTTAAAAGAAACCAAAATCATAGTTATACTAATAAAAAGTGAAAAAATATATTCGGCTTTTCCATGTCCAAAGTTATGGTCATTATCTTTAGGCTCACTAGAAATTTTATTTCCAATAAAAGTCATAAGAGATGCAATAATGTCTGATGCACTATTTACGCTATCTGCAATCATTGCTTGGCTTCTGGTAATAAAACCTATTGAAGCTTTTATAATTACTAAAAATATATTTCCTAAAATTCCAACAATTCCAGCTGTTTTTATGGTTTTAAATTTATCCTGCATAAAATATCCTCCATATATAAATAATATGATACCATAGAATAAAAAATTTACAAGATTTAATTTAAAATTTCCTTAATTTAAGCTGTTTACTTTAAAATTGTTTTATGATATAATATCAAACAAATTTTGAGAAGAATATGGGGGAATGAAAAATGAATTATTCTAAACAAGTTGATTTAAAATGGCAAAAAAAGTGGAAAGAGGATGGATTATATAAATTTGATGCTAATAGTAAAAAACCAAAATTTTACGCATTAGAAATGTTTTCATATCCTTCAGGTGCAAAATTACATTTAGGACACTGGTTTAATTTTGCTCCAGCAGATTCTTTTGCTAGATTTAAAAAGATGCAAGGCTATAATGTTTTTCATCCAATGGGATTTGATGCATTTGGTCTTCCAGCAGAAAACTATGCAATTAAAACTGGTATACATCCAGAAGATTCAACAAGAAAAAATATAGAAACAATGAAAAGACAATTAGAAGAAATGGGTGGTTCTTATGACTGGGATTACTCAGTTGAAACATGTATGCCAAATTATTATAAATGGACGCAATGGATTTTTACAAAATTATATGAAGCAGGTTTAGCTTATAAAAAAGAAGCACCTGTTAACTGGTGTGATAGCTGTAAAACAGTTTTAGCAAATGAACAAGTTATAGATTGCAAATGTGAGAGATGTGGAACTGTTATTGAAAGAAGAAAACTTGCACAATGGTTTTTCAAAATTACAGATTATGCAGAAGAACTATTAGATTGTTTAAAAGACTTAGATTGGCCAGAATCTACTAAAAAAGTTCAAACAAACTGGATTGGTAAATCTTATGGTAGTGAAGCTAAATTTAAAATTGAAAATACAGATTTAGAACTTAATATTTTCTCTACAAGAATAGATACAATTTATGGTGTAACATATATGGTAGTTGCTCCAGAAAGTGATATTGTTAAGAAAATAACAACACCAGAACAAAAAGAAAAAGTAGAAAAATATATTCAAAATACATTAAAATTAAATGAAATTGATAGATTATCAACAGAAAGAGAAAAAACAGGAGAATTCACAGGAGCTTATGCAATAAATCCTCTTACAGGAGATAGAGTTCCTATTTGGATTGCAGATTATGTTTTAGAAGACTACGGAACAGGTCAAATCATGGCTGTACCAGCACATGATGAAAGAGACTATGAATTTGCTTTAAAATATAATTTACCAATTAAACAAGTAATAACAAGTAAAGATGGAAAAGAAGTAAAATTACCATACACAGAATATGGCGTATTAATAAACAGTGGTAAATATGATGGTTTAACACCAGAAGAAGCAAAAGACAAAATTACAGAAGAATTAGAAAAACAAAATGTAGGAAAGAAAACAATTAATTATAGATTGAAAGACTGGTTAATATCTAGACAAAGATATTGGGGAGCACCTATTCCAATTATAAATTGTGAAAAATGTGGAGCAGTTGCAGTTCCAGAAAAAGATTTACCAGTATTACTTCCTTATGATGTTGAATTTAGACCAGATGGAGAATCTCCACTTAAAAAATCAAAGGAATTTATGCAATGTAAATGTCCAAAATGTGGAGCTCCAGCTACTAGAGAAGCAGATACATTAGACACTTTTGTATGTTCTTCTTGGTATCAATTAAGATATCCAGATGCAAAAAATGATAAAAAAGCATTTGATAGAGATGTTGTAAACAAGATGGCTCCAGCAGATGTTTATGTTGGTGGAAAAGAACATGCTGCAATGCACTTAATTTATGCAAGATTCATGACAAAAGCATTGCGTGATTTAGGATATTTAGACTTTAATGAACCATTTAAAAGATTAGTTCATCAAGGTATGATACTAGGACCAGATGGAAACAAAATGAGCAAAAGCAAAGGAAATACTGTATCACCAGATGAATACATAGACAAATATGGTGCAGATATATTTAGAATGTATTTAATGTTTGGATTTGACTATAAAAATGGCGGACCTTGGGATGATAAAGGAATAGAAGCAATGACTAGATACTTTACAAGAATAGAAAAATTAATTGATTCTATTGCTAATAATGAAATATCTTATGGTGAAGAAAAAGAACCATCAATGGAAGAAAAAGAGCTTTTAAGAGTAAAAGCAAGAACAATAAAAGCAATGTCACAAGATATTGAAGAATTCCAATTTAACACTGCAATTGCAAGACATATGGAATTATTAAATCAAATAAATGAATACTTAAGATCTAAAAATATAAATGAAAAAATATTTAAACAAGTAGTTACAGAATATTTAATTTTATTAGCACCACTTGCTCCACATTTTGCTGAAGAATTGTGGAAAAACTTTGGAAAAGAAACTTCAATTCATAAAGAAGAATGGCCAAAATTAAATGAAGACGAATTAAATGGTGGAACAAAGCAAGTGCCAATTCAAATAAATGGTAAATTAAAAGATTGCATTTCTGTTGATGCAGAAGCAAGTAATGAAGAAATTTTAGAATTAATTAAGAAAAGTCCAAAAATTGTAGAAGCATATAATAATTTTGAAATTAAAAAAGAAATTTATGTTCCAGGAAAAATTTATAATTTAGTAACTGGAAATAAAAAATTTAACAAATAATATTTGAATTTAAAATATTGATTTAAAAAATTCTATATGTTATAATCATCTTGATTTAACAAAAGAAAGATAGGTGTTATTTTTGATATTTGTAGCAATAATAATTTTGCTATTAATGATGATTATTTTACTTACCTTGCTGGCTGTTGTTCAAATAAAAATGGCTGGTATTGAAGTAAAAGACTTTTGGTCTTTCATCAAAGCAAATGATACTTTAAATAAATTATACGCATTCTCTGTAAAGTACGAAAAACTTAGCCCTCAACAACAGGTTATGTTTTTGCACGAAGCAGATACAATATTCGATGCTTTTGCAAAAGTTCCGGACATGCTTTGGGAAGAAGAATATCCAAAATATATGAAGATTTTAGATAAATATAAAGATATAAAAATAAAAAGATGGGAATCTCAGTAATCTTGCCGAGATTCTTTTTTTTCACATTTTTAAACTTTTCTCATAATATATAAATATATTAAAAAGAGGGAAGGTATAAAAATGGATATAAAATATTTTGATCATTCGGCAACCACACCAGTTGACAAAAGAGTATTAAATGAAATGATGCCATATTTTTCAGAAAACTATGGAAATCCTTCTTCTTTATATAGTTTAGGAAAAGCAAATAAAGAAATAATAAATATATATAGAATGAAAATTGCTAATATTTTAGGAGCAAAAGTAAATGAAATTTATTTTACAAGCTGTGGAAGTGAAAGTGATAATATGATTATCAAAGGAATTGCTTTTGCGAATAGACATTTAGGAAACCACATTATTACTACACAAATAGAACATCCAGCTGTATTAGACACTTGTAAATTTTTGGAAAAATTTGGCTTTAGAATTACCTATTTAAAACCAAAAGAAAATGGAATAATTGATGTAAACGAATTAGAAAAAAGCATAACAAGGAATACAATTTTAATTAGTGTTATGTTTGCAAATAATGAAATTGGCACAATTCAGCCTATAAAAGAAATAGGTGAAATTGCTAGAAAATATAAAATATATTTTCACACAGATGCAGTTCAGGCAATTGGAAATATAGATATAAATGTTAAAGAATATAATATAGATGCTTTATCTATGTCTGCTCATAAATTTTATGGACCAAAGGGCATGGGGGTAGCATATATTAATGAAAATGTATCTTTTATTAGAATGCAAGATGGCGGACATCAAGAAAAAAATAAAAGAGCAGGTACAGAAAATGTAGCAGGAATTGTTGGAACAGGAAAAGCATTGGAAATTGCTAAACATGAATTAATTCAAAATAATAATCACATAAAAAAATTGAGAGATTTTTATGTTTCAGAAATTATGAGAAAAATTAAATATGTAAAATTAAATGGAGATATGGAAAAAAGATTGCCAGGAAATGCAAATATTTCATTTAGTGGAATAGAAGGAAGTTTACTACTAAGCAAATTAGATGAAAGGGGAATATGTGCATCAAGTGGTTCTGCTTGCAGTGCTGGACTTTTAAATCCATCACATGTGCTTCTTTCGATAGGAGTTCCTAAAAATTTGGCAAAAAGTAGTTTGAGAATAACTTTTGGAAGAGAAAACACTTTAGAAGATACAAAATATTTAATAGATAGTATAGAAGAAATTGTAAAAGAATTAAGAAATTGATAATCTTGCAAGTATTAAGAACTTAAAAGAATATAATGAAAAAGAGATTTGAGTAAAAAAATGAATCCTCTTTATTTATGAGGATTCATCTAAAATTTCAAATCTCTTCTTAATTATTCAGCATCTTTTTTACGGTTATCTTTAACAGCTTCAGACATTGCACCTAAACTGCTAAGTGCTTTTGTTGCTTCAAAAGGAATAAATATTTTATTTGCTTCACCTTTTGCAACTTCTTGTAGAGCTTCTAAAGATTTTAATTGAACTAATTTATCGTTTGGATCAGATTTTTTAATTGCATCATAAACCATATGAATTTCTTGAGCTTTTGCATCAGCAACTTGTTTTATAGCTTCAGCTTCACCGGAAGCTCTTCTAATTCTAGCTTCTTTATCAGCTTCAGCATCTAATATAGCAGCTTCTTTTCTACCTTCAGCAAGTGTAATTGCAGATTGTCTTTCACCTTCTGCTTCAAGAATTAAAGCTCTTTTATTTCTTTCTGCGTTCATTTGTTTTTCCATTGCATCTCTAATGTCAGCAGGTGGTGTAATATCTTTAATTTCAACTCTATCGATTTTACATCCCCAAGCATCTGTTGCTTCATCTAGTATTGCTCTTAATTTATCATTAATGATATCTCTTGAACTAAATGTTTCATCTAATTCCATTTTACCAACGATATCACGAATTGTTGTTATAGATAAATATTCAATACCTTTTTTCAAACTTTGAATTTCATAAACTGCTTTTGCAGGATCTGTAATTTTGTAGAACACAACTGTATCTATAGTAATTGTAACGTTATCTGATGTGATAACAGCTTGTGGTGGAACGTCCATTGTTTGTTGTTTTAAACTTACAACTGAACGAACTTGATCAAGAAATGGTACAATTATTGTAAGACCAGCTTCTGCAACTTTATGAAATCTACCTAATCTTTCAATAATATAAACTTCTGATTGCTTAACAATTTTAATTGTTTTATAAGCTACAATACAAATGATGATAAATAGTACTAATACGAATCCTCCCATTATAATAAATCCTCCTAAATTTTATACTAAGGGTTTAACTATTGCTTTTACACCCTCAATTTTTTCAACAACTATTTCTGTATCTTTAGAAATATATGTGTTGTCAATAGATTTCGCAGACCAAGTCTCACCATCTATTTTTATTTGACCTTTTGAATTAATAGGGTCAATGTCTGTAGTAACTTTTCCAACCTTTCCTTCGATTGAAGCGGAATTTGTTTTAATAAATGAATCATTAGATGTGAATTTACTAACAAAAGGTTTTGTTGCAAATAATAAAATTGTAGATGAAATTAAAAAAATTGCAGCTTGAATAGCAATATTATCTATAAAGAAACTTGCAATCATTGCTATGAAAGCTCCAACTGCGAACCAAAAAACTAGAAACCCTAAATTAATAATTTCTATTACTAAAAAAATTCCTGAAAGGATAAGCCAAATTTTCCACATATATTACCTCCAATTCATTCTAAAAAACAGAATAATAGAATTTTTTACATTAACATTATACTATATAATAATAAAAAAATAAACATTTTTTTGAAAAATACAAAAAAATATGTCAAAAAAAAGTAGATTTTTTAAAAGTCTTATTATATAATTTCAAACATAGATTAAAAATCTAAATAAATTTATGTGAGGAAAAAAGAGTATGAAGTCAAAATTAGTTACAATATTAGGAATAATACTAGGAATTGTAATTATATTATTTGTAGGTTTATTTATTTGGTATAGTAGTAGTTTAAAACCTGTAAAAAAGGCTTCTACTCAAGAAAATATTCCAATTAGAGTAGAAATTAAAGAAGGAATGGGACTTTCTGGTATAGCAAATTTATTAGAAGAAAATAATGTAATAAAAAGTGCTTTTGCCACAAAATTATATGCTAAAGTAAACAATATTAGTAATTTAAAAGCAGGTAAATATGATTTAGATAATACTGAAAATACGCAAACTATATTAGAACATATTGTAAATGGCGAAATTGCTAACGATGAAGTTAAAATTACTTTTATTGAAGGCAAGAATATGAGATGGATAGCAAAAACAATTGCAAATTCAACAGAAAATACAGAAGAAGATGTTTTTAAACTTTTAGAAGATGAAGAATATATTGATTCACTAATAGAAAAATACTGGTTTATTACAGATGATATAAAAAATGAAGATATATATTATCCTTTAGAAGGATATTTATTACCAGATACATATACTTTTGAAAATGAAGAAGTTTCAGTAGAAAATATTTTTAGTGTAATTTTAGATTACACAGAAAAGTTTTTAAATAATTATAAAAAAGATATTGAAAATAGTGATTTTACAATACATGAAATTTTAACTCTTGCATCTCTTGCAGAGCTAGAAGGAGAATCTACAGAAGATAGAGCAGAAATAGTTGGAGTTTTCCTAAATAGATTATCTAGAACAATTCCTTTAGGAAGTGATGTAAGCACTTATTATGCTTTTAAAATTGATATGGGAGAAAGAAACTTAACAAAAAAAGAACTAAATACAGAAAATCCATATAATACTAGAGGACCAAATATGGCAGGAAAAATACCAGTAGGACCTATTTGCAATCCTAGCAAATCAGCAATAGAAGCAACTTTACACTATAAAGAAACAGATGCATTTTATTTTGTAGCAGATAAGAATAAAAAAGTTTATTTTACAAAAACAGAAAATGAACATAATAAGAAAATTAAGGAATTAAAAGATGAAGGTTTATGGTATGTTTATGAATAAAACTTGACAACATAGCCAAAACTACGTTATAATAAATATATTATAGACATTGCTGTGAAGATGAAAGCATTTTGAAAAACATTTTACAGAGAAAAAATGCCACCGGCTGAGAGCATTTTAAATAAAGTTCAATTTGTGAAACACATTGGAGCAATTTACAGTTGTAATTTATGCAACAAATAAAAGTGGAAAACAAAGTAAGTTTTCAAATAGGGTGGCACCGCGGAAGTTTAGCTTTCGTCCCTGTAACTTAGGTTACAGAGATGAAAGCTTTTTTGTTTGAATAAAAATTTCCGTCCCTATGTAAAAATAAAAAAAGGAGTGAATTTTTATGAAGGAGAATGTTTATAGAACATATAATTGTTCTGAATTACGAGAGAAAAATGTAGGAGAAGAAATAAGGCTAGCAGGTTGGGTAGACACAATAAGAGATTTAGGAGGAGTTTTATTTATTGATTTAAGAGATCAGTATGGAATTACACAAATTGTAGTTTCAGGTGATGAAGAAAAGGTTAATTTTGCATCAAGAATACCAGTAGAATCTACAATATCAGTTTCTGGCAAAGTTAGATTAAGAGATGAAGAAACAATAAATAAAGCAATTGAAACAGGAACGGTAGAATTATTTGCAGACAAAATTGAAATTTTAGGAAAAAGAACAAAAGGCTTGCCTTTTGATATTTCAAATAATAGAAGCGTTAGAGAAGATTTAAGGCTAGAATATAGATTTTTAGATTTAAGATCTAGAAAGAGTTTAGAAAATTTAAAATTAAGAGCAGAACTTATTCAATTTTTAAGAACTCAAATGATAGAGCAAGGCTTTCTAGAAGTGCAAACACCAATACTTACTAGCTCATCACCAGAGGGAGCTAGAGATTATTTAGTTCCAAGTAGAATATATCCAGGAAAATTTTATGCACTTCCACAAGCACCTCAACAATTTAAACAACTACTTATGGTATCTGGAATAGATAAATATTTTCAAATAGCACCTTGCTTTAGAGATGAAGATGCTAGAGCAGACCGCTCTCCAGGAGAATTTTATCAGCTAGATATGGAGATGGCATTTGCAACACAAGAAGATGTTTTTGATGTTATGGAAAAAGTAATTTATAATACATTTTCAAAGTTTTCTAACAAGAAAATAGTTAAATATCCATTTCCAAGAATTCCTTATAAAGAAGCAATGCTTAAATATGGAACAGATAAGCCAGATTTAAGAAATCCACTAGAAATTAAAGATGTAACAAACATTTTTGAAAAATTAGATATAAAAGTATTTAATGGAAAAATTGTAAGAACAATTACACTTCCAAATGGAGCAAATGCTACAAGAACTTTTTATGATGAAATGGAAAACTTTGCAATTACAGAATGTAAAGCAAAAGGTTTAGCATGGCTTAAGGTAAATGAAGATAGAACTCTTCAAGGACCTATTGCAAAGCTTATTCCAGACAGTGCAAGAGAAGAATTATTAACTCAAACAGATACAAAAGAAGGAGATAGTATTTTCTTTATTGCAGAACATAAAGGAATTGTTGAAAAGTTAGCAGGAGAAATTAGAAAAGAAATAGGAATAAGACAAAATTTAATAGATAACTCAGTATATAGCTTTTGTTGGATTGTTGATTTTCCAATGTTTGAAATAGGAGATAGCGGAAAATTAGAATTTTCACATAACCCATTTTCAATGCCACAAGGAGGTATGAAAGCACTAGAAACTAAAGACCCATTAGAAATTTATGCATATCAATATGATATAGTATGTAATGGAATAGAGCTTTCTTCAGGTGCTGTTAGAAACCATGATCCAGAAATAATGGTTAAAGCATTTGAAATGGCAGGATATACTGAAGAAGAAATATTAAGAAAATTTTCTGCTTTATATAAAGCTTTTCATTATGGTGCTCCACCACATGCTGGTATTGCACCAGGAATAGACAGAATTCTTATGTTACTTGCAGAAGAAGAAAGCATAAGAGAAGTAATTGCATTCCCAATGAATTCAAAAGCACAAGATGTGTTAATGGGAGCACCTGGAATTGTAAATGATAGGCAGTTAAAAGATGTGCATATAAAACTAGATTTAAAATAAGTCACTTCTCACAATTTTAATAATTTAAGTAAATCTAATAATTTTAATATTTCAGTAAAAATCTATTGTAGTGCTTATATATAATTTTATAAGTGACGCGTAAGCGACCAACCGAAGCGAAGCGGAGGGCGATTGGAGCAATCTTCATATTTTTATTTTTAAAAAAGAAGATTGCGACACCAAGTCACAAATAAAATTATATATAAGCACTATAATAGATTTATTTTGAAAAAATAGATTTATTTTATAAAAATAAATTTATTTTGTAAAAATAGATTTGTTTTGGAAAAAAACTAGTTTACAATAAACGGAAAATATTATATAATACTGAAATCAATAAACAAATAAATAAAAGGGGCGTTTTTTAAATGAGTGAAAATGAAAATAATGAAGTAATTCAAACTGAAGAAGATGTTAATAAGTTAATGCAAGTAAGGATTGATAAGTTAAAGGAACTTCAAGAAGCTGGCAAAGATCCTTATGAAGTTACAGAATATGATAGAACAAATACTGCTGGAGAAATTAAATCAAACTATGATAGCTTTGAAAATAAAGATGTTTCAATAGCAGGAAGAATTATTGCAAAAAGAATTATGGGAAAAGCTTCATTTTGCACAATTCAAGATAGTGATGAAAAAATTCAAAGTTATGTTAGCATAAATGATTTAGGGGAAGAAGCATATAAAGCTTTTAAAACATGGGATATTGGAGATATTATTGGAATAAAAGGTTTTGTTTTTAAAACAAAAACTGAAGAAATTTCTGTTCATGCAAAAGAAGTAAAACTACTTTCAAAATCCTTAAGACCACTTCCAGAAAAATTTCATGGCTTAAAAGATGTTGATTTAAGATATAGACAAAGATATCTAGATTTAATAATGAATCCAGAAGTTAAAGATAGCTTTAAAGTTAGAACAGCAATTATTAAAGAAATTAGAGCAATATTAGATGAGAAGGGGTATTTAGAAGTTGAAACTCCAATTTTAAATACAATTTCAGGAGGAGCAACAGCAAGACCATTTATAACTCATCATAATACTTTAGATTTAGATATGTATTTAAGAATTGCAACAGAGCTTAACTTAAAAAGACTTATTGTAGGTGGTTTTGATAAAGTTTATGAAATAGGTAGAATATTTAGAAATGAAGGAATGGACATTCGTCATAATCCTGAATTTACTTCAATTGAATTTTATAGTGCTTATGAAAACTATCATGATATGATGAACTTAACTGAAGAAATGTTTTCAAGAATTGCTATGAAAGTTAAAGGTTCATATAAATTTTCATATCAAGGACAAGAATTAGATTTAACTCCAGGTGGATGGAAAAAAATTACAATGATAGATAGTGTTAAAGAAGCATGTGGTGTTGACTTTAATGAAATTCAAACAGATGCAGAAGCTATTGAAATTGCAAAGAAACACAATATTGAAATTCCATTCGGTAAAGAAACAAGAGGAAATATTATAGCATTATTCTTTGATGAATATGTTGAAAAAACTTTAATTCAACCAACATTTATATATGATTATCCAATTGAAGTTTCTCCTCTTGCTAAGAAAACAAAACAAGATCCAAGATTAACTCAAAGATTTGAATTCTTCATATGTGGACGTGAATATGGAAATGCTTTCTCAGAATTAAATGACCCAATAGACCAATATGAAAGATTCAAAAAAGAAGTTGAAGCAAAAGCAAATGGTGATGATGAAGCAGGAATGATGGATGATGACTTTATTAATGCACTTCAATACGGAATGCCTCCAACTGGTGGAGAAGGAATTGGTATTGATAGAATGGTAATGCTATTTACAGATGCACCTTCAATAAGAGATGTTTTATTCTTCCCAACAATGAAACCAATTTCAGGAACAACTAGTGAAAATAAATCTAAAAAAACCGAAAGTCAAGAAAAAGAAGAAACTAAAAATAGCAAAGTTGAGCTAAACATAAATAGAGATGATGCAATTAATTTACTAAAAAAATATAATAAAGAGGAATTTCATATAAGACATGCTCTTACAGTTGAACAAATAATGAGATATTTTGCTAGAAAGTATAATGAAGATGAAGAATTCTGGGGATTAACAGGATTATTACATGACATAGATTATGAAATGTACCCAAATGAACATTGCCAAAAATCACCAGAAATATTAAAAGAAATTAATGCAAATGATGAAATAGTACATGCTGTTTGTAGTCATGGATATGGAATTTGCTCAGATGTTGTACCAGAAAGTAAAATGGAAAAAATATTATTTGCAGTTGATGAATTATCTGGATTAATTTGGGCTGCAGCTAAAATGAGACCATCACAAAGCACTAAAGATATGGAATTAAAAAGCTTAAAAAAGAAATATAAGGATTTAAAATTTGCAGCAGGTTGCTCAAGAGACATTATTTCTCGTGGAGCTGAGCAATTAGGCTGGGAATTAGATGAATTGTTGCAAAGTACACTTGATGCAATGAAAGAAGTAGAAGATGAAATACAAAAAAACTTTGAACAATATGCATAAAGCATTATATAAAATATGCATAATATATTATTTCATAAAAAAGTAAAATTATTTTAAAAAACAAGAAGACTTAAACTTAAGGTGAAATGAACAAGAAATGTTAAACAAAACTTTAACAAAAAAAGTTCATCACAAAAGTTTAAGTCTTTTTTTAAAATAAATAAAGATTAAATATAAAAATATCACTTGACATAATTAGTTAACTTGTAGTAAAATGTTTATGTTAACTTTGTAAAATGAGTAATATTAAGAAAAAATAAGGAGACTCAAAATGAAAAGGTATTTGTTTTTGATTCTTCTGGTCTTTTTTATTACCATTATAGTTTTAGGAAATTATGTTATGTCTGCAAGAATCACTTTAAAAGGCCAGAATTTAAATTCAAAAACAAAAGAAAGTTTCGAGATATACACAAGTAATACCATTTTAAATACAGAAGAAAAGTTAACAGAAAGTAGTAGTACATTAATTATAGAAAATTCAACTCAAAATACAACAAATACAGAAATAATAAATGAAGACATCAGCAGTAATATAAATATAAATAATGAACAAAGCCAAATTATAAAATCAAATTATGGCTTTTTAATATTGCCAGAACAAGTATCTTTAAATTTAATGCAAACGGCAGAAAGTGAAATTATTAAACTACCAACAAATGTAGTAAATGCTTTTAGCAGTGATGGTTGGACAATTAATTTAACAAATGATAATATAGCCACAAAATACTTTGGAGGAACGTATTCAAATGTATTAGGCGCAACTAAAATAGATTCTAAACAAATTATTATACAAAATAGAAAAAGCTGTATTAGAAAATCTGTAGCTCACGAGATGGGACACTATTTAGATTGGCATTTTAGTTTTCCAAGTTTAAGAGATGAATTTAGAAAAATTTATAATCAAGAAATAGATACTTTTAAATCAAAAATTTCAAATTCATCAGCAGTTAGAGATGAAAAAGAATTTTTTGCACATACTTTTTACTATTTAATTAAAGATCCAAGTAAATGTACACCTATGGCAGCTCAATATGTACAAAATTATGTTAATAACATATAAAAAAGAAAATACTTTTTATTTTTAAAAAGCATTTTTTTCTTCAAAAAGTATAATTCAAAAAAATAAATATTAAAATTAAAAATCTTAGAAATTATTAGATTATAAACATAAAAATTTCATAAAGTATAAGTATAAGAAATTCCTAAATTGCTAGACTTTTTTTACTTTATATGATATATTATTTAAAGCTAATTTGGAAAAAATAAATTACAAAAGAATTAAGGAGGAACTTAATGTTTGGATATGGTATAAATAAAAAAGCTATATATGCTGTACTTATAATTATTGTGCTTATTGAATTATTTAGTATGTCAAGAAGTGAATGGCTAAATATATTAATAACTCTTCCAGCAGTTATAGTAGCAATAACATTTCATGAGTTTGCTCACGCAAATGCTGCAGATAAATTAGGAGATACAACACCTAGAAGTCAAGGAAGATTAACATTAAATCCGTTATCACACTTAGATCCGTTTGGATTTATACTTTTAATGTTTGCACACATTGGATTTGGAAAGCCTGTTCAAATTAATCCAAATAATTTTACAAGTAATAAATCAAAAGGATTTTGTAGTGCTATGGTTGCACTTGCAGGTCCACTTATGAACTTTTTTATAGCAATTGTTTCATGTGTTGCAATTGTACTTTTAGATAAATTAGCACCAATAACTTTTATGAATACATTTACAGGAGAAATACTAATATTATTTTTATATATGCTTGTAACAATTAACATTGGTTTAGGAGTTTTTAATTTAATTCCATTACCACCACTAGATGGAGAAAAAATATTTAGACATGTTTTACCTTATAATGTTCAAGAGTGGCTAGATAACAACTATCAAACACTATACACAATTTTCTTAATTTTATGGATTTTTGGATTCTTAGGCATTATAGTTTCACCAGTTATAAGTGCAGTTAGTAATGGTCTATTCTTTGTAGTAACAAAATTAGTTGGAATATTTATTTAGAAATAGAGGCTGTAAAATAAGTTTTACAGCCTTTACATAAATGTTAGGAGATTTAAAATTGAAAGATATACTTATAATGGGAATTGAATCTAGCTGTGATGAAACATCTATTGCTATTGTAAAAAATGGTAGAGAAGTTCTATCAAATGTTATTAATTCTCAAATAAAAATACATGAAGAATATGGTGGAGTCGTTCCAGAAATTGCTTCAAGATGCCACACAGAAGTAATTAATTTAATAATGAAACAAGCATTAAAAGAAGCAAATGTTTCTTTAAATGATATTGATGCTATTGCAGTTACACAAGGACCAGGATTAGTGGGAGCTTTATTAGTAGGAGTTTCTTATGCAAAAGGTTTAAGCTATGTAACAAATAAGCCATTAGTTGCAGTAAATCATATTGAAGGACATATTGCTGGAAATTATTTAACACATAAAAACTTAGAGCCACCTTTTATATGCTTAATTATATCTGGTGGGCACACTCACTTAGTTAATGTAAAATCATATAACAATTTTGAAATATTAGGCAAAACTAAAGATGATGCAATAGGAGAAGCTTTCGATAAAGTAGCAAGAGTTGTAGGACTTGGATATCCAGGTGGACCTAAGGTAGATAATTTAGCAAAAGAGGGAGAAGCAAATATAAATTTACCAATAACACATTTTGATAATTTAGATTTTAGTTTTAGTGGAATAAAAACAGCAGTAATTAATTTAAATCATAAAAATCCTAATATAAATAAAGCAGATTTATGTGCAAGTTTTCAAACAGCTGTTACAGAAATGCTTACAAACAATGTAAGAAAAGCAGTGAAAATATATAATTCAAATAAAATTGTAATAGCAGGTGGAGTTTCTAGAAATTCTTTTATAAGAAAATCTTTTGATGATTTAGCAGAAGAATTAAAAATAAAAGTATATTATCCAGAACCTATTCTTTGCACAGATAATGCTGCAATGATTGCAGGTGCAGGATATTATAATTTTATAAATGGGGAAAGAGCAGACTTAAAATTAAATGCTATTCCAAATTTAAAAATAGGAGAGTAAATAATAATTAAGAAATAAAGGAGTAAATAGATGTCTATATATGTAATAGGCGACCTACATTTATCTTATTCAGTAGATAAACCAATGGATGTTTTTGGAATGAATTGGGAAAATCATGCTGAAAAAATAAGAAAAAATTGGATAAAAAAAGTAAAAGAAGAAGACACAGTTATACTTCCAGGAGATTTTTCTTGGGCAACATATTTAGAAGATACATATAAAGATTTTGTTTTTTTAAATTCTTTACCAGGAAAAAAAATAATGTCTAAAGGAAATCACGATTATTGGTGGACAACTGTTACTAGTATGAAAAAATATTTGAAGGAAAATAATTTTTCTAATATAGATTTTTTATATAATAATGCTTTTTTAATAGAAAACAAAATTATAACAGGAACTAGAGGATGGGTAAACACTTGGAAGTCTGATGAAAATTATAAAATATTAAAAAGAGAAAATGAAAGACTTAAGTTATCAATTGAAAAAGGAATAAATGAATTTGGAACTGATAAAGAAATTATAAGTTTTATTCATTATCCTCCATTTTTTAAAGAAAGCATAGTCCCAGAAGAAATAGATTTTATTAAAACTTTGAAAAAGTATAATGTAAAAAAATGCTATTATGCTCACTTACACTCAGATTCACATAAAGAAGCAATAGAGGGAAATATAGACGGAATAGAATTTAAGTTAATAAGTTCAGATTATTTAAATTTTGATTTATTAAAAATTTAAATTATCATTTTAAGTAAGGGGAGAGAAAATGCAAGATAAACAAAAAAATATTAGAAATTTTAGTATAATTGCACATATAGACCATGGGAAATCAACTCTAGCAGATAGAATTATAGAGATGACAGGAGTTCTTTCTGAAAGAGAAATGGAATCACAAGTTTTAGATAATATGGATATAGAGCGTGAAAGAGGAATTACAATTAAATCTCAAGCTGTGAAAATGAATTATACTGCTAAAAATGGACAAACTTATGAATTTAATTTAATAGATACCCCAGGGCATGTTGATTTTAACTATGAAGTATCAAGAAGTTTAGCAGCTTGCGAAGGAGCTATTTTAGTTGTAGATAGTACCCAAGGTGTTGAAGCACAAACTCTTGCTAATGTATATTTAGCTTTAGATGATAATTTGGAAATAGTTCCAGTAATAAATAAAGTCGACCTTCCAAATGCAAGACCAGATGAAGTGAAAAAAGAAATAGAAGATATTATAGGAATTCCAGCAATGGATGCACCATGCATCTCTGCAAAAACAGGATTAAATGTTGAAGAAGTTTTAGAAAGAATTGTAACAGACATTCCGGCACCTTCTGGAAATGTAGAAGGTGAGCTTCAAGCCCTTATATTTGATTCATATTATGATAATTATAAAGGTGCATTAAGCTATGTAAGAATAAAAAACGGTGTTGTAAAGCCAAATGATGAAATTCTTTTTATGGCAACAGGAAAATCTTTTACTGTAACAGAAGTTGGATATTTTGGAGCTGGAAGCTATATACCAACAGATAAACTAGAAGCAGGAGAAGTTGGATATATTGCAGCTAGCGTAAAAACAGTTTCTGACCTACATGTAGGAGATACAATTACTCATAAAAGTAAACCGGCAAAAGAACCACTTCCAGGTTATAAAAAAGCAAATTCAATGGTTTATTGTGGAATGTATCCATTAGATGGTAGTGAATATGAAGCATTGAAAGATGCTTTGGAAAAATTAAAATTAAATGATGCAGCATTAAATTATGAACCAGAAACTTCTGCAGCATTAGGATTTGGTTTTAGATGCGGATTCTTAGGACTATTACACTTGGAAATTATAATTGAAAGATTAGAAAGAGAATTTGATTTAGGATTAATTACAACAGCACCATCTGTTATTTATCAAGTTCATAAAACTTCAGGAGAAATAATAGAACTTTATAATCCTACAGAACTTCCACCTCAAACTGAAATAAGCTTTATAGAAGAACCAATTATGAAAGCAGAAATAATGATTCCAAAAGAATTCGTAGGAAATGTTATGAAAGTGTGCCAAGATAGAAGAGGTGTTTATTTAGATATGAAATATCTAGACACAAACAGAGTAACTTTAGAATATGAATTACCTTTAAATGAAATTATTTATGACTTTTTTGATACTATAAAATCTAAAACAAAAGGATATGCTTCTGTAGATTATGAGTTTAAAGAATATAGAAGAGCAGATCTTGTAAAATTAGACTTACACATAAATAATGAAGCGGTAGATGCTTTATCTTTTATAGTTCACAAAGATTCAGCTTATGATAGAGGAAGAAAAATGGCTGAAAAACTTAAAAAAGTTATACCAAGGCAACTTTTTGAAATTCCAATCCAAGCTGTTGTTGGTGGGAAAATAATAGCAAGAGAAACTCTATCTGCAATGAGAAAAGATGTTTTAGCTAAATGTTATGGTGGAGACATTACTAGAAAGAAAAAACTACTAGAAAAGCAGAAAAAAGGTAAGAAGAAAATGAGACAAATTGGTAATGTTGAAGTGCCACAAGAGGCATTTTTAGCAGTTCTTAAATTAGATGATGAGGAATAAGTTTATAGGTATCTTAAAACCTAAATTTAAAATATAAGGGATGAGAAAATGGAAAACGAAAGTAGAAGAAAAATGCAAAGAAGAAAAGGAGAAAGAAGAGGAGAAGATAGAAGAAAAAATTTCGATAGAAGAAAAGTTCAGGTTCCTCTTGAAAATGGAAAAAAAGACAGACGTGTGAAAGAAAGACGTTCAAACGAAGATAGAAGAACTGGAGAAAGACGTTTAAATGGAGACAGAAGATCTACAGAAAAAGGCTCAAGTGATAGAGCAAAAAAAGACGATGATGAAAACTCCTATGAAGATGTGGTTTCTGGAAGAAATGCTGTTTTAGAACTTCTAAAATCAGATAAAGATATTAACAAAATATTTATAGAATCAGGAGAAAAACATGGTTCTATAAAAGAAATAATTGCAAGAGCAAAAGAAAATAAAGTAGTTTTGGTAGAAGTTGATAAGCAAAAACTAGATTCAATGGCAGAAAATCATCAAGGTGTTGTAGCAGTAGTTCCGCCATTTAATTACTGTGAAGTAGAAGATATTTTAGAATATGCAAAAGAAAAAAATGAAGACCCATTTGTTTTAATATTAGATGGAATAGAAGATCCTCATAATTTAGGCTCAATAATTAGAACTGCTGAAACAGCTGGAATACATGGAATAATAATTCCAAAAAGAAGATGTGTTTCTGTAAATAGTACAGTTGCAAAAGTATCTACTGGTGCGGTTTCTTATGTTAAAATAGCTAGAGTTAATAACTTAAATGAAACAATAAAAAAATTAAAAGATTTTGGACTTTGGATAATTGGAACAGATGGTGAAGCAAATACCTTATACTATAATCAAGATTTAAAAGGGCCTTTAGGAATAATAATTGGAAGTGAAGGTTTTGGAATGAGTAAACTTGTTAAAGAAAATTCTGATATATTAATAAAAATTCCAATGAAGGGAAAAATAACTTCTTTAAATGCATCTGTTTCTGCAGGAATTATAATTTATGAAGCAGTAAAACAAAGAATGTAAAAATAAAAAACTTTGCATATTTTTGCAAAGTTTTTTTATATATAAAGATTTATAAATTTTTATGTATATATAATATTAAAACAATTGAAATCATTTAAACAGTTATTTTCTAAACAACTTAAATATATGTCTAATTCATTAAGGTTTTTGCAAGCTTTTATAACAATTGGATTTAAATTTGTATTGAAAAATAGTTCATTTGCTAAATTAAGTGCTTGTAAAAAAGGCAAATTAGATTTTTTAGCTAATGCGAAAGCCTCTTTAAATCTAGAAAAAGCAGGGCTTTTATATTCATTTAAAGAAACAGTGTATTTTTCATCAATAATTTCTTGCATAGAAGAATATTTTTCCTTATTATTTAAGAAGAATGTTTCTAAGTCTGATATAGAGTATGGCAAAATAGCGGTTTGAGTTTTACTAGATACTAATAATGTTTTATCAAGAAGGTCTTGCTCATCTTCTATATTGTAATTATCATTATTATAGTTATCATTTTCAGATAAATTACTTTCGAAATTTTTATTAAATAAAGTTTCTTCAAAATCATGTGTTTCATCATCTTCTAAAAGTGATTCATCAAAGTGATTAATTTCTTTATTTTCAAATAAAGCATCTTCATCTTTATCAAAAATTGGAATAGGTGGTAAATTTTCAGGGAAAATAACTTCCATATATTTTAGCAAAGATTCCATAAATGAATAGTAAAAAATATTATCTTCTGAAATTTTTTCAAATAATAAAACATATTTACTATTATAATCACTATAAGAAATTTGGTCATCTTCAGAAGATCTAGTAATATTTTCTAAATACTGTTTTAGTTCAATTAAATTATTAATATTTTCTTTAATATTATCAAAGCTTTTTTGAATACCATTTAAACATGAAATTAATGAATTACTATCTTTAGGATCATTTGCATTAGAAATACCTTCAGAAATTTTTTCAAGATATAAAAGCAAAGTCTTTTTTAATTGCCTTTGCTCATTTAAAGTGTTATTTAAATTTCTTAATTCACTATTTATAATATTTTCATCCATTGTAAATTTTGAACCAATCATTTTATCCTCCGTTTATATAAAAAATTATATTATAAAGAAAAATAAAATACAATTATATTTTTAGAAAAAATATTAAATTTACTTGCAATGATTCATACAAAATGTTAAAATGTTTATGTTAAAAGAAGTAAATCGAAACAGATTTAAAAAAAAAACCCATTTTTTAAATCTGTTTTTTATTTTTTTATAGCTTGTACAGTCAAAAAAGTAAAATTTGAAAGGAGCTAAAATGAGTACAAAGTATATTTTTATAACAGGAGGCGTTGTATCTGGACTAGGAAAAGGAATAACAGCATCTTCTTTAGGAAGACTACTTAAAAACAGAGGTTACAGTGTTGTAAATCAAAAATTTGATCCTTACATTAATGTAGACCCTGGAACAATGAGCCCTTATGAACATGGAGAGGTTTTTGTTACAGATGATGGAGCTGAAACAGATTTAGACTTAGGACATTATGAGAGATTTACAGATGTAAACTTAACTACAAATTGTAGTGTAAGTTCTGGAAAAATATATCAAAGCGTTATAAATAAAGAAAGAAGAGGAGATTACTTAGGAAAAACTGTTCAAGTTATTCCTCATGTAACTAACGAAATAAAAGAAAATATTTATAGTTTTGAAGGAAAAACAGATATAGTTATAACAGAATTAGGTGGCACAATAGGAGATATAGAGGGACTAGCTTTTGTTGAAGCAATTAGACAAGTTGGTTTAGAAAAAAATCCTGAAGATGTTATATACATACATGTAACTCTTTTACCATATATATCTGGCTCAAATGAATTAAAATCAAAGCCTACTCAGCACTCAGTTAAAGAATTACAATCTTTTGGAATAAAACCAGATATTTTAGTTTGTAGAACAGAAACAGAAATGCCAAATGAAATTAGACAGAAATTAGCTCTTTTCTGTAATGTTAGACCAGAATGTGTTATACCAAATCTTACTGCAGAAAACCTTTATGCAGTTCCTCTTATGTTAGAAAAATATGGGCTAGCAAAAGCTGTTTGTGAAAAATTAAAACTAGAAAATAAAGAGCCTAATAATGCAGAATGGGAAAAACTAATTGAAACAATTAAAAATTTAAAAGGAGAAGTAAACATTGCTTTAGTTGGAAAATATATGCAACTTCAAGATTCATATTTATCAGTTGCTGAAAGTTTAAGACATGGTGGATTTGCAAATGGAGTAAAAGTAAATGTTGGCTTTATAGATTCAGAAACAATTAATGAAGAAACCGTTTCAAATGTATTAAAAGACTATGATGGAATATTAGTTCCAGGAGGCTTTGGAAATAGAGGAATCGAAGGAAAAATAACTGCTATAAAATATGCAAGAGAAAATAAAATACCATTTTTAGGAATTTGTTTAGGAATGCAGATGGCTGTTGTAGAATTTGCTAGAAATGTTTTAGGACTAAAAGATGCTAACTCAGCAGAATTTAGTAAAACTACTCAAAATCCTGTTATACATATAATGGAAACACAAAAAAATGTTACTAAAAAAGGTGGAACAATGAGACTTGGAAGCTATCCTTGTACTATAAAAAAAGGAACCTTAGCATATAAAATTTATGAACAAGAAAATATTAATGAAAGACATAGACATAGATTTGAATATAATAATGACTATAAGGAAAAACTAGAAAAAGCAGGACTTGTTTGCTCAGGAACTTCACCAGATGGAACTTTAGTTGAAATAGTAGAAAATGTAAATCATCCATTCTTCATTGGTGGACAATTCCATCCAGAATTTAAATCTAGACCAGATAGACCAGCTCCACTATTTAAAGCTTTCATAAAAGCTGCAATAGATAATAAACAGGGGGAAAATAAATAAAATGAACTTCAAGTTAATAGACTTTAATGATGAAATAGCAGATGATGAAATATTAAAATGTCAAGAATTAAATAATGATATTATATTTTTAAAGTATGATGTTTCAGAAAATGATATACTAATGCTAAAAGAAAATGAAATTGTTGTTTTAATAAATAATGGACATATTTGTGACTATAAAGAAAATGCGCAGACTTATATGATAAAGAAAACAAATGAAGAAATAGAAACCGATGATATATGCATTAGAAATGCTGATAATAATGAGCTTTGCTTAGTATTTTTTAATAAAAATATTATAAAAAATAATAAATTATTAATTAATAAGTTAAACATAAATAAAAAAATAAATATTAGCATAGAATATGATTTTAAAATAGAAAATTTTAAAAATTTTTTGAATAAAATAATAGGTTTAAGAAAATTATATACTAAGGAAGAAATAATAGAAAAAGTTAGAGAACATGTAACAAATTCTATTAAAACAAGAATAATTAACGAATTAGAAGAATATAATTTAGATATAGAAAAATTATTACAAGTTAATAAGAATATAAAAGGTGAAAATGAATATGATACTAAATTATTAGAATATGGAGTAAGATTAATTAGTTATAAAATAACTGATTATGAAACAATTGATAAAAAATTTAAGTTTTTTTAGAATATATATTGACATTTTGTTAAATAGGGTATAAATTATTAGCAGTCACAAAACAAGACTGCTAATTTTAATTATATTAAAAAATAAATTAGCATAAAGAAATAAGGAGGAATTTAAAATGATAAAACCTTTAAATGACAGAGTTTTAATTAAAATGGTAGAAGCTGAGGAAACCACAAAAAGTGGAATAATATTATCTTCTGGTTCACAAGAAAAACCACAAATTGCAGAAGTAATTGCAGTAGGTCCAGGAGGAGTTGACGAAAACGGTAAAAAAGTTGAAATGCAAGTAAAAAAAGGAGACAAAGTTATTACAAGTAAATATTCTGGAACAGAAGTTAAATATGAAGGAACAGAATATATAATTGTAAAACAATCAGACATTTTAGCTACAGTTGAATAAAATTTAAATAAATTTAAAATAAATAGGAGGTATCAAAACAATGGCAAAAGAGATTTTATATGGCGAAGATGCCAGAAAGAAAATGTTAGAAGGAGTTAATAAACTAGCAGATACAGTTAAAGTTACTTTAGGTCCAAAAGGAAGAAATGTAGTATTAGATAAAAGTTTTGGAGCACCACTTATTACAAATGATGGTGTTACTATAGCAAAAGAAATAGAATTAGAAGATAGCTTTGAAAACATGGGAGCAAGTTTAGTTAAAGAAGTATCTACAAAAACAAATGACATTGCAGGAGATGGAACTACAACAGCAACAGTTTTAGCACAAACTATGTTAAAAGAAGGAATAAAAGTAGTTAGTGCTGGAGGAGATGTTCTATCAATAAAAAGAGGAATGGACAAAGCAACAAGCAAGGCAATAGAAGAATTAAAATCAATTAGTTCTCCAATAAAAGGAAAAGAAGATATAGCAAGAGTTGCAAGTATTTCAGCTAACAATGAAGAAATAGGAAATTTAATTGCAGATGCTATGGAAAAAGTTTCTAAAGATGGAGTAATTACAATTGAAGAATCTAAAACTTCATCAACAGAAGTAAATGTAGTAGAAGGAATGCAATTTGATAAAGGATATGTATCACCTTATATGGTTACAGATACAGACAAAATGGAAGCAGTAATGGATAATCCATATATTTTGATTACAGATAAAAAAATATCAAACATTCAAGAAATTTTACCATTACTTGAAGAAATAACAAGTCAAAGTGGAAAACTAGTTATAATTGCAGATGATTTTGAAAACGAAGCATTATCAACTTTAATATTAAATAAATTAAGAGGAATATTAAATGTTGTAGGAGTTAAAGCACCAGGATTTGGAGATAAGAGAAAAGAAATGCTTCAAGACATTGCAATATTAACAGGTGGTGAAGTTATAACTTCAGAATTAGGATTAGAATTAAAAGATACAAAATTAAATCAATTAGGTAGAGCAAAACAAGTAAAATGTAGTAAAGAAAATACTATAATTGTTGATGGATTAGGAGATAAAAAAGCATTAGAGACAAGAATTAGTCAAATAAAAAATAATATAGAAGAAACAAAATCTAATTACGATAAAGAAAGTCTTCAAGAAAGACTAGCAAAACTTGCTGGTGGTGTTGCTGTAATTCAAGTTGGAGCTGCTACTGAAATTGAAATGAAAGAGAAAAAATTAAGAATTGAAGATGCTTTATCTGCAACAAAAGCAGCAGTTGAAGAAGGAATTCTACCAGGTGGTGGAACAGCTTATGTAAATGTTATGCCAAAAGTAGAAAAACTTTTAGAAGAAGTTTCAGAAGAAGAAAAAATTGGTGTTAGAATTATATTAAAAGCATTAGAAGAACCAGTAAAACAAATAGCAACAAATTGTGGATTAGAAGGTGCTGTAATATTAGATAAAGTAAAACAAAGTAAACCAGGAATTGGATTTGATGCAACAAAAGAACAATATGTTGATATGAAAAAAGAAGGAATTGTAGACCCTACTAAAGTTACTCGTTCAGCTTTAGAAAATGCAGAGTCAGTAGCTTCAATGATTCTTACAACAGAAAGCATTGTAACAGAGAAAAAAGAAAAAAATTGCAATTGCGGAAATGGTCAAAACATGCAAGAAATGGGCGGAATGTATTAATCTAAATAAGTGAATTAATAAAATAAGAAATATTATAAAAAAATATATGTAACAAAAAATATATACAAAATTTTTTAAAAAATGTATACAAAAAAATTTTTTATATATATAATATAGAAGAATATATTAAAAATAATTATATTTTTAATATATTCTTTTTATTTTTAAAATAATTGGGGGAAATTCTAATGAAAAATAGACTAAAGACCACAATAATCTTTACAATATTTTTAATGTCAGCAATATTTTCTTTTTATGCTGTACAAGCATATTCTGGAGAAACTGATCCAAATGATTATATTAAATTACCAGATACTATATATATAGAAAAACGGTGTTGGAACTGGAACAGTAACTTTATCTTCAGAAGCAGTTGGATACAAAATGTATTATCAAAAAGTTGATGTTACTGCACAAAAAAGAGATGAAATTATTGCAAAATATGATGAAGCTAATTCACATTTAGAAAAAAGCAATGAAGAAATAAGAAAAAAAGAAGAAAACCTTACATCGCTACAAGAAGAATATAATAATGCATTAAAAGAAAACAAACCAGAATCAGAAATTTCAAGATTAGAAACAGAAATTCAAAATGCTAGAAAAGATTATGATGAATATTATAAAGAAGCACAAGAAAAGTTTGAGGAATTGAAAAAAATATATTTTGATGCAATACCAGATTATACAGATGATTGGACAGAAACTACTATTAAAGAAAATAATATAGTTCTTGATTTTTCTTCATACGAAGGAAATGTAAATTTCTATTTATGGGTAAAAATTGATAATGGAACAAATACATATTATGATTTTGCTGGATTTTCTACAGAAATAATAAATCATTCAAGTGGACAAAATGATCCAGAGAAAGAACCTGAAAAAGAGCCTGAAAAGGAACCAGACAAAAATCCAGATGATAGTTCTGACTCAACTGAAGAATGGACAAATTTTTCAAATGCTAATTTTAAATTAGTAAAAGATGGAATTTCAAAAGCAATTATAGAAGTTTCTGGAGTATCAGCTCCATCTTCAAATGCAAATAGCTATTATATATATATAAGAAATAATTCTAATGAGCCAAGTATAACAAACAACATAGCTGATGACAGAATAAGTTTAACATATGATACCAAAACTAAAACATATAAAACAACCGATACAGAAAAAGTAGCAGAAAAAGTAGAATTGAATCAAGACTTATATGTAAGTGTACTAGAGAGAAAAGGATTAAATGAAAGCATAAGAACATATGGCAAAAAGGTTGAAAGATTTGCAGAAGCAAAATATAGTGATGCATTTCATGCTACATTTATGACTTATAAAGAAGATCAAATTATAACAAACTTTACTCATGCACAGCAAAATAATAGAAAAATGCAAATAAAGATTGGAAAAATTACAAATCAAAGCATATTACAAAAAATTAAAAATCAAGACAATTCAGGATTTTCAGATTTATTAAATTATGCTAAATCAAATTCTGGTATGTATGATGAAACTTTAGATGCAGATAAAGATGATAACTTTGCAATAGAATATAATGCTGGTGATTCTGGAAAAGTAGGAAATAAAGTTATAGAATTAAAAAATTTAGAAGATAATCAATATTATTACTTATATGTAAAAACTATTGATGAAAGTGGAAAATATGTATCTAATGAAGCAGTTACTTTAGCACAATCAGATGTGTTTAGTGATGGAAACTGGTATATGTTCTTCTATGGTTCATCAGATTTCAAATGGGCTGATTTTGGCTCAGGCAATGTAACACCAGTAGATGATACAACAGCAAACAAATCTATACCAAATACAGGATCAGATATACTAGTTTTTGGAATTACAATGCTTTTTGTTGTTGGTGGCGGAATATTTCTTTACAAAAAATATAATAATTATAACTATTAAAAGTTAAAAGTTAAATTTTATAAATGAAATAGCTCTATTGAAAAACAATAGAGCTATTTTTTTATGGATAAATTAGCAACATCCTCTGTTACCATTATTTCCACAACAACAGAAAAGAATGATTAAAAGAATTATTAATAATAAACAATCATTATCTCCTCCAAAAATTCCACAACAACCTCTGTTTTCTGGCATTTTAAAATCCTCCTTAAATAAAAACTTTGTATGGTATATAGTATGAATTTTAAAAATAAGTGTTACTAATTAGTTTAAAAATAAAATCTTAAAAAAGTATACAAAAAATAATTTTAATGATATAATTTGATAAATTGTATAAGTATGTAAAATTAAAGCTATAAAACAGGCTACAAGCCGAAAAGAAAAGGAGATAGAAATGGGAAATATAGTTTTATTAGATGATTTAACCATAAACAAAATTGCTGCTGGTGAAGTTATAGAAAGACCAGCTTCTGTTGTAAAGGAAATGTTAGAAAACTCTATAGATGCTGGTGCTAAAAATATAACTGTTGAAATAAAAAATGGTGGAATTTCACTAATACAAGTAACAGACGATGGCTGTGGAATAGCAGAGGATGATATGGAAATAGCTTTTGAAAGGCATGCAACAAGCAAAATAAGAAATGCAGAAGATTTATCTATTATAAAAACAATGGGTTTTAGAGGTGAGGCTTTAGCTAGTATTGCTTCTATTGCAAAAGTTGAAATGATTTCTAAGAGAAAAGAAGATGATGTTGCACATAAAATAATTGTAGAAGGTGGAAAAACGGTTGAATTTACTGAAGCAGCAAGATCAGTTGGAACAACAATTACAGTACATAATTTATTTTATAATACACCTGTAAGATATAAATTTTTGAAAAAAGATTATACTGAAACAGGATATATTGAAGATACTGTTACAAGAATAGCTTTAGTAAATACAAATGTAGCAATTAAACTTATAAGTAATGGAAAAACTATAGTTCAAACAAACGGACATGGAGATTTAAAAACAGCCATTTATAGTATATATGGAAAAGATACTGCTACAGAAGTTATAGATGTAGATTATGATTTTGAAGGAATAAAAGTAACTGGAATAATAGGAAAACCAGTAATAGCAAGAGGAAATAGGGCAAATCAATTATTTTTCTTAAATGGACGATATATTAAAGATAAAAACCTATCTGCAGCTGCAGACCAAGCATATAAAGGAATGATACCTGTTGGTAGATATGGATTTATAGTGTTAAATCTAGAAATGGATCCAAAGCTTGTAGATGTTAATGTTCATCCAGCAAAATTGGAAGTAAGATTTGAAGATGAGTCTACAGTTTTTAAAGCTGTATATCATGCTATAAAATCAAATTTAGCAAAATCTGAGCTTGTTGCAAATGTTGAAAAAACATTTGAAAGCAGTGATTTAATTAATTCAGTAAATACAAAAAATAATAATGATAATAGAACAAAATTAGAAGAGCCAGAAGAACCAGATGTTTTAAGTGAAAATGTTGGAAAGCTAGTTAATGACAGATTTATGGAAAAATATGAAAAGAAAAATGGTTTAACTGACTTTTTCAAAAAAATAATGAAAGGACCAGAAGAAACTCAAGAAGAATTAAACAATAACACATTAGAAGAAATATTCAAATATAGAAATGGATTAAAAAAAGAAGAAAAAAATGAAGAGAAAGTTGAAAACAAAGACGAGGAAAACTCATTTAATCCTACCTCCGTTTCAAGTGAAACAAAAAAGATAGATGTAGAAAATGTAAATAAATTAATTAAAGATAGCACAAAAGATATAGAAACTACAAAAAAGTTAGAAACAGAGAATACTCAAGAAATAGAAATAAAAGAAATTAAAGATGAAAAAATAGAAGAAACACAAATTATGGATGTTTCAGCAATAAAGCAACAACCTACTCAAGATACAATTATTGCAGAAAAAGAGGAAATAAATAATTTACCTCAAAACACAATAAATTTAGAAACAAAAGTAAATGAAGAAATAAAAAATGAAAATGTAGAACAAGAAAAACCAGGTGCTAAAGAGCCTTCTGATGATTCTAGTAATGATGAATTCTCTAAAATAGCTCAAAAACTATTTGAAGAAAAAATTAATATAGATAGTACTCAATCAATAGATACATCAAAAGTTAGAGAAGCTATAAAAGAATCTGAAGGAACAGTAAATCCTGAATTTAATCAAATGTATAAAAAAACATTTGGAGTAGATTCAGCAGATGCTAGAAGAGAAAAAGAATTAGAAGAAGAATTACAAGAAGAAGAAAATAAAAAAATAGATGCTTCAACGGAATTTTCATATGCTACCGCTGAGAATATGAATGTTTTTGAAGAAGAAAAAGAAGAAATTAACAAAATACCTTATAAATTCATTGGAATAGTATTTTCTACTTATATAATAATTGAAATAAAAAATGAAATGTATGTAATAGATCAACATGCTGCACATGAAAGAATAATGTATGAAAAAATAAAGCATAATTATTATAGTGAAGATGAAAAAGATGAACAGCTTTTACTATTACCAGATGTAATTTCACTAACACATAAAGAATGGTCAATAGCTAAAGAAAATGTTGAAATGTTTGCAAAAGCTGGATTCACATTTGAAGAATTTGGAGAAAACACTATAAAGCTAGTATCTGTTCCTAGTATGTGTGAAGAATTAAATACAAAACAATTATTTTTAGATATACTTGATGAATTAGATACTGTTGCAGTTACTGCAAGACAAGAAAAGGAAGATAAATTTATAGCAACAGTTGCTTGCAAGTCAGCAGTAAAAGCAAAAATGAAATTAGATGAACAAGAAGTAACAACCTTAATAGACAGATTATTAGAATTACCAAATCCATTTACTTGTCCACATGGTAGACCAACGGCAATTAAAATGACAAAATATGATTTGGAGAAAAAATTTAGTAGGAGATAATAGATGAAACCTAAAGTTGTAGTTATTGTTGGGCCAACAGCATCTGGAAAAACAGCATTATCAGTTGAACTTGCAAAAAAAATTGATGGGGAAATTATTTCTTCTGATTCAATGCAAATTTATAAAGATATGAATATTGGCACAGCAAAAGTTACAAAAGAAGAAATGCAAAATATTAAACATTATTTAGTTGATTTTGTATCTCCAGAAGAAAGATATACTGTTTCAGATTTCAAAAAAGACAGTGAAAAAGCTATAAAAGAAATTTTATCAAAAGGCAAAACACCAATTGTTGTTGGTGGAACTGGACTATATGTTAATTCTTTAATATATGGTATAGATTATCAAGATATGGAATTTGATGAAAATTATAGAAATGAACTTATTAAAAAAGCAGAAACACCAGAAGGACTAGAACAGCTATATAATGAAGCTAAAAAAATTGACCCACAAGCTATGGAAAAAATTAGCTTTAACGATAAAAAAAGAATAATGCGAGTTTTAGAAATTTATAAAGCTACTGGTAAAACAAAAACTGAACAAGAAATATTATCTAAACAAAGAGAAGTAGAGTATGACTTTAAGGTATTTGGAATAACTTTAGATAGAGAAAAACTTTATGATAAAATAAATCGTAGAGTAGACATAATGATTGAGCAAGGCCTAGAAAATGAAGTTAAAAATTTAATTACTAAATATTCTAAATTTCCTACAGCTATGCAAGGCCTTGGATATAAAGAAGTTGTGCAGTTTTTTGAAGGAAGACTAACCCGTGAAGAAATGATAGAAAAAATAAAGCAAGAATCAAGAAGATATGCCAAAAGACAATTAACATGGTTTAGAAGAAATAAAGAAATTATATGGTTAGAGCGGTGGAGAAAATAATTTACAAAGCAATGTAAACAAAATTATAAAGGAGTTATAGTGAAAGAAACACAGGATGAAAATAGTAAATTTAAAATAATTACAACAATAATTTGTATGGCTTTTATAATTTTTTTAGTAACTAATAGCACAAATATATTTAAAAAGCCTACAGATTTATATGTTGTTGCAAATGGCTCTTTGTCTGAAGAAGAAACGGCAGAAGGATATATTATTAGAGATGAAATCGTTCTGCAAGGTGAAAACTATAAAAATGGAATGGTACAAGTTGTTGCAGATGGAGAAAGAGTAGCAAAATCAGAACCTGTTTTTAGATATTATTCAAATAGTGAAAATACAATTTTAGGTCAAATATCAAAATTAGATGAAGAAATAAATGATATTATAGAAAATAGTGGAATGGATTTGCCTTCTAGTGACATAACTAGCCTAGAAAAACAAATAGAAACAACAGTTGATTCTATGTATAATGTTAATTATTTACAAAAAATTCAGGAGAATAAAAATAAAATTGAAGCATATATATCTAAAAAGGCAAAAATGACTGGAACGTTAAGTCCATCTGATTCATATGTAAAACAATTAACAGATCAAAGAAATGCACTAGAAAAAGAACTAGAAAATAGTTCAGAAATAATGTATGCACCAATTTCAGGAATGGCATCATATAGAGTAGATGGATTAGAAACAATATTACTAGCTAATAATTTTGATTATTTAAGTACAGAACTATTAGATAGTTTTAACTTAAAAATAGGAGCAGTTGTGCCTTTAAGTAGCGAAAAAGGAAAAATTTTTAATAATTTCGAATGTTATATAGCTACAAGCATAGACTCAGAAAAAGCAACGCTAGCAAAAGTTGGAGATAAAATAACTTTAAGACTTTCAAATTCAGATGAAATAGAAGCTGAAATTGTTTATGTGAAAGAAGAAAATAAAAATAGAATTCTAGTATTTAAAATAGAAGAAGATATTGCAGATTTAATAGAATATAGAAAAATATCTTTTGATATAATTTGGTGGAAATATTCTGGTTGGAAAATAAGCAATTCATGTATAATAGAAGAAAGTGATAAAACATATGTTGAGAAAAACAGGACAGGTTTTGTGGAAAGAATACCTGTAAAAGTTTTAAGACAGAACGACACCTACTCAATTGTGGAAAACTATACAGACGAGGAATTACAAGGACTTGGATATAGTGAAACTGAAATAGAAGATCTAAATAAAATTAAATTATATGATGAAATAATATTACACTAAGCACACAAAAGTTACAAAAAAAATACAGAAAAATTACAGAAAAATTATTTTTTCATAACAAATGACAAAATTGGGAAAAAATGCTTGACTTTATGAAAAAAAAGATAGATACTATATACAGATTAAGCTACAAATGAAGAGAAAAAATTAGGAGGTTTTTTTAGAAAATGGCAGGAACATCATCAATAAAGAAATTAGTTGATTTTATATGGGGAGAACAAGAAGATTCTCAAGAAGACTATGAAGAAAATGCATATAACACAGATTATGCAGATGATTATGAAGCTGAAGAAGAAAATAATGATCAAGGGGAAAATGTTGGCTTTTTTAAGAAAAGAAAAAATATAGTACAAATGCCACAACCTCAACAAATAAAAATGAAAATAGCAAAACCTACTAATTTTGACCAAGCTAGTGAAGTAATTATGCAATTAAAAGCTAAAAATGCAGTTGTTTTAAACCTAGAATATGTAAGCAAAGATGTAGCAAGAAGAATAGTAGATGCTGTTAGTGGTGCAGCTCAAGCTTTAGATGGAAATATGGAAAAAGTTTCTAATTCTATATTTGTTGTTGCTCCATATAATTATGATATAGTTAATGAAATAACAAAAGAAAAAATAGAAAGCAAATTTTCTAATCCTTGGAGATAAAATAACAGGTAGGAGGAAAAACCATGTTAACACCTTTAGATATAGAAAATAAAAGATTTTCGAAAACATTAAAAGGATATAATGTAGATGAAGTAGACGATTTTTTAGATCAGCTTACTATAGACTATGAAAAACTATATAAAGAAAATTCCGAATTAAAAGAACAAATAGATGAAAATAAAAAAGAACTAGAACACTATAAAAGTGTGGAAAAAACACTTCAAAATACTTTATTAATGGCACAAACAGCGTCAGAAGATATAAAAACAAATGCACAAGAAAGAGCAAATCAAATTATAAGAGATGCAGAAAATGAAGCAAAAAGAGCTACAGAAACAATATCAAAAGAAGAATTTGAAATAAGAAAAAGAACAGAAGAATTAAAAAGACAATTTGATGTTTATAAAGCAAAAATGGAAGCATTATTAATATCACAATTAGAACTATTACAAGATAAAAATAATGAAGAATAATATATAATAAAAAATGGGGTGCAAAAAAGCACTCTTTTTTTATTTTAATATAGATATACATAAAATATTAAAAATAAAAATGTTACATTCTTAAAAGTCTTGTTAAATCGAGATTACAGAAGAATTAAGTATGTATTACAATTGTGTTAATCTTATTGACTAATCCTTTTTTTGGAATAAAATATTATATATAGTATAATTGTGTATATAGGAGTTATATGAGGATAATAAGTGGAACATTAAGAGGAAGTAAACTATTTACATTAGAAGGAGAAAGCACAAGACCTACACTAGATAGAGTAAAAGAAGCTCTATTTAGCAAAATTAATTATGATATACCAGATTCAAATGTATTAGACTTATTTTCTGGAAGTGGCGCTTTAGCTTTAGAATCTATAAGCAGAGGTGCAAAAAAAGCTTACTTATGTGACTCTTCACGAGAGGCTATTAAAATAATAAAGCAAAATATTGAAAAAACAAGAACAGAAAATAAAACTGTAGTTTTTAATTGTGACTATAAGCTTGCTTTAGAAAAATTTAAAGAAAGCAATTTAGAATTTGATATTATTTTTTTAGATCCACCATATAAAACAGATTTTGCAGAAGATGCATCTGAAAAAATAATAAAGAAAAATTTATTAAAAGATACAGGTATTATTATTTTAGAAACAGATAACAAGGAAAAAGTAATAAACAAGTTGGATTTAAACTTACTAAAGATAAAAGATATAAAAAAGTACGGTAGAATATATCTTCTATTTTTGGAGAAGAATATACAAAATTAATATAATTTTGTATATGTTGGAAAGGAAAGAAAAAGAATGGAAATCTACGATTTACTAGATACATTGGAAGATATTTTAGAAAAAAGCAGAGGAATGCCTCTTACTAAAAAAAGTGTAGTCGATAAAGATGAAATGTTAGATATCATTAAAGAAATACGACTTAGACTACCAGAAGAAATGAAACAAGCAAAATGGATAAAAGAAGAAAGAGAAAGAATTATTAGTGAGGCTCAAAAGGATGCAAATGATATAGTAAAAGAGGCTGAAAATAGAATTATTTCAATGATAGATGAACATGAAATAACAAGAAAAGCTTATGATAAAAAAACAGAAATAATTGCAGATGCTAATGAAATGTATAGAGAAATAACACAGGGAACAAATACATATGTGGATGGAATACTAGCAAATCTAGAAAATAATATGATGAATTTAGGTAAAACTCTAAGCAGTGTAGAAGTTTCTTTGCAAAACGCATTAAAGACAATACAAGATAATAGAAAAGAACTAAAATAATAAAAGCCAGAATCAAAATCAATTAAAATTGATTCTGATTCTGGCTTAAAAATTATAAAATACATTATAAAAATCCAATTTAGGAGGATGTAGCATTGGGAAGAAGAAAAAAAAGAAATACTAGCAAAACTACAAATAATAAAAAGAGTACAGGATTAAATATAGATTTAGTAGTAATAATACTTTTTGTAATTAGTATATTACTATTTATTTTGATATATGGAGAAAAAGGTGTAATAGGAGAGGTATTAAGTCCAGCATTAGGCGGAATAATCGGATTTATAAAATATTTAATTCCAATTGGATTTATGGCTCTTGCTATTTGTACAGCTAAAGATGATAAAAACTATATTACATCTAAAATAATTCAATTTATAGTATTGCTTTCATGTGTTGCAGCAACAATGTCTATATACCAAATTTCAAAAGGAGTAATAAATCCTGAATTAAAATTTGAAGATATTATTGAAGTTGCATACGACTTAGGAGTAAAAAATATAGGCGGTGGAACTGTAGGAGTAGTTATTGCATATCCTCTTATAAAATTACTTGGAATGTTCGGAGCTGCAATTACTACAGCAGGAATTGTTGCAGTTCTTTGTGTATTTACATTTGGACTACATCCATCTGAATTCTTCATGGATATAATTGATGAAGCTAATGCTAGAAGAGAACAAAGAGATGAAGAAATTTTAGCAAGGCGTGAACAAAGAATGGCAAGCAGAAGAGAAAGAATTGATGATAGCGGACAACTAGACTTGTTAAATCGTGCAGAAAATAAAACTAAAGGAAAATTATCTAGTTTTGATGAGGATGAAATTACAATTAATTTAAACGGAGAAGAAGACTCAAAAACAGATAAAACTAAAGGAAAATTTGCTAGTTTATTTGGAAGAAATAAACAAGAAGAAAAATCTCCTAATCCAGATGTTATAGAAGCAAATATTTACAAAAATACAGCAAAAGCACAAGAAGAAAAAGCAGTAAAAGAAGATAATTTATTTACAGTTGAAGAAGAGCAAAAAGAAAGTAAAACAAAAGCTGTATTGCAATTAGAGCATACAGTTTCAATAGAAGATGAAAACTATGAATATCCACCAACTAGCCTATTAGGAAAAAGTAGTAAAAAGGTTACTAAAACAGGAGCTAAAGCCTTAACAGAAAAAGCAACACAACTTCAAAAAACATTGCATAGTTTTGGAGTATCTGCTAAAGTAGAAAACATTTCTGTTGGACCTGCTATAACAAGATATGAATTAAAACCTGCAGAAGGAGTTAGAGTAAGTAAAATTGCAAATTTAGCAGATGATATAGCTTTAAATTTAGCAGCAGAAAGCATAAGAATTGAAGCTCCAATTCCTGGAAAACAAGCAGTGGGTATTGAAATTCCAAATAAAGAAAAGGAATCTGTTCCATTAAGAGATGTTATAGAAAGTGATGAATTTGAAGATAATAATTCTAAACTAACTGTTGCACTTGGAAAAGACGTTGCCGGAAGTATAGTTTTAGCAGATATTGCAAAAATGCCACACGTTTTAATTGCTGGTTCTACTGGTTCTGGCAAATCAGTATGTATTAATACAATAATTACAAGTATAATATATAATGCAAAACCAAGTGAGGTAAAACTTGTTATGGTAGATCCAAAAGTTGTTGAACTTTCTGTATATAATGGAATACCACATTTATTAATTCCAGTAGTAACTGACCCAAGAAAAGCAGCAGGAGCACTTGCATGGGCAGTTCAAGAAATGGACAATAGATATAATTTATTTGCTGAAAAAGGTGTAAGAGATTTAAAAGGATATAACCAAGCATTAGAACATTCTGAAGATGGAGAAAATGTTGGAAAATTACCACAAATTGTAATTATAATAGATGAGCTTGCAGATTTAATGATGGTTGCTGCAAAAGAAGTAGAAGATTCAATTTGTAGATTAGCTCAAAAGGCAAGAGCTGCAGGAATGCATTTAGTTGTAGCAACACAAAGACCATCTGTAGATGTAATCACAGGTTTAATTAAAGCAAATATACCTTCAAGAATTGCATTTGCAGTATCTTCTCAAATAGATTCAAGAACAATATTAGATCAAGTAGGTGCTGAGAAATTATTAGGTAAAGGTGATATGCTATTTTATCCAGCAAGTGCTTCAAAACCAGTAAGAGTCCAAGGAGCATTCGTATCAGATGGAGAAGTAGAAAAAATAGTTGATTTTGTTAAATCAAATGGTGTTGCAACATATAATGAAGACATTTTAGAAGAAATAGAAAAATCTAATAAATCTGAAGGACAAATAGAAAAAGAAGCTGAGGAAGATGATACAGATCCATTATTAATGGAGGCAATAGATACGGTTGTTGAAATAGGGCAAGCTTCAACATCATTTATACAAAGAAGATTTAAAGTTGGATATGCGAGGGCTGGAAGAATTATAGACCAAATGGAAGCAAGAGGTATAATTTCCGGATATGAAGGCAGTAAGCCAAGGCAAGTTTTAATAACTAAAGAACGTTTAGAAGAATTAAAAATGAGTAAACCAATTGAAAATCAAGGAGAAGAAGAATAAAAATAAAGGAGGACTTTAATGGGATTATTTTCTAAATTAAAAGATTATCATTCAGAATTAGAAGAAATTTTAGATAAGAAATATTTTTCTTCAAGCATAAAAAGTCTTCTATTTAGTATGATTTATAAAATAGAAGTTTCCTATGAAGACTTTCAAAAAGTAAAAAAATCTGTAAGAAGTAAAGAAGATTTTTTAAATGAAATTATAGAAACAATAAGACTATATTGTGATAATATAAAAGTTGTTGAGCCTGATAGTAATCAGGCTAAATTGCTTATTAAAAATGATGTAAAAGCACTTACTAATGAAAAAGAAAGAAGTATTTTAACATATCCTACTGAGAACTCATTATTATTTGCAATATCAGACATATCTCCAAAATATTTTTATATAAATGGAGATTTTCCACTTAAAAATCTTTTACAGAATTGTCTTGTAAATGGATATAATTTAAATAATGATGAAATTTTAAGAGACTTTAATGGTTGGTCATGGGATAAAGTTTATGATAATGATTTTAAATATATAGATAATCTTATTTATCAAAACTTATTAGTAATTCTAGGAGAAAAATTTCTTTATGAATGGAGAACTTATGGTTCAACAAGAAAAGATTTTTTAGAAGATGCAAAGCAATTTATTAAATATTTTACAAATGATAATAAATACATTAGAAATTTATATAAAGTGGTTTATCTTACATCTGAAGGAAAAGAAAGAGAAAAAATAGATGCAGATTTAAGAGAAAAAGCAAAACTTCTTAAAAAAATGGAAAATAAAATTAAGTTTATTGAAGATGAAAAAGCAAAAGAGAAAAAACTTAATAAAAGACTTCAAAGAATAGATTTGGCACTAAATGATAAAAAAATATTAATAGAAGAATTAAAGAAGGTAAACAAAAAGCTTGAAAAAGATAAGAAAATAAAAACTGTTTCAACATATAGAAAAAGACTAACAAATGAAAGAAAAAAATATGTAGAAGAAATTAAAAAAATAGAATATATTTTAGTACCTTCAAACTTTTTAAATGAGAAAAAATCAATTGAAGAAACACTTAAATTCTATAAATGCAAAGACCATTTAGAAGAAACTGTAATTAATTGGCAAAAAGAATTCTTAAACTTTATAGATAAAAAATTAAATAAAACAACAACAAGAGATGAAATAATTAATATTTTATATGAAATAAGATATTATGATAGACTAAAAATTTCTAAAGACGTTTTTGTTACAGATATAGAAGAAATTTCAAATATAATAGATAAAATACAGAAAAAAGCCATAACTAAACTTTGCAGATTAGGAGCAATGAAAATTTTTAGTATGGATATTAACTTAAATTCCGAAATTATAAAATATGCTTTGGACACTAAAATAATCGAGTTAGAAGATACAAAAGTTGCACTTAAGTGTGATGAAGAAGGATTAATCATAAAAGTATATGATAAAGAAGCATTTGAAAAACAGGGTAGAAAGAGAACAAAAATTACTCAAAAATCTTTAGAAGTAAAAGAAAATAGAAAAGTAAAATTATTTAATTAATATATGGGGGAAAATATGAAAATAACTTTTTTAGGCGCTGCAAGAACAGTAACTGGTTCAAATTTTTTAGTAGAAGCTGCAGGAAAAAAATTTTTAGTTGATTGTGGAATGTATCAAGGAAAAATTACAGACACATTAGACAATTCTGATCCATTCGCATTTAATATATCAGAAATAGATTTTATGTTATTAACACATGCACACATAGACCATTCTGGAAGAATTCCTAAATTATATAATGAAGGTTATAGAAATCCAGTTTATGCAACAAAAGCTACTTGCGATTTGTGTGAAATAATGCTTCCCGATAGTGGACATATACAAGAAGTTGAAATTGAATGGAAAAATAGAAAAAGAATGAGAGACAATAAAGAACCATTGCCTCCACTATATACAGCAGAAGATGCCTATAAATGTTTAGAAATTTTCCATCCTGTTGATTATGATGAAATAGTAGATATTGATGATGCAATAAGTGTACGTTTTAATGATGCTGGACATATGCTTGGTTCTGCAATTATTGAAATATGGATTACAGAAGAAGGAAAGACTACAAAAATAGTATTTACTGGAGATTTAGGAAATAATGATTTACCACTTTTAGATTCTCCAACAATGATTAGTAATGCTGATTATCTTGTAATGGAGTCTACTTATGGTGGAAGATTACACATGAGAAATGATGATAAAGCTAAAATGTTTTTAGACATCGTTTCAGAAACTTTAGATAATGGTGGAAGAGTAATAATACCATCATTTGCTGTTGGAAGAACACAAGAAATATTATATGAATTAGATAAATTAAAAGATGATTTAGGACAAGATGAAGAATTTGCAAGAAAATATGAAACAATTATGAATGTTCCAGTTTATGTTGATAGTCCTCTTGCAATTTCTGCAACAGAAGTTTTCAAAAAAAATACAGAATTATTTGAAGATGAAATCCAAGAAAAAATTAAAAGAGGAGATAATCCACTAGAATTTAGAGGACTTCAATTTACAAGAACTGCTGATGAATCTAAAGAATTAAATGAAGATACAAGACCTGCTATAATACTTTCTGCAAGTGGAATGTGTGATGTGGGAAGAATTAAACATCATTTGAAACACAATTTATGGAACCCAAAAAGCACAATTTTATTTGTTGGATATCAAGCACCAGGAACTTTAGGAAGAACTATAGTAGATGGAGCTAAAAAAGTAAAAATATTCGGAGAAGAAATAGCAGTAAATGCTAGAGTTGAATACATTGAAGGATATTCAGGACATGCAGATCAAACTTGGCTTTTAAACTTTATATATTCTTTCACAAATCCACCAAAACATGTATTTTTAGTTCATGGTGAACCAGAAGGACAAGATATATTAAAACAAAAAATAGAGGAAACTTATGAATGTAAAGTTATAATACCAGAATTTTGTGATTCATATGAAATAAAAGATGAGCCAGTATTAGTTGAGACAACAACAAAAGTTGAAAACTACAAGAAAGAATTTAAGCGTTTAGACTTAATTGAAAAAATTGAAGAACTTAAAGAAAATATTGCAGATATGGAAAGTGTAATAATGAATAAGAATATAGACTCACAAGAAAATGATTTAAGAAGTTTGGAAGAAAGAGTAAAAGATATACAAGATCAAATCAAAAAGTTAATGCAGTAAATTTGTTTTTGGGAGGTAAAAATACAAATGGAAGATAACGAGAAAGAAGAAAAGGAACAAGAATTAAAAAATCAAGACATGCAAGAACAAGAAGTGCAAAAAGAAGAAGGGCAAGGAAGCAATCAAGAACAACAAGAAAGTAAGCAGGAACAACAAGATGCTGAGGAAGATTTAAATTTAGATGATGTGATACCTAAAAAACAAATAAAAATTACATTAACTACTGGTATGATAATACTTATTGGAATTTGTATGGTAGTTATATTAGCTATTATTTTAATAGTAGGTAATAGTAGAAGAGAAGACTCTGTTTATTATGAAGACTATGATGGTGTAGACTATTTTGATGTTGATGATTGTGATGATGATAATGAATATAATGGTCACTTATACACAACTAGCGTAGACAAACCAATAATATATATATACCCAATAGAAGAAACAAAAGTAACGGTAAAACTTGGAAAGCCAGAAAATTTAGCAGTATCTTATCCAAAATATAAAGAAGAAGGCTGGAAAGTTTTAGCAAAAACAGATGGAACATTAATTGATTCTAACTCTGGACGAAATTTATATGCATTATATTGGGAAGGAAAGAAAATAGAAAAAAGAGCCAATAACGTTAAAGAAGGATTTGTTGTAGAGGGTGAAAATACAGCTAAATTTTTAGAAGAAAAATTAGCTATATTAGGATTAAATGAAAGAGAAGCAGAAGAATTTATAGTATATTGGCTACCTCAAATGGAAAATAATAAATTTAATTATATAAGATTTGAAAGTTTAGAAGAAATAGAAGAAATTATGCCATTGGAAATAAATCCAAAGCCAGATACATTAATAAGAATTATGATGGAATGGGAACCTTTAGATGAAAAAATAGAAATAGAAGAACAAAAACTAGAAAAAGCTGAAAGAGATGGCTATACAGTAGTAGAATGGGGCGGAACTAAGTTAAAATAAGTTAGGAGAAAAAATGAATACAAAATATTTTAATGATGGCGTTGTAGGAAATAATAAAATAAAGGCAAGCTTTACAAAAACAGGAGAAATGATAAGACTTCTTTATGGAGGAGCGGATTATAAGCAGTTTTTGGATTTTTTTCATACAGGTGTAAAAATAAATGATTCTGCTCTCATTTACTTGCATGAAGATGTAAATAACCTTTATTCTCAAGAATATGTTCAAAACACAAATATATTGAAAACTGAAATCTTTAATACATATTTTAAAACAAGAATTATACAAACTGATTTTGTTCCAATAGAAGAAGATGTTTTAATTAAAAAATATACTATAAGAAATGAAAACAGTATTGATTTAAATATAAATTTCTTAATTTATTCTAAAATATTAACAAATTTAAATAATGATACATGTGGATTTGTAAAAAACAATTCACTAATTCAATATAATCACGATTTTTCTGTATGCACATTTTCAAATCAAAACTTTTTAAGCAAACAAGTAAATGGTGCAGGAAATAATATTTCAAGTGGGTTAATAGGTGGAAAAGACTATATAGGAATGTCATCAGACTCTGCTGTTAGTTACGACTTAAAAACAATTAAACCAGGGGAAGAAAAAGAATTAGTTGTTTTTGTGCTAGTTAATAAAAATAAGAAAAAAGACATTTTAAATGACTTAGATGAAGAGATAGATAGATTAAAAAAATTAAATATTGAAGCTTTAGAAAAAAACACAGAAAAATATTGGAAAAACTATATAGAAAAACACGATATTTCAAAAATAAATAATAAACAAATAAATGAAAAAATAAAACAAATATATAATAGAACAATTCTTTTATTTCCACTTCTTACAAATGAAAAAACAGGAGGAATTTCTGCTGGAATAGAAGTTGATGAAAAAAGAACGAAATGTGGTAGATATTCATACTGCTGGCCTAGAGATGCAGTTTTTATTACAGAGGCATTAGATGTAGTTGGAATGAGTGAAGAGGCAGACAAATTTTATAGTAAATTTTGCAAAATAACTCAAAGCAAAAATGGTATGTGGGAGCAAAGATTTTTTACAGATGGAAGACTAGCACCTTGTTGGGGATATCAAATAGATGAAACAGCAAGTGTTATATTTGGTTCTTATGCTCATTATAAATTTACAAAAGATATAGAATTTTTAAAAAGCAATTTAAAAATGTATGAAAATGCCATAACTTTTTTGATAAAGTATGTTGATGATTTACTTAGCGAAGAAAGAAAAATGCCATTAAGTTATGATTTGTGGGAAGAATTTGAAGGAGTTTCTTTATATTCAATTTCTGCTATTTATGCAGCATTTAAATCAATGACTAGAATATATAATAAATTAAAAGCTGAATATTCAGAAAATTCTACGAAGTTTAAAGGTATATTAAAAAAAGAAAAAATATTAGAAGAATATATTGGACAAATAAAAGAATATTGTAAAAATAATTTTTATGATGAAGAAAAAAAATCTTATGTTAGAAATAATGTAGATAAAAAAATAGATATAAGCTTGTTAGGAAGCATAGTTCCTTTTCAAATGTTTTCTAAAGATGATAAAGAAGTTTTAAACACAATAGAAAAAATTAATATGACTATAAGAACATACACAGGTGGCTATGTACGTTATGAAAATGATAGTTATATGGGTGGATATAATCCATGGCCTATTGCAACTTTGTGGATGGCGTGGTATTATTTAGAGGCAGGTGAAAATGATAATGCATTAGAATTATTTTATTTTGTTACTAATTCATCATCAAATCATGGATTTTTGGGAGAACAAATTAATAATGATACAATGCAACCATCATGGGTTATAGGTTTAACTTGGAGCCATGCTATGTATGTTTTAATATTAGATAAACTATTGAGTAAAGGTCTTATTTAATAAAAAACGAGTTAATAAAAGTGTTTTAATTTTGCAACTAAAAATAAAACACTTTTTAAAAATTTAAAATAATTATATAAAAGGAGAATTTATGGCAAAAAAAGCTAGTACAGTATTTGTTTGTAACAGTTGTGGATATGAATCAAGTAAATGGCTTGGAAAATGTCCTTCATGTGGAGAATGGAATTCTTTTGTTGAAGAAAAAGCTATTACTGTTACAGGTTCTTCTAAAGATAAAAACAAACCTAAAACAGAGGTTGTTAAATTAAATGAAGTTGTAAAAAGAGAAACTTTTAGAATAAAAACAGATGTTGCTGAATTAGATAGAGTTTTAGGAGGAGGATTTGTTACAGGTTCTCTAACTCTTTTACGGTGGTGAGCCTGGAATTGGTAAATCAACTTTAATTCTTCAAATTTGCAATAATATAAAAGTAGATGGCAATATTTTGTATGTTTCAGGAGAAGAATCTGCAGAACAAATAAAAAGTAGAGCAGATAGACTCGGAATAAAAAAAGATAATCTTCTTTTTTTAGCTGAAACAGATATTGATAATATAGAACTTGCTTTAGATAAAACAAATGCAAAATTTGTTATTATAGATTCTATTCAAACAATATATTCAGATGAAATTACATCAGTAGCAGGAAGTGTAAGTCAAGTAAGAGAAATAACTGCAAGAATTATGAAAATGTGTAAACAATCTGGAATTACAACAATAATAATTGGACATGTTACTAAAGACGGAAACATCGCAGGTCCAAGAGTTTTAGAACATATGGTAGACACAGTTTTATATTTAGAAGGAGAAAGATATTTTTCTTATAGAATTTTGCGCGGTGTAAAAAACAGATTTGGTTCAACAAATGAAATTGGGATGTTTGAAATGCAAAACGAAGGATTAGTAGAAGTTAAAAATCCTTCAGAACTTCTTATTTCTGAAAGAGATGGAAACCCACCAGGATCTGTAATTGTTGTAAGTTTAGAAGGAACAAGACCACTTGTTTTAGAACTTCAAGCTTTGTCTACGCCAACAATTTTTGGAATGCCTAGAAGAAATGCAAGTGGTGTGGATTATAATAGATTAACACTTCTTATGGCTGTACTAGAAAAAAGAGCTGGAATGAATTTTGGTTCACAAGATGTTTACATTAACTTAGTTGGTGGAATAAAAATAAATGAGCCAGCATTAGATTTAGGAATTGTTTTAGCTGCTGCTTCTAGTTTTAAAAATGTAAGTATTAAAGAAGACATTGTAGTTATTGGTGAAGTAGGTTTAACAGGAGAAGTTAGAAGTGTTAATATGATTGAAAAACGTATTAAGGAAGCAGAAAAATTAGGTTATAAAACTTGTATAATTCCAGAAAGTAATAAAAAACTATTGAAAGAAAAGTTTAAATTAGATATAATAGGTGCGAAAAATATTATTGATGCTATGAAATATTTAGGGTTAAAATAATATAAACACATAAGATTTAGGAGGAAAAAATGAAAAAATTACAGTTAGTTATTTGGATTATTATAATGATAGCTATATTAGCATTAATAGGAGCTTATGGATATTCTACATTTGCAAGATTTACAGAAGCATCAGTTCATCCAGAAGCTACTTTTGAAATTGAAAATTATGGAAATATAAAAATGGAATTGTATCCAGAATATGCACCAAATACAGTTTCTAATTTTATAAAATTAATAGAAAAAGGATACTATAACAATAAAGTTTTTTATGGAAAAGATGAAATATGTTTATATGTAGGAAGAAATTCTGAAGGGGAAGTTGAGAATCCAAAAATAAGTTTATTGGATGAAAATGTTGTAGCAGATTCAGAATATGACTATGACTATTCAATAAAAGGTGAATTTATTGCAAATGGATTTGAGCAAAACACTTTAAGACATGAAAAAGGAATTATTACATTAATTAGAAATGATTATTCACAATATTTAACAAATTTATCTGAAGAGAGCTATAATTCTGGAAATGCTCAATTAGGAATAATGATGAGCGATGATTCAAGAAATCTAAATGGTGCTTATGCTGCTTTTGGAAGAATAGTAGAAGGTATGGATGTTTTAGAAAAAATATATAATGAAGCTGAAATGAAAGCACCTGCTGAAGGAGAAGAAGCAGAAACAGCAACAGATGATATAAATCAGTTTGCAACATATCCTGTAATTAAATCAGCAACTGTAGATACACATGGAGTAAGCTATGGAGATCCAGAAGTAATGGAAGCATTTGATTATGAATCTTATATATATAATTTAATGAGTTCTAATTACTCTAATAATTAAAAATTTAATGAAAAATAAAATAGAACTTCTTTAAATGAAGTAACCTCTAAAGATAAAAATATTAAAAGAGGGAAAAATCTTCATACAAAGATGTTCTTTTTTTATAAATGGAGAAATAAATGAAAGAAGAAAAAGGAATCACTATAATTAAATTAAGTATAATTTTAATTATTTGTATAGTGCTTATTACTATAGGTATAAGCATTATTAGTGATTCAAATAACATATATAACTTAGAAAAATATATTGCAGAAATGTCTTTAATTCAAGAAAAAATAAATCAAATAAGAGATGAATATAAAATATGGGAAGATTATAATCCAAATGAAGCTGGAAATTTTAATAAATATCTTCTAAGCCTAGAATTTACTAATGCCAGTGGTGCGTCTAATTTATATATAGCTGAATTTAATGATGTTATAAAAGAACTTAATGATAGTAATTTAGAATATTGGAATCCGGATATAGATTCTATAATAACAAATTATTATTATTTTGAACCAGAAAAAGTAGAGAGATTTTTTGGAATAGATGATTCAAATTTATATATTATAATTAATTTTTATACAGGAAATGTAATTTCTAGAGACGGAATAAAAGATACTAAAACAAGTAAAATTATACATAGAGGATATGATGCAACAAATGGAAATAAATTAGAAATTAACAGTATTTATAATCAGGATATAGAAACAAAACTTGAAATTATAGAAAATAGAGGACTAAAACAAAAAATAAAAATTAGCTTAATTGGAGATGGAGATATAAATTCACCAAACATTTCGGAAATTTATTATTTTACAAATAAAAATGAAAGCACAAGAAAAAAATGCAGTATGCTTACAGACTATAGTTATGATGAAAGTGAAAAGTCTGCATATTTTACAATAGAAGTTTCTGGAGAATATGAATTTATTATAGAAGACTCTAATTTTGTTCAATATAAATCAATAAAAAAAGATTTTAAGCTTTGCAATCCACCAATTCTTTTAGATGGAATGAAAGGAATTTATTGGAATGGCAACGAGGAAAAAGAAATCGAAAATGCTTATGATAGCAACTGGTATAATTATTCCTCAGATGAATTTAAAATGGCTAATGCCAAAACTCAAGATGGAACTTATTTAGTATGGATTCCAAGATTTATTTATAGAGAAACAAATGAAGATACAGATTTAGAATTTGTTTATGATAAATCTAATACTCCAACTACAAATATGGCAAGCAATGCTTATAATTTGCATAAAGCATTTTCTGAAAACGGAGAAATTGCAGGCTTTTGGATTGCTAAATTTGAGTCAAGTAGTGGAGAAGAACTAAAAATAATTCCAAATGCAGAAATTGCAGTTATAGATAAAACAAAAGCAACACAGAATACTGAACAATATATGAGAAATGATTTTCTATATTCTACTTTACCAACTACAAATAAATTAAATTCAATTATTGTTTTGGCAAACTCTGAGCATATTGAAATTACAACTGACAATGAACGTTATGCTGGAGGAAGTTTAACTGAATTAGGCTATATAGATGATGTAAAATATTCTTCTACAAATAATGTTTATGGAGTGTATGATATTATAACTTCTGAAAAAGAATTAGTTCAAGAATCTTTAAATAATGAAGTTGGGAGATATAGATGTGTGTTAGTGCCAAATGATAATTAAACAAGCGCTTCGCGCTTAAGTTTGGTCGTTGCACGCACTTTCAATTTTAATAATAATTAAGTAAAAATAAAACTAAAATATTGTAATTCACCGTGGCTTGCTGTCGCAAATAACCTAACGGTTATTGCTCCAATCGCGCTTACGCTTGGTCGCTGCGCGCCACTTTTAATTACAATATTTTAGTGTTATTTTTATTTGAACTTATAATTTATAAATTTTAATTCATAAAAGCTAGATTTTTTAAGCAAAATACTTGACAAATAAGAAAAAATAGTGTAAAGTATATTAGCATTACAAATCAAGAGGTGGTCAAATGGAGAAAAATGTTAAAATAGGTATTCTATTAGATATGTATGGAAAACTATTAACAGAAAAACAAAAATGTCTTCTAGAAGACTACTACAATAATGATTTATCTTTATCAGAAATAGCTGAAAATGAAGGAATAACAAGGCAAGCTGTTAGAGATAATTTAAAAAAAGGTGAAAACAATATTTTAGAATATGAAGAAAAATTAGGGCTTATGAAAAGTGCTTCTTTAAGAGAGAAGAAAGTAAGCTCAATAATATCTGAAATAGAGGAAATAGAGGAAAAAAATTCATTTAATGCAGAAACTCAAAAACAAATTCAAAAAATAAAACAAGAATTAAACTCTTTAATATAGTTTTAGGAGGATAATATGGCTTTTGAAGGTTTATCAGCAAGATTGCAAGAAATAACTAGAAAGCTTAGAGGAAAAGCTAGAATAACTGAAGATGATTTAAAAGAAGTTCTAAGAGAAGTAAAACTTTCTTTATTAGAAGCAGATGTTAACTATAAAATAGTTAAAGATTTTGTAAAAACAATAGAAGAAAAAGCTCTTGGACAAGATGTTTTAAAATCACTTACACCAGGACAACAAGTTGTTAAAATAGTTAAAGATGAATTAATAGCTCTTCTTGGAGGAGAAGAAAGTAAAATTAATTTTACTCCAAATCCACCTACAATAATTATGCTTGTTGGACTTCAAGGTTCTGGTAAAACAACAACAGCTGGAAAGTTAGCAAATATTATTAGAAAACAAGGTAAAAAGCCATTATTAGTTGCATGCGATGTTTATAGACCGGCAGCTATTAAACAGTTACAAGTAGTTGGAAAACAATTAGATATTCCAGTTTTTGTAAATGAAAATACTAAAGATGTTAGTTTAATTGCAAAACAAGCATTATCAACTGCAATCTCTAAATTAAATGATGTTATAATCATAGATACAGCAGGTCGTTTGCAAATTGATGAAGTATTAATGCAAGAATTAAAAGATTTAAAATCAAATGTAAAACCACATGAAATTTTATTAGTAGTAGACTCAATGACAGGTCAAGATGCTGTTAATGTAGCAGATACTTTCAATAAAGAACTTGGAATTGATGGAATAGTACTTACAAAATTAGATGGTGATACAAGAGGTGGTGCAGCATTATCTGTTAAAAAAATTACAGGAAGACCAATTAAGTTTGCTGCAACAGGTGAAAAATTAAGCGATATAGAAGCATTTCATCCAGAAAGAATGGCATCAAGAATTTTAGGAATGGGAGATGTGCTTTCAATCATAGAAAAAGCAGAAGAAACTTTCGATATGGAAGAAGCTGCTAAACTTGAAAAGAAATTAAAAAAGCAAAATTTTGATTTAGATGACTATTTAGCTCAACTAAGACAAATGAAAAAAATGGGTTCATTTTCATCACTTTTAAAATTAATACCAGGAATGAATAAATTAAAAGATGTTCAAGTTGATGAAAAAGAATTTGTTAGAATAGAAGCAATAATTTGTTCAATGACAAAAGAAGAAAGAAGAAATCCTAAAGTTTTAAATGGAAGCAGAAGAATAAGAATTGCAAAAGGCAGTGGAACAACAGTTGAACAAATTAATAAATTTATGAAGTCTTTTGAAATGACTCAAAAAATGATGAAAGATATGACATCAAATAAAGGCATGATGAAAAAATTAATGAAAAATGTAAATATGGATGAATTAAAAAATTTCTCAGACTTTAAATAAAAACATAAAAACTAAATTTAGTTATTAAATTTTAATTCTACTTTAAATAAGAATTAAATTTATTATATATAAGAATATTCAGGGGGTGAATTTTATGGTAAAAATAAGATTACAAAGAGTTGGAAAGAAAAAGGCTCCTTTCTACCATGTAGTAGTAGCTGATTCTAGATCACCAAGAGATGGTAAAATAATAGACCAAATTGGAACATATGATCCAATGACAGATCCAGCAACAATTTCTTTAGACAAAGAAAAAGCTGAAAAATGGATTAAAAATGGTGCTAAACCAACAGATACAGTTAAAGCATTAATAGAAAAAGCAGCTAAATAATCATATCAAAAAAGAGGTGCAAAAATGAAAGATATACTTGAAGTAATAATTAAAAATTTAGTAGACAATACTGAAGAAGTATCTATTACTGAAAAATCAGAAGCAAAATCTATTTGCTATGAAGTAAAAGTTGCTAAAAGCGATATGGGAAAAGTAATAGGAAAACAAGGAAAAATGGCAAAAGCTATAAGATCAATTGTAAAAGCTATTGCTGTTAAAGAAAATAAGAAAGTTAACGTTGAATTTCTTGATTAGGTGTTAAATATGAATAAATATTTGGAATTAGGTCAAATAGTTAATGTTAAAGGGTTAAAAGGCGAAGTTAAAGTTAAATCTTTTACAGATGATAACACAAAGTTTGAAAGAATATCAAAAGTTTTCATAAAACAAAAAAGCAACTTAACTGAATATGAAATTGAAAAAGTAGGATATGCAAAAAATCAAGTTGTAATAAAATTTAAAAATATAAATACTGTTGAAGAGGCTGAAAAACTTAGAAATTCTTTTATTGTTATAGATAGAGAAATTTTAGGAGATCTTCCAGAAGGTGTGTATTATATAGCAGATTTATTAGGACTTGATGTATATACAGAAAACAATGAATATTTAGGAAAAGTTGATGATATTTACAATACCGGAAGTAACGATATTTATGTTGTAAAAGATGAACTTGGAAAACAAAAACTTTTACCTGGAATTGATGAAGTTATTAAGAAAATAGATTTAGAAGCAAATAAAATAATTGTAAATCTAATAGAGGGACTTTAATATGAAATTTGATGTATTAACTTTATTTCCAGAAATGTTTGAACCAATAAAACAAAGTATTATTGGAAGAGCTATGGAAAAAAGTTTAATAGATATTAATTTAATAAATATTAGAGATTTTTCAAAGGATAAGCATAAAAAAGTTGATGATACAATATATGGTGGAGGAGCAGGAATGCTAATTAAACCAGATGTTGTATATGATGCTTATAAATCTGTGAAAACTGAAAATTCAAAAGTTATATATTTAACTCCACAAGGGAAAAAACTTAATCAAAGTAAAGTTGAAGAATTAGCTAAAGAAGAACATTTAATATTATTATGTGGTCATTATGAAGGAATAGATGAGAGAGTACTTGAAAAAATAGTTGATGAAGAAATTTCAATAGGAGATTATGTGCTAACAGGAGGAGAAATACCAGCAATGGTATTAATAGATGCAGTATCTAGATATGTAGAAGGAGTTCTAACAAAAGACTCAACAGAAGAGGAAAGCTTTTCAAATGGACTTCTAGAATATCCTCAATACACAAAGCCTAAAGAATTTGAAGGAATGAAAGTTCCAGAAGTGCTACAATCCGGACACCACGAAAATATAGATAAATGGCGTAGAAAAGAAGCTATAAAAACAACTTACATGAAAAGACCAGAGCTTTTAGAAAAAGTTAATTTAACTGATGAAGAAAAAAAATATTTAGAAGAATTAAAAAATAATAAGGATTAAAATCCTATCCATTATTGAAAGAAGGAGGAAAGAAAATGGATATTTTAAAATCTATCGAACATGAACAATTAAAAAATAAAATACCAGATTTAAAAATTGGTAACACAGTTAAAGTTCATGTAAGAATTAAAGAAGGAAACAAAGAAAGAATCCAAGTTTTCGAAGGAATTATAATAAAAAAACAAGGTGGAGGAGTAAATCAAACATTTACAGTAAGAAGAATTTCTTATGGTGTTGGTGTTGAAAAAACATTCTTAGTTCACTCTCCAATGATTGAAAAAGTAGAATTAGTTAGAGTAGGTAAAGCAAGAAGAGCTAAATTATATTACTTAAGAGATAGAGTAGGTAAAGCTGCTAAAACTAAAGAAAGAGTTGGTGCAAGAATTGAGGATAAAGAAATAGTTGTTAAAGAAGAAGTTGTACCAGGAGAATCTGAAGCAGAAGAAACAGTTACTGAAGAAGCTGTTGCAGAAGCAGTAGAAGCTGAAGCTAAAATAGAGGCAGAAAAAGCTGAAGAAGAAGCAAAAAAAGAAGCTAAAGAAGAAGTAAAAGAAGAAGTAAAAGAAGAAGTTAAAGAGGAAGCTAAAGAAGAACCAGCAAAAGAAGAAAAAACAGAAAAAGAAGCTAAATCTGAAGAATAATAAAAATAAGAAAGAAATTAGAAAGTAAAGATTAGTAACATTTAGTGATTTAACTAAAATTTTATGAATATACTTTAACTAAAATTTAGTTATTTCGCTAAATTTACTCTTGACAAATAGTTTCAAATAATTTATAATTTATACTTGTTAGAAGGAAAAACGCAGGTGTAGTTCAATGGTAGAATTCCAGCCTTCCAAGCTGGCTATGCGGGTTCGATTCCCGCTACCTGCTCCAACA
>CANQYM010000010.1 GCA_947628085.1 uncultured Clostridia bacterium
CGTTATTAACAATATAAGGTACTCAAACTATATATTTTTCAAAAAAGTGTGACATATGATTGACTAACCTACAATAATATAAATGCAAACATTGTACGCAAATCTTGAAAAAAAGGAAAAAATGTTATAAAATATTAAAATATTGGAGGAATAAAAAATTGCAAGAAAATTATATAGAATTAGTAAAAAAAATAAATAACGGAAAATTATTAACATATTCTATTCTTACTTTTGGATGCCAATTAAATGAAAACGATTCTGAAAAGATTGCGGGTATGCTTGAAGAAATGGGATATATAAAAATAGATGACTATAAAAGTGCGGATTTAGTAGTTTTTAATACTTGCTGTGTTAGAGAAAATGCAGAAGAAAAGCTTTTTGGAAAAATTGGTGAAATAAAAAAAATAAAAGAAAATAGAGAAGTTTTACTAGCAATAGGTGGATGTATGATGCAAGAAGAAAAGATGCTTAAAAAAATAAAAACAAGTTATCCATTTGTTAATGTAATTTTTGGTACACATACACTTCAAAATTTGCCTGAAGACATTTATAAAGCAGTTTCAAAAAATCAAAAAGTAAAAGATGTTATAGATATTGATGGAGAAATTTATGAAGATTTACCAATAAAAAGAGAGAGTAATTTTAAAGCTTCTGTTACTATAATGTATGGATGTAATAACTTTTGTTCATATTGCATAGTTCCATATGTAAGAGGAAGAGAAAGAAGCAGAAAACCAGAAAAAATTCTAGAAGAAATTAAAGATTTAGCTAAAAAAGGATATAAAGAAATAACTCTTTTAGGTCAAAATGTAAATTCTTATAAAGGAAATGAAAAAATTAAAAATTTTGCAGATCTTTTAGATGAAGTTTGCAAAATAGGTGGAATTGAAAAAATAGATTTTATATCTCCACATCCAAAAGACTTTACAGATGATGTAATAGATGTAATTGCAAAAAATGAAAAAATATCTAGAATTATTCATTTACCACTTCAATCTGGAAATACGAAAGTTTTAAAAGAAATGAATAGAAAATATACTAAAGAACAATTTTTAGAGTTAGCACAAAAAATGAAATCAAAAATAGATGGACTAGTATTATCTACAGATATAATTGTTGGTTTTCCTGGAGAAACAGATGAAGAATTTGAAGACACATTAGACGTTGTAAGAAAAATTAACTTTGAACAAATTTTTATGTTTATATATTCAAAAAGAGATGGAACAGTAGCAGCCAAAAGAGAAGATCAAGTTCCAGAAGAAATTAAACATAAAAGATTCGATAAATTAAAAGAGCTTTATGAATCTAAAGTAGATGAAAATAACGAAAGATACATAGGTACAATACAAAAAGTGCTAATAGAGGGAGAAAGCAAAAATAATGAAAACACATATACAGCAAGAACTAATACAAATAAGGTAGTTATATTTGATAAAACTCAAAAACATAATATAGGAGATATAGTAGATTTAAAAATAACAGAATCTCATAAATGGTATTTAAAAGGAGAAATTTTATAATATGTTAGAAGAAGAAATTGAAAAACTTTTTACACCTACTGAAATGAGAATTATAGAACTTTATTTAAACGAAAATTGTAGCATTAGAGAAATTGAAACTCAGGTTCAAGGATATGGAAGAACAAAAATTAATAATGTTTTAAAAAGGTATGCCAAAACTAGTGAAGAAGCAGATAGACAAATAAAATTAAGAAAATATAATTCAAAGAATCATAGAAATAGTGAATCTTTAGATGATGTAGAAGAGATGGAGCTTTCAGAAGAGCAAGTTGAAGAAGCATATAAACTAGTTATCTTAGAGGGACAATCTTTAAGAAGTTTATCTCAAAAATATGGAGTAAATCGTGAAACGATAAGAAGAGCAATTTTAGACTATCTTGATGATGAAAATGATGAAAAAGAATTTTTAAATGCATTAGAGCAAAATAGAAATGGAACATCTGGAACACCAAAAAAATCTTTTCTAAAACTTTCAGATGAGGAAAAGAAAGAAATAATTTTTAAAAAAGTTAATCAAATTAATCTAAACCAAGGAAGAAAAGAATATAATAGAGAATTTTTAGAAAAAGGCTTTGAAAGAGTATTTAACTATTTTTATAAAGAAAGAAATGAAAAACTTAAAGATGAAGAATCTAAACTTTCTAAAGATGATATCTATGCAATGATGTATGATTTTCCAAAGATGATAGCAATGAGCTTAAATAATAAAATCAAACCAATAGTTAATGCTCTAGAATATGAGCATTTAGGCCAAGCAAATGCTAGCATAGTATTAAGAGAAAATCCAGCAGTGATGGGAACAGCACTTTCAAGATTAAATTTACAAATGAAAATTTTAAAAGCTACTGGAACATTAAAATATGTTCTAAGAAAACCAAGAATATTAAGAACATCTCCAGAGCTTATGTATGCCTTAATAAAAAGAAATGAAGCTGAAAACAGAGAAAATAGTAGCCAAATAGATCCTTTTATGAGCAAAGCAAAGCTTTTAGAAAGACATCAAACAACACCAGAGGAAATAATGAAAAAATATGATGTAAGAACTGAATATGAAGATGATGAATATTTTGATGGGAGATAAAAAATGGAAGAAAATGATTATTTAAAAAAGATTGGATTTAGTGATTTTGAAATAGAAAATTTAATGTCACAAATACAAAATCAAATAGATATAAAGGTGCTACACGAAAAAATAAAATATTTAATTTCAGTTGGATTAGATGCAAGACAAATAAGAATTATATTAGAGGAAAATCCTTTATTTATAACTGAAGATGTAGAAAATGTTGTAAAAAATATGTGTGTGCTTTTAGAATATATTCCTAAAAGCAGTATACCAGAATGCCTAGAAATTACACCAGAAATTATTACTCTTGATGAAGGTAATTTAAAGAAAGATATTGAGCTTTTAGAAAAATATGTTAATAAAAATGAATTAAAATTATTACTTATTGATAGAGGCGAAATATTTACTTTTGTGCCTAAATTTTTGAAAGAAAGAATAGAATACATTAAAAATATAAATAAAAATATAAGCATTTTTGATTTAATCATTAATAATATAGAAATTTTTGAATTAGAAGAAGATGAAATAGATATTAATGAAATAAAAAATATGCCATAGCAAAATAAAGCAAAAAATAATAATGTAAGGAAGGTAAAAAAATGGCAGAAGAATTTTCTCCAATGATGCAGAAATATCTTGAAACAAAAGAACAATATAAAGATTGCATGCTTTTTTATAGATTAGGAGACTTTTATGAAATGTTTTTTGATGATGCAATAGTAGCTTCAAGAGAACTAGAAATAACACTAACATCTAGGGCTTGTGGATTAGAAGAAAAAGCTCCGATGTGTGGAGTACCATATCATGCAGTTGATATATATATTTCAAGACTAATATCAAAAGGATATAAAGTTGCAATATGTGAACAATTAGAAGATCCTAAAAAGGCAAAAGGAATTGTAAAAAGAGATGTAATTAGAGTTGTAACACCAGGAACTGTTATAGAATCTAATATGCTTGAAGAAAAGAAAAATAATTACATTATGACAATAGTTAAAAAAGGATTATATTATGGACTTGCAATTTGTGATATTAGTACAGGAGATTTTTATGCAACACAAATTAAATTAGAAGAAAATAATTTTGAAAAGCTATTAGATGAGTATGCTAGATTTTTGCCAGCAGAAATTGTTGTAAATACTGCAATGGGAAATTCTGAAAAAGAATTAAATATTCTAAAAGATAGAGCAAATACATTTGTTACTGTAAGAGACGATAAAAATTTTAGTGAAAGTGATGAACTTATAGTAAATTTATATACAATAATAGATAACTTTGGAAAGCCAAAAGAATCTTTAGAAAACGAAGATTTAGTTGTTTCTGCAATAAATGGATTACTAAATTATTTTACAGAAACACAAAAAGTTAAATTAGATCACATAAACAAAATTCAAATTTATGAAGTAAAAAAATATATGTCTTTAGACATTAATGCAAGAAGAAGTTTAGAACTTACAGAAAGAATGAGAGATAAATCTAAAAAAGGCACATTAATTTGGGTGTTAGATAAAACATCTACTTCTATGGGTGGAAGACTTTTAAGACGTTGGATTAATGACCCACTATTAGATATAAAAGAAATAAATGAAAGATTAGAAGCTGTAAAAGAATTTAAAGATAATATAATGCTTAGAGGAGATGTAGTAGAAACTCTTAAAAAAGTATATGATATTGAAAGATTAGCTGGAAAAATAGCTTATGGAAATGTAAATGCTAGAGAATTAATATCACTAAAAAATTCATTAAGCAATCTTCCTACTTTAAAAAAAGTATTATCTATGGCTACATCAGATATGCTTAAATCTTTATATGAAAAATTAGATGTTTTAGAAGATATATATTCTTTAATAGATAGAGCAATTGAAGAAGATCCACCAATTTCTATAAAAGAAGGTGGAATTATAAAAAAAGGATTCAATAAAGAAATTGATGAATACAGAGAAGCATCTACTGAAGGAAAGAATTGGATAATATCATTAGAAGCCAAGGAAAAACAAAGAACAGGTATTAAAAATTTAAAAGTAGGATATACAAAAGTTTTTGGATATTATATAGAAATAACAAAGTCTTTCTTAAAACAAGTTCCGGATAACTACATTAGAAAACAAACATTAACAGGTGGAGAAAGATTTATTACAGAAGAATTAAAAGAAATTGAAGATAAAATATTAGGCTCTGAAGAAAAAGTAATTAACTTAGAATATGAAGAATTTACAAAAATAAGAGATGAAATAGCAAGAAACATTGAAAGATTGCAAATGTCTGCAACTGTTGTTTCAAATGTTGATGTTTTATCAAATTTTGCAATAGTAGCAGAAGACAATAATTATGTTTGTCCAACAATTAATGATGGAGATGTTATAAGCATTAAAAATGGACGTCATCCAGTTATAGAAAAAATGGTTCAAGACGGAATTTTTGTTGAAAATGATACATATTTAGATTGCAATGAAAACAGAGTTGCAATTATTACTGGACCTAATATGGCTGGTAAATCTACATATATGAGACAAGTTGCAATAATTACTTTAATGGCACAAATTGGATGTTTTGTTCCAGCAGAAGAGGCAACAATTGGAATTGTAGATAAAATATTTACAAGAGTTGGTGCATCAGATGATTTAAGCAGTGGACAAAGTACATTTATGGTTGAAATGAATGAAGTTGCAAACATATTAAAAAATGCTACTCCAAAGAGCTTAGTTGTTTTAGATGAAATTGGTAGAGGAACATCTACTTATGATGGACTATCTATTGCTTGGGCAGTTGCAGAACATATAGCAGATAAAGAAAAAATAGGTTGTAAAACTTTATTTGCCACACACTATCATGAGCTACTAGGACTAGAAGAAAAAGTAGAGGGAATAAAAAATTATCACGTTGCTGTTAAAGAAAAAGGCGAAGATGTTATTTTCTTAAGAAAAATACTAGAAGGTGGAACAGATGAAAGCTATGGAATTCATGTTGCAAAACTTGCAGGAGTTCCTAAAAATGTTGTTACTAAAGCAAATAAAATTTTACATTCGCTTGAAAAAGGTGGAGTAAAAATCAAAGAAGAAAATAAAAAACAAGTTGAAGGACAATTTGATTTATTTAATTTAAAACTTGCGGATATTTCACATGAATTAGATAAAATAAATGTAAATGAACTTACACCAATTGATGCTTTAAACACATTAGTAAAACTAAAAGAAATGTTAAAATAAACAAGCACATAAAAAATAGCTTCTTACATAAAATAGATTATAAATTATTTTATGTAAGGAGTTATTTTTATGTGTGGAATTGCAGGTGTTGTAAACTGTAAAAAAGATATATCAAATGATTATTATATTATTAGAAATATGACAAAAACTTTGTTTAGAAGAGGTCCAGATGATGATGGACTATATTTTTCAAAACATGCCAACTTAGGACATAGAAGATTAAGTATTATAGACTTAGAAAATGGAAAGCAACCAATGAGTTATAGGGTAGATGAAGTTACATACACAATAGTATATAATGGGCAATTATATAATGCAGAAGAAATAAGAGAAACTTTAAAAGAAAATGGTTTTAAATTTAAAGGACATTCAGACACAGAAGTTTTATTAAAAGCTTTTGTGTTTTATGGGAAAGATGTTTGCAAATATTTAAATGGAATCTTTGGATTTGCTATTTGGAATGATAAAAAAAGTGAAATTTTTATTGCAAGAGATCATTTCGGAATAAAACCATTATATTACACAATAATAGATGACAATTTTATTTTTGGTTCAGAAGTGAAAGCAATTTTAGAACATCCTCTTGTTAAAACAGTAGTTGATAAAACAGGAATAGCAGAGCTTTTTGGAATGGGACCTAGCCATACTCCAGGAATTAGTCCTTTTAAAAATATTAAAGAACTAGAACCAGCACATTTTTTAATTTTTAATAATGATGGATTAAAAAAAGAAGAATATTGGAAACTAGAAACTAAGGAACATACAGATGATTTAAAAACTACTTGTGAAAAAATAAGATTTTTACTTAAAGATTCAACAGAAAGACAATTAGTTTCAGATGTACCAATAGGAACGCTTTTATCTGGTGGCTTAGATTCTAGTATAATTTCAAAATATGCTAGTAACTATTATAAAGAAAAATATGGAAAAAAATTAGAAACTTTCTCTGTTGATTATGTAGATCAAGATAAAAATTTTATAAAAAATGATTTTCAGCCTAATACAGACAATTACTATATTGATTTAATGGTAAATTATTTAGATACAAATCATCACAAAATAATTTTAGATACACCAGAGCTTATAAAAGGATTAGAAGATGCAATGATAGCAAGAGATTTTCCAGGAATGGCAGATGTTGACTCATCATATTTGCTATTTTTTAAAGAAGTAAAAAAAGATATAACAGTGGCTCTTTCTGGAGAATGTTCAGATGAAATTTTTGGAGGATATCCTTGGTATTTTAGAGAAGATGCTTTAAATAGCAATACATTTCCATGGTCTATAGCATTAGATGAAAGACAAAAACTATTAAATCCAGATATTTCAAAAGAAATTTCTATAAAAGATTATGTTAAAGAAAAATATGAAAAAGAATTATCTAAAGTGGAATATTTACAAAGTGATAGTGAAAATAATAAATTGCATAGGAAACTAATTTATTTAACATCCAATTTATTTATGCAAACATTACTCGACAGAACAGATAGAATGTGTATGTATAATGGATTTGAAGTTAGAGTTCCATTTTGCGATTATAGAATAGTAGAATATGCATGGAATATACCATGGGAGATGAAAGCATATCAGGGTAGAGAAAAAGGATTACTACGATATGCATTAGAAGAACTTCTTCCAGAAGAAATTATATATAGAAAGAAAAGCCCATATCCAAAAACACATAATCCAAATTATTTACAAATAGTAAAAAATAAATTAAGCAAAATTATGGAAGAAAAAGATGCGCCAATAAATAAATTATTAAATAGAGATTATATTTTAGAAATTATCAAAACAGATGGTAAAGTTTTTACAAGGCCATGGTTTGGTCAGCTTATGACAGGTCCGCAACTTATGGCATATCTTTGCCAGGTAAATATGTGGCTTGAAAGATATGAGCCTAAAATTGAGATATAATTTTTTAAAATTTATTGTTTAAAAAATTATATTAATTAATAAGTTTGTTTCTCTTAATGTATTATATTTCTTTTTAAAATGACGCGCAGCGACCAACTGGAGCGAAGCGAAAGGCGATTGGAGCAATCTTTGATTGCGACAGTAAGTCATTTATAAAAGAAATATAATACGTTAAGAGAAACTCTACTTAAAACTATATTAGAAAAGTGCGCAGCGACCAACTGGAGCGAAGCGAAAGGCGATTGGAGCAATCTTTGATTGCGACAGCAAGTCATTTATAAAAGATATATAATACATTAAGAGAATAAATTAATAAATAAATTATGCAAAATGTATTTTTTTCTTTAAAAAAATAATATCTAATAAAACATATAAACCGTTGAAAAATAAGCAAAAATGTAATATAATATAGCTCCAAAAGTATTATTGGAGGATGTATGAAATATTTAGGAAGAGATATCGATTTATCAAAATATAGATGGCATGATGAATTTAGAAAAGGAATAGACGAATATAGAGCAATATCTCCTGAAAATGATGATATTAGTAATAACCATAATAGATTTTTCTTAAAAAGAACGATTTGGACAGAAGATACGCATATTGGAGAATTTTTAGGATATCTAATAGCTAAAAAGAATGGACTTAAAGTTTGCGATGCGGAGCTTTATGAAGGAAAATCTGAGTCTCAAAACCAAAGTCCGATTTATGGTGTAATAAGTTATGTAAGTATGAGTAAAGATGAAGAAATTTTATCATCAGAATTATTAATGACTAAATATATGAAAATGAAAGAACCACTTATTAGATTAAGAGGTTCAATAGATCCAGACTCAGTTTTTGAAGCAGTTTTTGCTCTTATGAATAAAGCAAAGAGACCATATCAAGAATTTTTAGATTTTAAACAAGATTTTATTAATATGGCAGTTTGGGATATTAAAAATTTAAATACAGATAGAAGAATGGAAAACTGGTATTTAAGAAGAAATAGAAGAACAGGAAAAATAGATTTATATCCAATGTTTGATAATGAAATGATATTAGGATTTGATGATAGAGTTGGAGAAAGAGAATTTTCAGAAGATGAACTAGTTAAAGCAGATAGAGCAAGAAAATCTTCAATATTATCACCAGAAGATTTGCACAAAGATAAATATGGTTCAGATTATGAAACAGTTATGAATTTCTTATTATCAAAATATCCTGTTCAAACAAAAAGAGCATTAGAAGCTGTTTATAATTTTACAGAAAAAGATTTAACAGAAACTTTAGATAGCATTGAAGGCATAGATGATATAAGAAAAATAAAAGTTATGCAACTATTCAAAAAAAGAGAAAAAGAAATAGACAGAATATATGCAAAAAGCCAGGAAAAACAAAGAGAATAAAAAGAAGATAAAGCCACAAAAAGTATTGATTTTTTGAGGCTTTAATGATATAAAATAAGAATAAGTATTATAGGGGGAATTATGGGATTTTTTGATAAATTAAAGCAAGGTTTAGGAAAAACAAAAAGTTCTATTGATGAAAAAATAAATAATGTTTTTAGTACTTTTAGAAAAGTAGATGAAGAACTGCTAGAAGAATTAGAAGAAGTTTTAGTTATGTCAGATATTGGAGTTGAAACTTCTGTAAAAATTATTGATGAACTAAGAACTAAAATAAAAAAAGAGAAAATAGAAGATGAAGAAAATGTAAAAAAAGCTTTAAAAGAAATAATGAAAAATATTTTAGAAGTAGCAAGTCCAGAGCTTAATCTTGAAACAAAGCCATCAATAATATTAGTTGTTGGTGTAAATGGTGTTGGAAAAACTACTTCAATTGGTAAAATAGCAAATAATTTAGTAAAACAAGGTAAAAAAGTAGTTATAGCTGCTGCCGATACCTTTAGAGCAGCTGCAGTTGAACAACTTGAAATTTGGGCTGAAAGATCAAAAAGCATATTAGTAAAAAAAGAGGAAGGCTCAGATCCAGCATCAGTTGTTTTTGAAGCAATTCAAAAAACAAGAGAATTAAATGCAGATGTGCTAATTGTAGATACAGCTGGAAGATTACACAATAAAAAATATTTAATGGACGAGCTTTTAAAAATAAGAAAAGTTATAGAAAAGGAAATGCAGGAAAGTAGTAAAGAAACACTTTTAGTTTTAGATGCAGAAACAGGACAAAATGCAATTTCACAAGTAAAAGCTTTTAAGGAAACAACAGATATAACGGGACTTGTACTAACAAAACTAGATGGTACAGCAAAAGGTGGAGTAGTTGTTGGAATTGTTTCAGAAAATCAAATACCAATTAAATTTATTGGTGTTGGCGAACAAATAGATGATATGCAAGTTTTTAATGCAGAAGATTTTTTAAATGCTATTATATAGAAAGGATATAAAAATTGGTTATGGAAGAAGAGAAAAAGCCAGAGTTAAAAGAACAAACAAAAGAACCAAAAAAGAAATTTGCTATAAGAACAATTATTGTATTATTAGTATTAGCATTTTTTGCTTTTATTACAATAGTTTCTTTTAGAGCAAATTATTTAAATACAATAGAGATAAATCCTAAATATGAAAGTGTATTTAATCAAAAAGTACAAAACAGATGTAAAGTTTTTGGAATATCTGCAATTTCAATATATCTATTCACATATATATTAAATAAATTCACAAAAAAAGGCTTAAAAAAGTTTTTTGATGATGAAAAAAAGCCTATGCCTAAATTACCAAATAAAAGCTTATGTGTAATACTTGGAATAGTAGGCGGCTTGATAGCATGCAGTATGCTTGCAGATAAATTTTTAGTATTTGCAAATGCAGCAGTATTTGGACAAACAGACCCAATATTTAATGCAGATATTGGATATTATATGTTTTCACTTCCATTTATACAAAATTTATTAATATTTATAATAGAAGTTTTAGTTGCTGAAATAATTTATGTAGCTTTATATTATATTATAGCTTTAAATGTTTACTTCGATGGAGTTGATGGAGAAATCTTAAAGAAAAATATTTTTATAAAACAAGAGTTAGCTATAGTAATATTAATAACAATAGCATTTTGTACTTATATTTTTATTAATGCACAAAACATTTTAACTGGAACAATGGTTACAATTGGAGATGAAATTAAAACAGAAATTACAGGAGCTGGAAGAATTGATGTAACAATAAAATTATGGGGATATAGAATATTAGCAGTTGTTATAGCTATTGCTGTTTTAAGATTATTAAAATATATTAAGAAAAATAATTTTAATCAAGGAATGATATCTGTATTACTAGTACCAGCATATTTGGTCTGTATGTTTGTTGTTATACTTTATTTCCAAACATTTCACATCAGAAATAACGAATTAGATAATGAGAAAAAATATATAGGCTATAACATAAAAAATACTAAAGAAGCTTATGGAATAGATATTTCACAACAAAATATAACTTCATATAATTCAATAACTTCTGAACAAGTAACAAATAATCAGGATGTTATAAAAAATGTTCCAATAATTACAGAAGATGTTACTTTAAATGCTATCGCAGAACATCAAGAAAATAGTGTTTACTATAATTATGAAAATACATTTTTAGCAATATATAAAGTAAATAATTCAGATAAATTAGTATATATAACACCACGTGAAATTTTGAATGATTCTACAATTAGCTATAATAATAGAACTTTCAAATATACACATGGATATTCAGCAGTTGTCAGTGCTGCAACAGATTCAGACTTAGATGGTTATGCAGAATATATTTTATCAGATTTTACAAGTGAAGCAGATTTAAATATTAAACAGCCAAGAATATATTTTGGTTTAGAAACAAATAGTCCAATAATGGTAAATACAGATTTTGGTAATGAATATGATTATCCTATAACTGCAACAACTAATGAAGAGAATGTATATGATGGAAAAGCAGGATTAAATTTAGGTTTTTTAGATAGAGTAGTTTTAGCTTTAAACGAGAAAAATTTGAAATTAGCTTTATCTTCAAATATAAAACAAGAAACAAAAATTTTAACTAATAGAAATATTATAGAAAGAGCTAAAAAAATATTACCAGATGTTTTATATGATGAAAATCCTTATTTAGTAATAACAGATGAAGGAAAACTAGTTTGGGTGTTAGATGCATATACTAGGTCAAATGCATATCCTTATTCTCAAGAAACAGTAATAAACATAAAAGGTTATAAAGAAAGAATAAATTATATAAGAAATTCAGTAAAAGTATTAATAGATGCTTATGATGGAACAACAACATTTTATATTACAGATAAATCAGATCCAATAATTATGACATACAGAAATATATATCCAGATTTATTTGTAGAAGATGAATTACCAAAAGATATACAAAAACATATTATATATCCAGAATTTTTATATTCAATTCAAGCAAGTATGATTAATATTTATCATGATATTAGTGAAGATACATTATATAGAGCAGATGATATATGGCAAGTAACAACAAAGGCATCTTCTTCAAAGTCAACTATAGCAGGTGAAGAAATGAAGCCATATTATACAATGCTTAAAACAATTGATAGTGATAAATCAGAATTTGGATTAGTTCTAACCTTTAATAAATATGGAAAACAAAATATTTTATCTTATCTGGTTGGAACTGTAAAATCTGGAAAACCAACATTATCTTTATATAAATTTAATTCAGAAAGTAATGTTGTAGGTATAATGCAACTTAATAATCAAATTGAACAAGATGCAACAATATCAAAAGAATTAGCAGAATTGAATACTAGTGGAACAAAACTTATAAAAGATATGATAATAGTTCCAATAGATAATTCACTTTTATATATAGAACCAGTATACCAAGTAATGCTTAATGAAAGCGAAATACCAGTTCTTAAAAAAGTTATAGTTGCATCTGGAAATACAGTAACGATTGGCGATAACTTAAATAGTGCAATATCAAACTTATTTAACGATGATTATGCTGTTGATTTAGAAATAGTAAATACAGAAGATATTGAAGCTTTAATAGATTCTGTAATTAAAGCAAACAATAACTTAAAAGATTCTTTAACAGCAAATAATTTTGAAATGATAGGAAAAGATATTACAAGCTTGCAAGCTGTAATTAATCAATTGGAAACTGCAAGAGCAAATGAATTAGCAGAAGAACAAAAAAGATTAGAAGAAGAACAGAAAATGCTAGAAGAAATGGCACAAGAAACTAACTCAACTAATGAAACTAATACTATGGTAAATGAAACTGAAAATATAGTTCAAAACATTTTAGAAAATAATGTTTAAAAATAAAATATAGAAGTAAATAAAATTTTAAATAAGGGGTTTAAAATAATGAATTTAGCAAATAAGTTAACTATTTTTAGAATGATATTAGTTCCAATATTTGTAATTGTTGGATATTTAGGAAGCTTAGGAAGCTTAGGAATAATTTCTGGAGAATGGCTAGGAATTTCAATTACATTTATAATAATGGACATTATTTTTATCATAGCTTCAATAACAGATAAATTAGATGGATATATAGCTCGTTCAAGAAATCAAGTTACTACTTTTGGAAAATTTTTAGACCCTCTTGCAGATAAAATTTTGGTTTTATCTGCACTAGTTATGCTAGTAGAATATGGAAAAATTCCAGCATGGATACCAGTAGTAGTTTTAGCAAGAGAATTTTTGGTATCTGGATATAGATTAGTAGCAGTTGAAAAAGGTGGACAAGTAATTGCAGCATCAATATGGGGAAAATTAAAAACTGTTACACAAATGATTGCTATTATCTTAATTTTTATTGATAAATTTAATTTCTGCAATTTTATGATAGGCACAACAAATTATAATGAAGGTATTTCTAGTTCACTTAAAATATATATGACTCAAGGAGAATTCATATTTAATATTATAACATCAGCTTTAATTCTAGTTTCTGTAATAGCAACAATTTTTTCTGGATATGATTATTTAAAAAACGGAAAAGATTTATTTAAAGAAAACTAGTATACTTTACGAAATTTAAGCAGATAGTAGTAGAGAGGAATTTAAATATTATAATGAATAAAAAAGAAGCTCAAAAGAGAATAGAAGAACTTAAAAATATAACTGCATATCATGCAAAAAAATATTATGATGATGATAATCCAGAAATAAGTGATTTTGAGTACGATATGCTTATGCTAGAACTAAGAAATTTGGAAAAAGAATATCCAGATTTAATTACTTCTGACTCACTTACACAACATGTTGGTGGAACGGTAAAAGAAGGTTTTGAAAAAGTAGAACACGAAGTTCCACTTCAAAGCTTGCAAGATATATTTGACTATGAAGAATTATATGCTTTTGATGAAAGAACAAGAAAAGCCTTAAGTTCAGAATCTTCAGAAGAAAATTTAGAAGAAAATGATGAACAACTTACATTAGATAGTATTAAACAAGATTCAAACATAGATTTAAAATATGTTGTAGAAACTAAAATTGATGGATTATCTGTAAGTTTAGAATATAAAAATGGAGTCTTTATAAGAGGTGCAACAAGAGGAAACGGCTTAGTAGGAGAAGATATTACAGATAATTTAAAAACAATAAAAAATATTCCTAAAAAACTAAAAGAACCAATAGATATTACAGTTAGAGGAGAAGTTTTTATTGGTAAAAAAGAATTTGAGCAAATGAATTTTGAAAGAGAGGAAAACGAAGAAACTCTTTTTGCAAATGCAAGAAATGCAGCAGCAGGCTCATTAAGGCAATTAGATAGTTCAGTTGCTGCTTCAAGACCATTAGATATTTTTATATTTAATGTTCAAAAATGTGATTCTATAAATTTTAAATCACATATTGAGTCATTAAGATATCTTGAAAAAATTGGTTTTAATGTAAATCCTGTTAAAGTTTTATGTAAAAATATACCAGAAGTTATAAAAGAAATAGAAAAAATAGGAGATAATAGAGAAAAACTAACATTTGGAATAGATGGAGCAGTTGTTAAGGTAGATGACTTAAAACAAAGAGAATTACTTGGAACTACCTATAAAACTCCCAAATGGGCAATAGCATATAAATATCCACCAGAACAAAAAGCAACTTTATTAAAAGACATTACTTTTCAAGTAGGAAGAACTGGAGCAATAACTCCAATGGCAATACTTGAACCAATTAAAGTTGCAGGCTCAACTATTTCAAAAACAACTCTTCATAATGAAGACTTTATTAAAGAAAAAGATTTAAGAGTTGGAGATACTGTTTTAATACAAAAAGCTGGAGATGTAATTCCAGAAGTTGTAGGAGTATTAAAAGAAAAAAGAACAGGAAAAGAAATTCCTTTTGAGATGCCTAAAAAGTGCCCTGTTTGTGGAGCTGATGCTATAAGAGAAGAAGGAGAATCTGCTGTAAGATGTATTGGAATTGAGTGCCCTGCTAAGCAATACAGGAATATACTTCATTTTGCTTCTAGAGAGGCAATGAACATAAAAGGTCTAGGAGATAGCATAATAGAAGAATTTTTAAATCGCAATATGATTTCAAACATCTCAGATTTATATAAACTTAAATTAGAAGATATAGCTTCACTAAAAAAAGATGGAAAAAAATTTGCTCAAAATCTAATAGATAGTATTAATGAAAGCAAAAACAATGAATTTTATAGATTATTAAATGGATTAGGAATTAGACATATAGGAGTAAAGGCTGCAAAGCAATTAGCTAAAAAATATAAAAATATTGAGGCAATTCAAAATGCTAGTGTAGCAGATTTACTACAAATTGATGATATGGGAGAAATAATGGCACAAAGTATTTACGATTTTTTCTCTCAAGAGCAAACTAAAGACTTAATTAGAAAACTAAAAGAGCATGGAATAAATATGAAGCTAGAAGAAAAAAGTATAGAAGACAATAGATTTGAAGGAAAAATTTTTGTATTAACAGGAGGATTAGAAAATTATTCAAGAAAAGAAGCAGAAGAAATAATAGAAAATTTTGGAGGAAAAACTTCATCATCTGTTTCTAAAAATACAAGCTATGTCTTGGCTGGAGAAGATAGTGGAAGTAAACTTCAAAAAGCTCAAAATCTAGGAATTACAATAATTAATGAAGAACAATTTATAGAAATGATAAAATAAAATATACAAAGGAGAGATTAAAATGGAAGAAAAAACAAAAGGAAAATTCTTATTTCATGATACAGTTATTTCATGGGCTTGTATCATTTGGGCAGTTTGCTCAATAGGTTTAATGATTTATTTTTCAGGACTTAACCAAGTAACATTTACATTAATGACTTTTGGACAACTATTTGTTATATTAGGAATTATTTTAATATGCAGAAAGCAAACAGCTGGAATTGCTACACTGATAACAGGAATTGGATGCATAATTTTACCTGCTATTGGAGAATGGGGATATTTATTTAATATTAATTTTGCACAAAATAATATTTTTCAAGTATTCCTTCCAACTGCAATTACTGTGCTTGGACTTGCCATGTTAATAGGACCAGGAGTATTAGATGATATTGCAGAAAGAAGATGCAAAATAACTGTAGAAGCTGAGATTTTTGATTATAAAACATCAAAAGTAAATAATGATGAAACAGCATATGCACCTGTTTACAAGTATAAATATTTAGATGCAGAATACGAAAAATGTACAGAAAAATATAGAACAAACAAAGTAGATGAAATAGGTAAAAAAATAGAAATAAAAATTAATGAAAAAAATCCAGAAGAAATATTTATTGAAACATCTAAATCTTCTAAAATGATTATATATATTTTTGGAATTAGTTTCTTAATGGCAGGATTAGGAATGCTAATTACAGTTTTAGGAGAAATTTAAAACATATTTTAAAAGGGGAATTTTATGACTCAAAAACTAAAACAAAATCGTTGGTTTATATTGTTTTTCTTAAGTTTGTTAATATTAAATATTCTATTAGTGCCAATTCTAAATTATGATAGTGTAATAAAAATTGATTGGTATAATAAACAAGTTGAGGCAAATCAAGAACCAGATTTAGATTATGCTTTAATGTTAGATAACAAATTAAAAGTAGAAAATTACAATACATATAGAAATGATTCAATGAAACTACTCATAATTCCGTCTATAATTTTTTGTATATTATTTATATTTATAAATTTCGATAAAATAAAAAAAGAATACATATTTTTAATTGTATGGATTCCAATAGCTTTATTATATGTTTTTATAATGCCTATTGGAGGCGTGCCAGATGAAAATGGTCATTGGCTTAGATCATATGAGATTTCTTTAGGAAAACTAATAGCACAAAAAGATGAGAGTGGTATTGGAGGAGATGTATTACCTTCAAATGTACCATCTGCTTTAAGTAAAGAAGTTAGAACAGATGGAATGGTTGATCCAACAGAAGATAGCTATGTGGACTGGAAAACTAGATATGCAGAGGGAAAAGATAAAGAAGGAGAAGAATTTACAAAGTTTCCTAATACCTCAATATATCCAGCTGTTTGTTACTTTCCGCAAGCAATTGGTATAGCTGTAACAAGGTTGTTTACAAAATCTTTAATGGCACAAGCATATGGAGCAAGAATAGCAAATTTAGCTTTATATAGTTTTATAATGTGGTATGCAATAAGAAAAATACCATTTAAAAAAGTTGCAATGATATTAATAGCATTTTTACCAATTGCGCTTCAAGAATCTGTATCAATGTCAATTGATGGAACTTTAACTGCATTTATTACTTTACTAATATCATATACATTATATTTAACTTATGATAAAAGCAAAGAAAAATTAGATATAAAAGATTATATTATTTTAATTATTTCATCAATATTTACAGCAATAACAAAAATAGTATATTTACCTATAGTACTATTTTTGTTCCTAATTCCAAAAGAAAAATTTGGAAGCATGAAGAAAAAATGTTTAATTATCACATTAATATTTGTTTTGGCAACAGTATTAGATTTTGGATGTGTTTTATTTTCTTTAGGATATAAAAATACAATTGCAGCAAAAGATGCAAGTATTGTAGGACAATTAAAGCATATATTGCTTCATCCTACTTTGTTTTTAATGACAATTTTATCAACAATTAGAGTAGAGGGAATGCAACATATTTTACAAATTTTTGGACAAAGTCTTTCATGGAATGATATAGATATTTCACCAATATATGTAATGAGTTTATTATTAGTTACAGTTTATTATATTTTTTGTGAAAATAGAGAAAATGAGAATGTAACTGCTCATACAAAAATTTTAGGAGGATTTATAGCATTTGTAACAATACTTGCAATTATAGCAACAGAATATTTAACAATAACAGCTGTAGGAAGCTTTTATATAATTGGAATTATGGGAAGATATTACATACCAATATTAATACTTTTATGTTTAGCATTCTCAAATAATTATATTATAAGAAAAAATAAAGATATACCAATAAAATATTTACTTACATTTTTAGTTTTAGCAAATTTGCACACTTTAACTTGTTTCGTATATAAGTATTTATAAGGAGAAAATAAATTGGATAGTAACTACACTTTTGAAATGTTTTGGGAAGATCTTGATAATGGTTATAAAATATATTATACATATATGAACTGTAGATATTTAATGTATAAACTAAATAAAAATTGCTATAAAAATGAACTAGTAAACGCACCAGAGAAATGTCCTCATCAAAAAAATGCAATATATACATTAAAGCGAGTAAAAGAATTATATCCTTTTATGGAAAATTTAGAGTATGATACAGGATTAAATAACATTATTTAAATATAATGGAGGTAAAATGGAGGAAAATATACTAAATCCTAATTTAATAGAAGATGAAGATTTTTCAGAAGTTTCCTTAAGACCAAAAAAATTAAGTGAATATATAGGACAAACAAAAGTAAAAGAAAGCATGAAAATATATATAGAAGCTGCTAAAAAAAGAAAAGAATCTTTAGACCATGTTCTTTTATATGGCCCACCAGGACTTGGAAAAACCACACTTTCTAATATTATAGCAAATGAATTAGGAAGTAACATAAAAATAACATCAGGACCTGCAATAGAAAGACCAGGAGATTTAGCTGCACTTCTTACAAATCTTTCAGAGAACGATGTTTTATTTATAGATGAAATACATAGATTAAATAAAAATATTGAGGAAATTTTATATCCAGCATTAGAAGACTTTTGCTTGGACATTATTATTGGAAAAGGACCAACAGCAAAATCTATAAGATTAGATTTACCAAAATTTACTTTAATAGGAGCAACAACAAGAGTAGGAGCACTTTCTGCTCCATTAAGAGATAGATTTGGAATTGTTGAAAAATTAGAATTATATTCTGTAAAAGACTTAACAACAATAATTGAAAGATCTAGTAACATATTAGAAATAAAAATAGAAAAAGATGCAGCAAAAGAATTAGCAAAACGTTCTAGAGGAACTCCAAGAATTGCAAATAGATTATTAAAACGTATTAGAGATTATGCTATGGTTTTAGGAGATGGAATATTAACACTAGATGTTACTAAAATGGCTTTAGAAAAGCTAGATATAGACGATTTAGGATTAGATAATGTAGATAGAAAAATTCTAGAAACTATAATATATAAATATTCAGGAAAGCCTGTTGGAATAGAAACATTAGCTGCAACATTAAATGAAGAAGTAACAACTATAGAAGATGTATATGAACCATATTTAATGCAAATAGGCTTTTTGGCAAGAACTCCTAAAGGAAGAGTTGTAACTGCATCTGGATATGAGCATTTAGGATTAGACTACTTAAAATAGGTTTTATTAGCGGTTTATAGATAACCTCACAAAAATCTAAATATATTATACAAGGAGTAGCTTAGTTTAAAATAAAACTAGCAAATAAAAAATGAAAAAGGTAATAATAATTGGTGCTGGACCTGCAGGACTAACAGCAGGTTATGAATTATTGAAAAATAAAGATGAATATGATGTTACAATTTTAGAAGAGTCACAAGATATAGGTGGAATTTCTAAAACTGTAAAATATAATGGTAATAGAATGGACATAGGAGGACATAGATTTTTCTCTAAAGATTCTAGAGTTATGGACTTTTGGAAAGAATTAATGCCTATTCAAGGAGAAAATTCTTTTGATGATGAGAAATTAGGAAGAGAAAAACCATTAGAAAAAGGTGGACCAAATCCAGAAAAAGAAGATACTGTTATGCTTTTAAGAACCAGAGTATCAAGAATTTATTATCTTAAGAAATTTTTTGATTACCCTATTAGTTTAAAATTACAAACTTTTACTAATATGGGACTAATAAGAACAATAAAAGCAGGCTTTAGTTATTTAAAAACAATATTTGTTAAAAAGAAGGAAGATTCTCTAGAAAACTTTTACATAAATCGTTTTGGAAAAGTTTTATATAGTATGTTTTTTGAAAAATATACAGAAAAATTATGGGGAAGACATCCAAGTGAAATTTCAGCAGACTGGGGTGCTCAGAGAGTTAAAGGATTATCTATAAAAGCAGTTATAAAAGATGCTTTTTCAAAAATATTTGGAGGAAATAAAAATAAAAAAGATGTTGAAACATCTTTAATAGAACAATTTTGGTATCCTAAATATGGACCGGGACAACTTTGGGAAACATTAGCAAGTAAAATAGAAGAAAACGGTGGAAAAATAAAAAAAGGATATTCTGTTAAAAATATAAATATTAAAAATAATTCTGTAAAATCAGTTGAATGTTTAGTAAATGGAAAAACAGGAACTATTGAAGGAGATATTTTCATTTCTTCAATGCCAGTTAAAGATTTAGTAGTAGGCTTTAAAAATGAAAAAGTACCTGAAGACATTTTAAATATTGCAAAAGGACTTCCTTATGTAGATTTTCAAACTGTTGGTGTATTAGTTAATAAATTAAAATTGAAAAATAAAACAAAAATGAAAACTTTAGGAAACATTGTTCCAGATTGCTGGATTTATGTTCAAGAACCAGAAGTAAAAATGTTAAGACTTCAAATTTTCAATAACTGGTCACCTTACTTAGTTAAAGATGCAGAAAATACAGTATGGATTGGCTTGGAATATACTTGTCAAGAGGGCGACAAATACTGGAATATGGAAGATAAAGAATTTTCAGAGTTTGCAATTAGTGAACTTGCAAGTATAGGAATAATAGATAAAGAAGATGTTTTAGATTTCCATAGAGAAAAAATTAAAAAAGCTTATCCAGCTTATTTTGATACTTACGAACACATTGATAAACTTATAGAATATTTAAACAAATTTAATAATTTATATTGTGTAGGTAGAAATGGACAACACAGATACAATAATATGGACCATTCTATGGCAACTTCTTTTGAAGCAGTAAAAAATATAAAAGAAAATATTGAGTTAAAAGATAATATATGGAATGTAAATACAGATAAAGAATATCATGAAACAAAAACAGAAAATAATGCTTAATGTGAAGGCTTGAAGAAAATAAATATAAAAGGAATCACTTATGAAAAAGTATTCGAAAATTTTAATAATATTAATTATAGCTTTATTTTTAGAAGTAATTGTTTTTAACATTACTTCTTATCGTTTATTATTTGGAAAATATGAAGAAAAAACATTTCGAAATCTAGAATTTGTAAATTATAACAATGGAAAAGCACTTGTAAAAATAAAAAATTTAAATCAAAAAGTTGGAACAGTAAAACTAGAATTAAAAGATTTTGATGAAACAACAGAATATCAAGTGCTTTTTTCAGATGAAACAAGTGATGATTTTAGAGATGTAAATTCAAAATTTTATGTTCAAAATTATGAAAAATCAAAATATGTTCCATTATACTTATCTGGAAATACAAAAGAAATTATACTTTCAGTAGACAAGAAAATATATGATGAAAATAAAATAGATAAAGTTATAGTAAATGCTAAAATACCATTTGAATTTAACATAGTTAGATTTATATCAGTTTTTCTATTTATGTTATTTATATATTCTGCAAAAAATGAAAAGTTATTTAGTGAACCTTATTCAAAAAAGAATTTTAAGCATGAATTGATTTTGTTAGCAATATTATTACTGTTTATGATAATTTTATCAGAAATAAATTCATATTCTACTGAAGAATATGACTTAGAAGGAGATACAAGCTTTGCAAAATTTTTAAATACAGAAGGTGGAATCTATAATAAAGATTTTGTAGAATCTATAAAACAAGGAAAATTTTATCTTTTAAATGGTCCAGATGAAAAATTACTAAACTTAGAAAATCCATATGACAATATAACAAGAGATAAAACAGTTCAAAGAGATGAAGACTATAATTGGGATACAGCTTTCTATAAAGGTTATGAATATATTTATTTTGGAATATTACCATTATTACTAACATTTTTACCATATAATTTAATATTCCATAAATATTTAAAAATTTCAGTAGTTGTGTTTATTTTCTCAATTTTTATATTTATTTTACTAAAAGAAATACTTTTAAAAATACTTTCAAAGTATTTTGATAATATTCCTTTTAAAAATGTGGTTTATGCTTTAATAATTTTCTGCTCAGGAACACTAATTCTTTATGCAAATGGTATGTCTAGAGTTTATGAACTTGTTATAATTGTGCGGATTATACTTTGTTTTACAAGGAATTTATTTTATTTTAAAATCGGCAGAAAGTGACAATAAAAAATATTTTAATATATTTTTAGGTTCACTTTTCTTAGCATTATCTGTTGCTTGCAGACCTACAGATTTACTTGCATCACTATTAATTGTTCCATATCTTATTAATTTATTAATAGAAAATATTAAAGAATTTAAACAAAATAAAGCAAAACTAGTTAAATTAATTTTGGCTGTTGGACTACCTTATATAACAGTTGGAATTTTGCTTATGTGTTATAACTATATAAGATTTGAAAATCCATTTGATTTTGGAGCAAAATATCAACTTACTATAACAAATCTATATAATTTAAAAAGCAGATTTTATGTTATACCAGTAGGATTAATTACTAATTTATTTGGAATACCAAACTTTATATTAGATTTTCCTTTTATGGTTAATAATGGAAACATTCCAGTATTTTATGGATATTACTATGTAGAATCTATGCTTGGAGGATTATTTATTTTAGCACCAATATGCTTTTTAACATTTTTTATAAGAAAAGCAAATAAAAAATGTGAGAAAAAGGAACTAAAAATAATAATTAATTCTCTTATAATTGTAGGACTAATAATAGCAATTATAAGTGTAATGATGGCTGGAAGTAATGAAAGATATTTAATAGATTATGCTTGGATGTTTATTTTAGCAGGAATTTTAATTTTCTGCATTATATATAATAGCTTAAAATCAGATGAAGCAAAAAAAATTTTACAATATATTTTTGCTGTTACTTCAATTTATATGTTTTTAATTTCAATTATAACAGGAATTGTTTCAGAAAAAAGCTATTTAAAAGATCATTCGCCAGACACATATTATAAAATGAAATATACAGTATGTTTTTGGGAATAGGGAAAGGAAACTAAAAATGAAATTACTAATGCATACTTGTTGTGCACCATGTAGCGTATATTGTATAGATTCTTTAAGAAAAGAAGGAATTGAACCAACATTATATTGGTTTAATCCAAATATACATCCATACATAGAATATAAAACAAGAAGAGATACTTTAATAGAATATTCAAAAATGATAAATGCAAAGCTTATTATAAATGAGAATTATGGTTTAAAAGATTTTTGCAAAAATGTAGTAGATGATTTAGAAAATAGATGTGTAAATTATTGTTATAAAGTTCGCTTAGAGGAAACCATAAAATATGCGAAAGAAAATGGTTTTGATACATTTACTACAACTCTTTTAGTAAGTCCATACCAAAAACATGATGAAATAAAATTATTATGTGAGAACTTAGCTAAAAAATATGAGATTGAATTTTTATACAGAGATTTTAGAGTTGGTTTTAGAGAAGGACAAGCAAAAGCAAGAGATTTAGGATTATATATGCAAAAATATTGTGGTTGTATTTTTTCTGAGGCAAGTTCAAACTATGATCACATTATTTCTGAACAGAAAGTTCGACCTCTTGAAAATAAAATTACAGAACGTAAAATTAGATTAGGTTGGGATGTACCAAATTTAGAATTAAGACCATATAAAAATGGAAATACGGAACAAATTAAATTTATCTATGATTTAAAAAAGAAAGTTTATCAAAAATATGTAGAAAATATTTACGGAGAATGGAATGATGAAATCCAAAAAAAGTTGTTTGATAAATTTATGAAAGAAAATTCAAAGAATATAGAACTCATATATTTAAAAGATGAATTAGTACGGATTTTACAATGGAAAAGAAATAGATGATAATATTTTTGAGATAGGAAATATTTGTATAAAACCAGAATATCAAAACAAAGGAATTGGAACAGCAATAATAAAAGAAAGTATATTTGAAAATAAAGAAAAAAGCATAAAATTACAAGCATTTAAAATAAATGAAAGAGCAATTAAGTTATATGAAAAAATGGGATTTAAAAAAGTGATGGAAACAAAAACGCATTATATAATGACAAAAAAATAATTATAATTAATGATGAGATAATATAATTAAACAAAAGATGGATTATAATAAGAAACGAGGTAAAATTGTGAACATAGGACAAAGAATAAGATTGCAATTTTATAGAAATAGATATAAAAATATGGGAATAAATAGAAGATATGCTGAAAAATTAGCATACTACTTAGAATTAGATGATTCAAATTTATCCTATGATGAAAAAGTAAAAATAATAAAAGGACTAAATCAAGATGAAAAAATAAGATGCTTAAATAGTAGTAAAATTGTCCTTGATCAAAATTCAAGAAGAGAAATACTACAAGATATGGAACCATTAGAACTATTAAAAGGAGTAAATCTTACAGATGAAGAGAAAGATGTTGTTGTAAAAAAAATTGGTAGCGAAGAACAGCTTTTAACATGTTTAGCCGAATTAGATAATAGTGAAAAAGTAGATATTTTAAGTAGAGCAAAATATGAAATCACAATAGATATTTTACGAAATAAAACTATAGAAATAGAAGATAGTGATAGAAAAAAAGTAATAAGTAGTTTAGATGAAAGTGAAAAAATAGGCACAGTTTTAGATGAAGAAGAAAATTTATATTTTCGTATTGAATTAATGAGTTCATTAACAGATGAAAAAAAGTTTGAATTATTAAACCAAATAGAAAATTCATCAACAGCACTAACATATTCTCAAAAAGCACAAATTATTTCTACAATGGATGAAGAAAATAAAATTCAAGCATTAAAAATGTATAAAATGGACCCAAAAACACAAATCAGCTTATTTCAAGATTTGTCAGAAGAAAGTATAGTAGGAATTTTAAATGAAACAGGATATTCAAGTGAACATATAGAATTTTTGATAAATAATATTTCTGATGAATCTAAGATGGCGATAAACTTAGGCAAAAATAATAGAATAAAACAAAGTTTAATGGCAAGTTTATCTACATTATATGAGAAAGAAAAAATTGAGTTTTTTGATTTAAATTCTGTAGCCGGTTCAATGGAAGAAACATTAAATAGCAGTAAGTATTTAGACGAACGAACACTTAATCAGTTAGAAGTAATATCTAGCTTATCAGATAAATTTGAACCATTGAAAATGAATTATATTGACATACTAATAGACAGAATAAGTAGAGAAAAAGAATCATCTCATGATGATAGTATTGTACGGAACTATAATAGAATTAACAGCTGGTTTAACAGATGATAATAGAAGAGAATATGCTAAAAAAATAAATGAAGTATTAGATAAAAAAGAAATTAATCTTTCTATAAATAAGGAAATGAATAGAAGCAGATTATTGCCACAGTCTGCTAAAAAATTTATAGAAGTAGCATATCCTGATGAAGCCAATGAAAAAATTCAATTATTAGAAATGTTAGAAAGAAATAATCCAAATATAGAAAAAAGCATAGATATAGGATTTTTAGAAAAAGAATATTTTAAATTTTTTGGAGCTAAAAAAACAGAATTTATTGGAACAAGTTATTCTTTGCAAGAAAAAATTGTATCTTTAGAGGATAACGAAAAAGATATGTTATTTAAACTATTTCCCGTTGTTAAAGATAACAAAGAATGGAATTATTATTTAAATACACTATTAGATACGTTACAAGGCGGGCAATTTTCAAATTTGTGTAATCAACTTTCAGAAAACCAAGAAGAGTTTGATTATGAAAAAATGTTTAATATCATTATTAATGATTCTGAAAATTTATTTGGAATACAAAATATTGAAGATATAGATAATTATGAAGAAATAAGAAAAAATATATGCGATAAAATAATTAGAGGAGATAATGATATACCAACAAGATTTACTGAAATGACATCATTGGAGCGAAAAAAGTTTGCATATTTAGAAAGAATATATGGACATGATACTAAAGTAGCACAAAGAATTTCAGAAACATATGGTCCTCATATTGATGAAATAAATAATGATGAACTCAAAAATTATGTTAAATCAATAGAACTAATTCTAAACGAAGAAGATGAAAGTAAATTAGATAGATTATGTGATGTAAAAGGCATAGATAAAGAGATAGTGGATACTATTTCAATAGAGAAATCATTACAAGAAGAATATGGAAAACTGTTTGACAAATCTTTATATCGTGTACAAGATAGTAGTGAAAAATATAAGGGTAATGAGTTTGGAAGAAATGTACCAGACGTATATGATGCAGGCTCAGACTTTAAAATGGTTATACATGCAGTAGATGCTATTGATAATAGAGGAGACGACAGACTAATAAGACAGAACTATTATGAATATTGGAACAGAAAAGACTTTAATAGGCAAATGAGTTGTAGCTATATAACTAATAAACAATTAAAGAGAGCAAATGATTATAGTATTACGTTTGGATTTGTAGATATGCCAGAATCTTTATTGCTAATGGGACCTGATGATATAGGCACAAGAACTAATAACACAATAGCAACAAGTGACATTAATCAATTTTTGTCACCCGATGAGCTTAGTGATAACACAGTTAAAAGAAATAATGGTGGATGGAATGAAATGGTATATTCACCTTACACAACAACATTAAGTGAAGATGGCAAAATAACAAAACAAAAAAAACAACCTGATTACATAGTTGTATATAAGAAAAATCGGTCAAATAATGGATGATGTAAATCTAGTATTACAGGTTAAGAAGGATTTTGAAACAGCAGGTATTCATATACCAATAGTTGTTGTTGATGTTGATAGATGCCAAACAAAAGAACATGAAACAATAGAAAAAGAAAAGACAGAAGTAACATTAGAAGATTTTAAAGAAAATTGGAACATATGCAAGCAAAATGTATCTGAGCGAAGAAATATATTAAACCAAATAAATCAATTGGCTAAAGGCATAGATGTAGCTATGCAAGAAAAAGAAGGAGAGACAATTAAAGATGAAGGAAGATAATTTGGAAGAAGTATTGCATGAGTATGGTAGAGTGGGAAAAGAAATTATACAGATTTTATCAACTAATAGAAATGATAAAAAGGAGTAAGAAATAATGGAAAATGCATTGGCAGAAGTATATGATATTATAATGCATTCAGAAAATACAGTAATAGAAAAAATTCCACATAAATTCATAAAGTTTTTAGAAGATAATAAAAATAACAATTATAAAGTAAATATTGATTATAATAAAAATATAAATAATCAAAAATTATTAAAAGACACTAGAATAATTTTATCTTTAATTTATAGAGATTACTTAGTAACAAAAGAACAAAAAAATATTTTAATAGAGCAAGAAGAAAAATATTTAAAAGATAAATATGAAGTTAAATTTGATAGACCAAATATTGCACAAAAGAGTGAAGATAACAACTTATCAGTTGAAGAAAGTATTCAAATGATAGAACATAAAGAATCAATCTTTAAAAAAATAGTAAATAAAATATTGGATTTTTTCCATTTAAAATAAGTACTAAATATTTATATTACCAAATGATGGAGGCAAAACATATTGGAAGACAATAAAAAATATAATACTGGAAGGCCTAATGAAAAACTTCCAGAAAATGAAGAAGAAAGAGCTTCAGTAATAAGAACATGGTCTGAAGGAAATGAACATCTAGAAAATGCAATTACTAATTGTATTAATAATGGTATAGAAACATGGGCCTGTTGTGCAGGACATCATTATATAGATTTTCCATATTTATCAATGAAAATAAATGAAGAAAATAAAGAAAAAATTTTAAGTATAATGCAGGCTTTAGCAAATATGCCAGGAGTAACTATAGATGTATCCTTTATGAACAGAGGTGCACAGGGTGAATTATTAACTATTACTTCAAATATGAAAAATAGAGACAAATGTTTTGATGCAATAAGTAAAGCATCAAGAAATCCACTTAAACTAGAAGAAACAAATGAAATAGTACAAGCATTGTGGAAATTGCATAGTGGGTTAACCTCATATCAAATTGAACATGATGCAGAAATTACAAATTCAAGATTGAAAGGACGAGTATTAACAATTCGTCCAGTTTCTAAAAATTTTTCAAATGTTTTAGATGAGTTTATGAAAAGACATAATATTATGCAAGTTTATTATAAAAAAAGTTTTTTAAGCATTAGTAAATTGAAAGAATTAACTGAAAATATAACAAATAGAGCAAAAGAGAAATTTGGTAAGACATATAATGGGAGAAATATTATGAATGAAGAAGAAAAACAAAGACTAGAAAATTTAAAAAAGTTTTTTGATAGTGATGAATTAATAAAACAAACTCTTATAGATATAGATCCTAATCAAAAAGATGACTATAATTCTGAAAGTAGAATTAGTTATATAGATAGAATTTTTCAAGAGGCCAAAAGTATGGAATTTGAATTTTTATCTGTGTGTAGAAATTTTGAAATAAATCCTGATTTAATAAAAGAAAAATTCTCTCAAATAAATGAAAGATTAGTAGGTTTTAATTATTCTACTGGTAACATTAGAAAACTATATAAAGAAAATTTTACAGACATGAATGCTCAATTATTTGATAGTGTTAGAAAAAAATTTTTCACAGATAGAGATTCTTTAGACGAGTCAGATTTAAGATTATTAATTCAAAAATCTAAAACAGTAAACGAATTACTACATATTCTTCATTCTTATGTAACTTATAATAAAGAAAATCTAAGACAATTGCCTATTATAGATAAAAAAGAGCATGGACCAAATGCTTCTATAACATTATATGGAGAAGAAACAGAACTTGCAAAAAAAATATTCGAAGATTTTCCTGAAGATTTAGTTACAGGTAATACAGAAATATTTGGAATAAGAAATAAAGTAATAATGGTAGTAAAAGGTAGAGGAAAAGAGCTTTTATTAGATGTAGGCAAAGTTGAAAACCAAGCTAATAATTTTTATGTTACTAAATATTTCTTTTCAGGATTAGAAGGTATAATAAATGCTTCTCAAATGCGCGAATTTGGCAAACTTGATGAAAATGGTATTACAGGATCGCTTGATTCTGATGAAGAAAGAGTTATTCAAGATTTGTTTGAATTCATAGAAAAAGTACCATTAGATAGAGGACTTGAGCCAGAAAGTAAGAAAAGCACTAAAAAAAGTAAAAAATTTTCTGTAGAAGAATTTGGAAATGATATTGCAAAGAAAAAAGGGGAAAATGGAAGAAAAATCTCTAATGTAGGTAAGATGCTTGAATTAATGAGAGATGTTAGTAGAAAATTACACTCAAAATCAATGGAAGAAAGTCCTAAAGAAGGTGAAGAAAAAGGAGAAATCGGAGATGAAAAATCAGATAGAGATTAGTAATATAGCTAAAGAAACTATCGAGGTATTAAATCATTTTGATGAAGAATTTACTTCTAAAATATCAAAAACATTTTTAAACAATTTGTATGAACTTTCTAAAAATTCAAATATAAAGGTAATTATAGATGAAAATAAAGAACTTAAAGATCAAAATATTTCAGAAGAATGTAAAGATTTATTATCTATACTATATTATAAATATATTGCAACAGAAGAAGAAAAAACGGATATTATAGAAATTTGGAAAAACAATGATATTTTATATAAAAATTCTAAAAAATAACTATAAAAGCAATTATAGAAATTAAAGTAATAAAAAATATAGAAAAAATATAAGTAAAAAGCGTCAATTATTGAGAATATTAATAAATTGACACTTTTTTATTTTTATTGTATACTTATTTATGTAAAGCATTGCTTTACATTACTACTAATGCACAAACTAGTGCAATGGAAAGGGGGTTATTTTTGTTACTTTTAGACACGCACGACCAACAAAGAGCATAGCGCTCAGAATCTTAGGCTAAAGGAGGACCGAACAACTTGAAAGAACAACCTAGAACGAGAGTTTGCGACTACATCATTGTAGGAGCAGGACCTGCTGGAGTGTTTGCGGCAATGGAACTTTTGAAACTCCATCCCGAGAGGAAGGTTCTTGTGATCGAACGCGGGAAGAGAGTGGAAAACAGGTTCTGCCCGGCCAGCAAGGCAGGCAAATGCATCGGCTGCAAGCCGTATTGCAATATCATGAACGGCTTTTCAGGTGCAGGAGCTTTTTCCGATGGGAAGTTGTCTCTTTTCAATCCAGAGGATGATGACTTCTATGTTGGGGGTAATCTCCATAAGTATGCGGGAGTCAACGTTACCAAACGGCTGATTACCGAAACTGACAAGATGTACCTGAAGTTCGGAGCTGACACCAAACTGCAAGGAGTTGATAATCCGGGAGAGATTTCCAAAATCCGGAAAACAGCGGAAATTGCAGGCCTTGACCTCGTGAACATCCCCATCCGTCATCTTGGTACGGACAGGGCGCACCTCATCTACCAGAAAATCGAGAATCATCTTGAAGAGATGGGAGCGGAAATTCTGTTTGAAACGGAAGTGAAAGACCTTCTGATTGAAGACGGAAAGATTCATGGGGTTATCTACAAGGAGAAGAAGGGAGAAGAAAGTGAGGCTCTTGCTGAAACAGTTATCATAGCTGTCGGACGCGTTGGAGCTAACTGGCTTCTCAAAATCTGCGAGAAACATGCCATTAAGACTGAACCCGGCATTTTGGACGTGGGAATTAGGTACGAACTGCCTGATAAGGTGATGAAAAGGATTAACGATTTGCTCTATGAGGGCAAATTTATCGGAAAGCCTGCACCTTACAACGACAAGGTTAGAACTTTCTGTCAGAACCCGAGTGGTTTCGTCACCACAGAGGTATATGACGAGGGAATAATCCTTGTTAATGGGCACTCGCTCAAGGACACGAAGAGCGAAAACACAAACCTGGCCATCTTGGTTTCGATGAACCTGAAGGATATGCCAAATCCTATGGAATATTCGCGTAACATCGCCAGAAACATGAATGCTCTGGCAGGTGGAAACGTGATTGTCCAGAGGCTTGGAGATATCATGATTGGAAAACGAACCTGGCCAGATGAGCTTAGTCGCAATTCTGTCATACCCACACTCAAATCGGCCTCGGCTGGTGACCTGAGCTTGGCAATGCCGTACCGCGAACTTATGGACATCCTTGGTTTTATCGAGATGATGGACAAGGTTGCTCCTGGTTTTGCTAATGCGGATAACCTGCTCTATGGACCGGAGTTGAAGTTCTACAGCAACAAACTCGAACTGAGCACTAGCCTGGAAACCAGCATACACGGACTGTATGCCATTGGCGATGGGTGTGGACTCACTCGTGGCCTTATGATGGCTTCCGCGTCTGGTGTTTACGTCGCACGGCAAGTAAAGTAATGAAATGACCAACATCACACGAGCTAATTGTGTGAGCAAGGAGAGGAAAATTTCGAAAGAAATTCCTCTCCTTTGCTATATAAAAAATATTACTAGCCAAAAAAAATATTATATGATATACTTTAATTGATTTTTATAAGCTTATGTAAAAATGAAATTTTAGGAGGGGAAGACTATATGAAAACAACTATTTTAAAAATAATTATAGTTTTAACAATTGTTTTTATTATGATAAGTAATTGTTATAATTCTTATACCGCCGAAAATGAAATTTCAAAAGAACAAATAGAAAACGCTTTAGAAAAATTTGAATCTTCTAGTCAAAATAAAGATAATTACAAAATTCAAATGGAAGATGAAAACATAATTATAACAACTTCAGATAATGAAAAATATGAATTAAAATATGAAATTGAACAAAAAGAAATATCTTTTATGCTAGAATTACCTGTAAAAAATGGAATGTCTTATAATGATTATAAAAAACAAACAAATAATTTAATGTTGCCAATGATTGGATTTATGACAGTAGCAAAAATAAATGAAATAGAATTTATAGATTCTCTAGCATATTTTTCATTAATTCATTTAAATAGTGAATGGAATGGAGATTTTAGTAGCGATAAATCTTACACAATAATAGATGAAAATGGAAATGAATTAGTATCTGGTGGTGCAAAAAGACTTGAAACATCTGAATTTCCAAATAGAGTTTTAGAATATGTAGATTCTATTTATAGAGAAAAAGAATCAATTGATGATTCTAATGATATAAATTCTTTTAATTGGTCTATAGAAAAAGAAGAAAGAAATGATTCATATAAACTTATTTCTAAACTAACAATAAATTTAGAATCGGATTTTTCTAGATTAAAAAACTATGCTGAAACTTCAGACTATGAAAACATAGTTAAGACTACAGAAAATAATTATAATATCACTAATAATATTAATAATAATGAGAACTTGACTAATGTGAATACAGAAACAAACATAGATAACACAATAAAAAATGAAAATTTACCAGCAGTAGGAAATAAAAAATTTGCAGGAGTAGTAGTGGGAATTGCTATAATTATTTTAATAGTAGCTATAATAAGAAAAAATTCTTATAAAGAATAAATTTTAATATAAATAGTAGGAGGAAGCTTTGGAAAAAATAGCAATTATAGATGGAAATAGTATTTTGAATAGAGCATTTTATGGAATTATGAGTAGTAGAATGCTTCAAACAGCTGATGGAACTTATACAAATGCTGTATATGGCTTTTTAGCAATACTTTTTAAACTATTAGAAGATGAAAAACCAGATTATTTAGCAGTTGCTTTTGATGTTAAGCATCCAACTAAAAGACATGAAATGTATAAAGACTATAAGGGCACAAGAAAAGGAATGCCAGATGAACTTGCAATGCAAATGCCAATTATGAAACAAGTTCTAGAAGCAATGAACATAGCGGTAATAGAAAAGCCTGGGTATGAGGCTGATGATATTTTAGGAACAATTTCAAAATATGCTGAAAAGCAGGGCATTGAAGTAACTTTACTTACAGGAGATAGAGATTCTTTTCAACTTGCGTCAAATAAAATAACAATTAGAATTCCTAGAACAAAAAATGGAAAAACTGAAACAGAAAATTTTGATAGAAATAAAATATTAGAAGTTTATGGATTAGAACCAAAAGATTTAATAGAAGTAAAAGGTTTAATGGGAGATACTTCAGATAATATTCCAGGAGTTCCAGGTGTTGGTGAAAAAACAGCATTAAATTTAATTAAAGAATTTAAAACAATAGACAACATATATCAAAAATTAGAAAATGGTGAAGAAATAGCTAAAGGAAAACTTAAAGAAAATTTAATAAATAATAAAGATTTAGCACTTCTTTCTAGAGAGCTTGGAAGAATAGATGTAAATGCACCTATTGAAAAAGAATTATCTAATTTTAAAATACAAGAATGGGACAAGCCCAAAGTATTAGAAATATTTAAAAATTTGCGTTTCAATAGATATATAGAAAGATTTAGCTTAGATAAAGAAGAATTTGTAGAAACAAAAAGTGCGGAAAATCTTTTCACATATGAAATATTAAAAGATGAAAAAGAAATAAAAGAAGTTATATCTAAAATTGAAAATAATAAAATTTTAAACTATTATTTTGAAAAAGCACCAAAAGAAGATTTAAATTTAATTATAAAAAAGGAAATTAAATTTATAAATATCTATATAGAAGAAAGTAACACTGTTTATAATATAAAATTTGATGAAAAGTATTTTAAAAGTGTTTTTGAAAGTAAAGAGATTTTAAAATGTGGTCATAAAATAAAAGAAGATTATATTTTATTAATGCAGAAAAATATTATACCAGAAAACATGATGTTTGATGCAGAAATTGCTGCATATATTATAAATGCTACATCAAATGCTTATTCAATAGAAGAAATTGCAAGACAATATTTAAATTTAGATATAACAGAATATTCTAAAGATAATAATTCTCAAGTACAAACAAGTTTATTTGATGAAGAATCAAAAGAAGAAAATTCTAACTATAAATATGCAGTATATGCTTTTGTAATAGGAAAGTCAAAAGAAAAATTAAAAGAAGAATTAAGTAAAATTAATTCTTTGGATTTATTTAATAACATAGAAATGCCTATCGCAGAAATACTTGCTAGTATGCAATGGGAAGGTATGCTAATTGATGAAAAAGAACTTATTAAATATGGAGAAAATTTAAAAAAGCATATTGAAGAATTAAGAATAGATATTTATAGTTTGGCAGGAGAAGAGTTTAATGTTAATTCAACAAAACAACTAGCAGAAATACTTTTTGAAAAATTAAAATTGACTCCTACTAAAAAAACAAAAAGTGGATATTCAACAGATGTTGATGCATTAGAAAAAATTAGAGATTCACATCCTATAATTGAAAAAATATTAGATTATAGACAACTTATGAAATTAAATTCTACATATGTAGAAGGAATGATACCATTTATAAATTTAAGAACGGGTAAAATTCATACATTCTTTCATCAAACAGTTACAGCTACTGGTAGATTAAGTAGCACAGATCCAAACTTGCAAAATATACCTACAAGAACAGAGCTTGGTAAAAAACTAAGAAAAGTTTTTAAAGCAGGAGAAGGAAAAGTTTTTGTTGATGCAGATTATTCACAAGTTGAACTTAGAATATTAGCACACATAGCAAATGATAAAACAATGATAGAGGCTTTCAATTCTGGAGCGGATATTCATACAATAAGTGCTTCACAAGTATTTAAGGTTCCAGTAGAAGAAGTTTCAAAACAATTAAGAAGTAAAGCAAAAGCTGTAAATTTTGGAATTGTATATGGAATTAGTGATTTTGGTTTGGCTGAGCAAATAGATATAAAACGAAAAGAAGCAAAGCAATATATAGAGCAGTATTTGGAAACTTATAGTGGAATTAAGAATTATATGACAGACATTGTGGAAAGTGCAAAGAAAAAAGGATATGTCGAAACACTTTTTGGAAGAAGAAGATATATTGCAGAACTTAATTCAAAAAACTATATGGTTAGAAAATTTGGAGATAGAGCAGCAATGAATACTCCAATTCAAGGAACTGCAGCAGACATAATGAAAATTGCTATGATAAAAGTATATAATGAATTGAAAAACAGAAAATTAAAGTCAAAAATAGTTTTACAAATTCATGATGAACTTATTATAGAAACTCTTTTAGAAGAAAAAGAAGAAGTAAAACAAATTTTAAAAGAATGTATGGAAAATTCTGCAAAACTTAATGTACCTTTAAACGTTGAAGTTGAAGAAGGAAAAAATTGGTATCAGGCAAAATAATTGTCAAAATACCAATAAAACCTTGACAATTAACATAATATAGTGTAGAATATTCAAAGTAAAATTAAATTATCAAGAGTGGACGAGAGAATCGGCTTTATGACTCCACAGCAACCTATTAAATTAGGTGCTAATACCGTCAGAGCACAAAGTAGTGTTTTGAATGATGATTATAAAAAAGTTATTCATAAGCTCTACTTTATGTAGAGCTATTTTTATTTATAGGAGGAACTATGAAAAGATTATTTACTTCTGAAAGCGTAACAGAGGGACATCCAGATAAATTATGTGATTATATATCTGATAGTGTCTTAGATGCTTATTTAACAAGAGATCCATATTCTAGAGTAGCTTGCGAAACAGTTGCTGGAAAAGGACAAATATTAGTTACAGGCGAAATAACTTCAAATGCTGATGTAGATATTGAAAAAATAGTTAGAGATACAATTAAAGAAATCGGTTTTAATAATGCTGAAACAGATATAGATTATAAAACTTGCAAAGTACTATTAAACATATCTAAGCAATCTCAAGATATTGCATTGGGAGTTGATAAATCTTTAGAGCAAAAACAAGGTTCAAAAGAAGAATCTGAAGGTGCTGGAGATCAAGGAATGATGTTCGGGTTTGCAACAGATGAAACACCTGAATATATGCCAATGCCAATATGTTTAGCTCATAAATTAGCTAAAAGATTGGCTTATGTTAGAAAACAAAATATATTAAGTTACATAAGACCAGATGGTAAAGTGCAAGTTACTGTTGAGTATGAAAAAGGTGAGCCAAAAAGAGTAGATACAATAGTAGTATCAAGTCAGCATACAGAAAAAGTAAATTTTAATAGATTAAAAGAAGAAATAAAAGAATATGTTATAAAACCAGTAGTTCCAAAAGAATTATTAGATAAAGATACAAAATATTTTATAAATCCAACTGGAAGATTTGTTATAGGTGGGCCATTAGGAGATAGCGGATTAACTGGTAGAAAAATAATAGTAGATACTTATGGTGGATATAGCAGACATGGAGGAGGAGCATTTTCAGGAAAAGATCCAACAAAAGTAGATAGATCTGCAGCTTACATGGCACGTTATATTGCAAAAAATATTGTAGCAAATGGATTTGCAAAAAAATGTGAAATACAACTTTCTTATGCAATAGGAGTTGCAAAACCAGTTTCTATTTATGTAGATACATTTGGAACTGGAAAAATATCAGATAATGATATTGTAAGAAAAATAAATAATAGTTTCAATTTAACTCCTAGAGGAATAATAGAAACATTGGATTTAAGAAAGCCAATATACAAAAAAACAACTAATTATGGACATTTTGGCAAACCAGATTTACCATGGGAGCAGATTATAAAGTTAGTTTAAATTATGGAAACAACTAAAAGTTTTTTAAAATTTTAATAAATAATAAATAAATATAATTAATAACAATGAATAAAGTTACAAAAAAATGTCAAAAGGCTATTCTTTTGGCATTTTTTTAACATAATTGTAATATTGAAATTATTGACTTTAAAGCACTTTATTTATATAATTTATATGTAAAAAAATGTAAAAATGTACTTACGAAAGAGGTGATATAGGTGATAAGAAAAAAAATAATAGCTTTTATAATAATCATAGCTTTATTACAATATTTAGTATTAACATTTTCTCCTATAACAATTAATAAATCATATGCTGCTGATATGGCAAAAGGAACATTATCTAGAGAAATAAATGCAATAGATGATAATTTATATCCTGGATATAAATCTTTAATACAAAATATGCAAAATAATCATCCCAATTATACTTTTTTAGTATATTATACTGGAATGGAATGGGATGAGGTTTTAACTGCAGAATATCAAGGTCATGGTCGTAGCCCAAGAAATTTATTTCAAATTGGAAATAATTACAATGGTTTATGGCTTTGTCCATTATGCGGAACAACAAAATATGATAATGGTTCATGGTGCTGTGCTTCTTTACAAGCATTAGCATATATGATGGATCCTAGAAATTCTATTAACGATACAGATGTATTCCAATTTAAAGATTTGGAAAGTGCAGATGCAACTTATGATGATATAGCTAGAGTAGTTTCAAGATATGGGGGCTTTATAAACAACCAAGAAGTAATTCAAGCAATTGTAGATGCAGCTAATCAATACAGAATTAATGCATATTTCTTAGTAGCTAAAATAATAAATGAACATGGATCAAATGGTTCTACATTAAGTAACGGAAACGGATATAACGGACAATATGCTGGAGTTTATAACTACTTCAACTTAGGAGCTACAGGAAATGGAAAAGATAAAGTAATATTAAATGGCTTAAAATATGCCCAAGACCATGGATGGACTTCTAGAAGAGCTTCTATTTTTGGAGGAACAGAAATAGTAAGAAATAGTTATATGAACGAATATAGTCAAAATACATTTTATTATCAAAAATTTAATGTATCTGGAAGATCAACTATGGCATCACACCAATATCAACAAAATATAATGGCAGCCCAAACACAAGGAACAAGCTTTAAGAGTTATTATGCTTCATTAAATGGTTCACATACATTTATAATACCTCTATTTAGAAATATTCCTAAAAACGCATGTGCTAGACCAAACGTTTCAACACAAAACTCTATTACATATGAAGATGGTGTAGTGCAAAATATAAATAGTTCTTTAACAGTTAGAGCAGCTGGAAGAAAGAGCGGAACTGCAATAGGATCATTAAATAATAATGAATCAATTAAAATAATAAAAAGAGCAAGCTCACCAGTTGATGGATATTATTGGGATTTAATAGTATCTAATCAAGATGGAACTTATGGATATGCAGCAAGATCAACTGATGGAAATCAACATATAGTCTCTAAAGGCTCAACTGGAAGTAATTCTGGAACAGCCTCTGCAGAACAGCCTCCTGCAACTCAAGCACCTCCTGCGCAAAGTGCTCCAAGTGTAGAAGAGCCACCAGTAGAAACAAAACCAAGTGTAGATATAGAAAAAGACATAAAGATGAAAGACAATAATGTTAATATATTACCAGATGTAAGTGCTGAAAATATTAAAACAAAATATAAAGATGCTGTTATTAAAAAATCAAATGGCGAAGAAGTAAAATCTGGAGTCTTAGGAACTGGATACACAATTACAACAGGCGGAAAAACATATAAAGTAATTAAAAAAGGTGATGTTGATGGAGATGGAACAGTTTCAATTTTTGATGCAATTGATATGTTAAATTCAATTAAAGGAACAAAAACATTAACAGAAGAATTTAAAACTGCTGCTTGCATATCAAATCAATCAACATTTGATATATTTGATACAATAGATTTATTAAACTTTATAAAAGGTGTAAAGAAGTTTTCTTTTTAAAATTTAGTAATATATTGTTTTAAAATAAAATATAAGGAGAAAATAAATGAATTGTACAAAATGTGGAAAAGAAATTCCAGATGGTGAAACCAAAATATGTGAAGAATGTCAAAAAAAGATTTTAGATGAAATAGTACAGGCTGAAAAAGAAGAAAAAGCCGAAAAAACTGAAAAGGAAGAGAAATTTAAAGTAGTAAAAGATAAAGAGAAAACTAAAAAAAGTATTATATTACCAATTATTATAACGTTAGTAATTTTAGTTGTTATATGTTTGGGTGGAATTATTTATGTTTTTACTTATACAGGAAATAATGAATTTATAAATAGTGTAAAAACTAGTTTAAATCTTTCTACAACAGGAAATACGATTGGAAATATTAGAAATTATGGATATGCTGCAAAATCTGGAAAATGGATTTATTTCTTAGCTCCAAACGAAGATAGCTCACAAGTAGGAATTTTTAGAGTAAAAGAAGACGGAACAGGGAAACAGGAACTATTTATGAATACAAATGAAGAAGGAGAAGATACACAAAAAGAAATAGTTTCTATAAATGCTTACGGCAATTATGTATATTTTATTGGAATAGAATCTAAAGCATATAGTGAAGAAGATGAAGTTGACAATAAAATTTATAGAATGAAAGCAGACGGTTCTTCAGACTTAGAAGTAATAAATGATAATGAGTTTAACAATGAATGCTATGAAATTTATATAGTAAACGGATATATCTATTATATAGATGTAGAAGCAAATGTTGCTAGAATGAACTTAGATGGTTCTAAAAAGAGTGTTGTAACTAAAAACGGCACAGGTTATTTAGGAATTACTGAAAAATATATTATATACAATAATCCTAAAAAGGATAATACAGAAGAATATGAAACATATATAATGGGTATAAATGGAGAAAATCCAAGACCTATACTTGAAGGAAAAAGACTATATAGTGTAAATATAGAAGACGATTATGTATATTACACAAATGATGATAAAAAAATATATAGGACTAAAATAGATTCTAATCAAGAAGAACTAGTATATGATGCAGAAGCATATAATTTAAATGTATATAATGGATATGCTTATTATTTAAATTATAAGGATTCTGCAAATGAAGATTATACAGTTTGTATCTATAAAGTAACACTAGATCCAGCATATGATGGAAAAAAGGCAGAAGTTTTAAAAGAATTGGAAACTTATTCAAGCTTTTTGAATGTAATTGATGAGTGGGCACTTTATATGGATAGCAATGAAACAAATGGATATATTAATCTATTAAAAACAGATGGATCAGAAGATACAGTACAACTATATCTTTTAGACTATGAAAAATATTATGAAAGAATAGATACAACAACTGCAGAGGAACAGCCAACAGAAGGTGAACCAGCAGAAAGCGAATCAACAACAGAGACTACAGAAGATACAAATGTTGTTGCTCAAGATAATACTAATGAAGTATCAACAAATACTGTTCAAAACACAACAAATAATAAAGAAAATTAATTCAAGAAAGTAAATAAAAAAATAGCGGGGCAGGGCCATGTGGCTCTGCCTCGCTTGGAGATTATTTGTTGTCGTACGAGAGAATGTAAAAGTTTTCCCAGGAGCCGTCATCTTTTTCATAGGGGATTGCAAAATAGGAAATTAGCTCCTTTTGTGGGTTTAGCGAAACCTCTTCAACTACTTTCCAGAAGTTTCCTTCGTTGTTTTCCATTAAAATGATATGCTGGTTGTTTGGACTTTCATAGCGTATAGGCTTTGGATTGCTGTTGGAAAGGTCTGATTTCATAAGTTCTACGTTATAACCGAGAACTTTGCTTCCTACGAAGGTGATGATGGCACACAAACCGATGATACAAAGGGTGCACTCTAAGATGTAGCGTATGGTGGAAAAGATCTTTCTCCGTTTTCTCGTTCTTGTTTTCTGTTTGTCCATTAGTCCTCCATTTTTTAGCATGCCCTAAAAATAAATATGGACATTTACTAAAAAGGTACGTTTTGTATTTCGCTGTACCAGGCGAATATTGATACATATATTATAACACTTTTTATGTAAATTATCAAATTGGAAGACTAAATGTGCATAAAATAGTTTTTTAAAATGGAGCTTATAGGCGGAATTGAACCGCCGACCCACAGGTTACGAATCTGTTGCTCTACCAACTGAGCTATATAAGCATGGACATATTATATATATTTAAATCACAAAAATCAAGATAAAGACATTACTTTAATGAAAATAATAAATAATTGCATAAAATAGAATAGATTGATATAATTTATTCTAAAGTAATTAGACTTTAGATAGGAGATATTTATGGATATACTTGAAATCTCTAATATTAAATTTAGCACTTTTTCAATTTTCTTAGGCATATATATGGTTCTTTTACGGAGTAATTTATTATTTAATATTTAGAAAACACCATAAAAGAAATAAAATTGAACTAGGAGAGCTTGTATCATTAGTTACAAAATTCTACTCATTAACAATAGTTTCTACAATATTAATAATTGTAGGAATATATTTCATAATTGAAGCAAATTCATATAAAGATGAAAGAGCAGAAGTAGTAGCAAGAGTTTCTTTGGCAATATTTATAATAAGTGCAACAATAATTAATTATATTTTTTACATAAAAAATAGCTTAAAGGATTTAAATCCAGTGGTTCGAGAAGAAAATAAAAAATATATATTAAAAGTAGGAGAAATATTAGAATTAATCTTTTTTACAATATTTTGTTTAACTCCTATTTGGAGAATTCCTGCTTATATTGGTATGTATAAAAACAATCAAAGCATCGTATTACCAATTATAAAATCAATATCTTTATCAATAGCTTCTATATTTTTAATGTACCAACTAAATCCATTAGATATTAAGAGTAAATTTTTAAAAAATAAAAAGGATAAAGAATCAAAAAGCAAAGAAAAAATATTAGATAATGAAGAAAACAAAAAAACAGATAATAAAGAATAAATTTAAATGCAAAATTCTAAGCAAATTTTAACACAATTGATTGACATAAATTTAAAACAGTAGTAAAATATTACCATAGTACATATAAGCTATGAAAAGGAAAAGTAAAATAAAGGTTGCTAACAGAGAGAGTTAGTTATTAGCTGAAAGCTAACTTAAGTAAACATGTTTGAAAAACTACCTTGGAGCTTCCATTTGAAAAAATGGCGCGTAAGATGGCGTTAATATCGAAATTAAGTTAAACAGTAGGGTGGAACCGTAAGAATAAACTTACCCCTATAAGTACTTTTGGTACTTGTAGGGGATTTTTGATTTTTTATAAGCTTTATAAATATTTTGTAAAATCAAAAATCCTTGAAAGTAAAAAAGAGTGCTTAAAATAAATTTTTTAAAGCCAGAAGTGGCAAAGGAGGAATTTATTATGTTTAAAGTAAAATTACACGGAGGAAAAACAATGGATGTAGAAGAAAGTATGTATTGGCATACAACTTCTCACATTATGGCTCAAGCTGTTAAAAGATTATTTCCATCAGCAAAACTTACAATAGGTCCATCTATTGAAAATGGATTTTATTATGATTTTGATGTAGAAAAACCTTTTTCAGAAGAAGACTTAGCTTCAATTGAAGAAGAAATGAAAAAAATAATTAAAGAAGACTTAGAAATTGAAAGATTTGAACTTCCAAGAGAAGAAGCTATTAAGTTAATGGAAGAAAAAGATGAGCCATATAAAGTAGAACTTATTAAAGATTTACCGGAAGGAGAGGTTATTTCTTTTTACAAACAAGGAGAATTTACAGATTTATGTAGAGGTCCACATCTACCAACAACAGGAGTAGTAAAAGCAGTTAAATTATTATCTTCATCAGGAGCTTATTGGAGAGGCGATGAACACAATAAAATGCTTCAAAGAATTTATGGAATTTCTTATCCAAAAGCAAGTGAGCTAGAAGAATATTTAAATATGATTGAAGAAGCAAAAAAACGTGATCATAGAAAATTAGGAAAAGAACTAGAACTATTTTTCTTTGATGAAACAGCTCCAGGAATGGCATATTGGATGCCAAAAGGATTTAAAATGATGAATATTTTAATAGACCTTTGGAGAAAAGAGCATGAAAAAAGAGGATATTTAGAATTTTCTGGACCACAATTAAATAGTAGTGAACTTTGGAAAATATCTGGACATTGGGATCACTATAAAGAAGATATGTTTGTTTTAACAGATTCAGACGGAAAAGAACAAGCATTAAAACCTATGAACTGTCCTAATGCAATTAAAATTTATGCTTCAAAATTAAGAAGTTATAAAGATTTACCATTAAGATTTAATGATATAGATGTTATTCATAGAAATGAAAAATCTGGACAATTAAATGGATTATTTAGAGTAAGAATGTTTAGACAAGATGATGCACATAACTTCATCACAGAAGAACAATTAGGTTCAGAAATAAAAGACATTATAGAAATTGCAAAATATTTATATGGAATTTTTGGACTAGACTTTGAACTTACTCTTTCAACAAGACCAGATGATTATATGGGAGATATTGAGCTTTGGAATAAGGCAGAAGCAAATTTAAGAGAAGTATTAGATGAATTATGTGGAAAAGATCAATATAGAATAAATGAAGGAGATGGAGCTTTTTACGGACCTAAAATTGATATCAAAATGAAAGATTGCTTAGGAAGAGAATGGCAAATGGGTACTGTTCAAGTAGATTTCCAATTACCACTTAGATTTAATTTATCTTATATAGATAGTAACGGAGAAAAGAAAGTTCCAATTCTTGTTCACAGAGCATTATTTGGATCTTTTGAAAGATTTATTGGAATTATTACAGAACATTTTGCAGGAGCTTTCCCAGTATGGCTTTCACCTGTTCAAGTAAAAGTTTTACCAATTTCAGATAATCAAAAAGAATATGCAAAATCTGTTGTAGAAAAATTAGAAAATGATGGATTAAGAGTGGAACTAGATGATAGACAAGAAAAAATTGGATATAAAATTCGTGAGGCACAATTACAAAAAGTTCCATATATGCTAATATTAGGAGATAAAGAAAAAGAAGCAAATGCTGTTGGAGTAAGAGCTAGAAAAGAAGGCGACATTGGCCAAATGAAGTATGAAGAATTTTTAAGTAAAATTCAAGAAGAAATAAAAAGTAAAAAAATATAACATTATTGTAATTGAATAAAAATTTGTTGTATGATATACTTTTTCTTATAGTAATGAAAGGGGAAAAACATGGATAATAATATTGCAAAAAACGATTTAGATAAAAAATTAAATTATTTAAATTTAGATTTTGAAAATATTCCTGATGAAGTAGTTGATTATTCACCACTTAATTTTAATGTTTCAAGATTAAGTAATGATAAAGACCATAGAGTTTTTAAATTTATACCAATAGACAAAATAGATATATTAATTACTCCATGTTTAAGAACAGATCCATTAAGAGATAAATATTCAAAGGCAATGCCATTATATAAATATATTTTACCAGCACAAAATGATGATGACATAGAAAGATATACTTTATTTTTAAAAATGTTAAATACTGTTACTATACCAGAAATAGAAACAGTAGCTACAGTTCAAAAAGAATTAGAGAAAAAAGAACCATTTAAAGTAAAATACAATAAAGATAATATGTGGCAAATTTATTATTCTGAAGCAACTGGAAGATATTTTATGTTAGTTTGCTCTAGAGAAAACACTTTTGGAGAATTTTTCTATTTATTAAAATCTAAAATTGAATTTGCAAACAGCAGTAAAAGAGTATCTCCAAAAATTTATGTTCCAATAAATGCTTTAAATTATTCAGAAGAATATTTAAATAGAAATGAAATTGCAGATTTAGAAAACTATTTATGGCTTTTTACAAAGGAATGGGCATTGTCTTTTGAAGTATATGATAAAACTAATAAATTGTCTCTACAAATTGTGGGAGAAACATTTGTATATGAGAAAGTAAAAAGCTCTTATAAAGTAAAATTACAAAGCAGAGATGAAGCTATCAAATTTTATAAACTTTTGAAAGCTCTATTTATAATGCAAACAGAAATAAAAAATCATTTTAATTTTGAAACTAAAATTGATAGTAACAATGGACTAGAGCTATATATGAACAATAAGCGTATTACTTATGATATGCTTACAGAATTTATTAAAACAGAAATTGAAAATGCAGTAAATAAAATAAAATCAGAAAATCAGTCTATAATAGAATTAGAAGAAAAACTAAAAGATATTAATTCAAAAATAAAGAAAAAAGAAGATGAATATTTAATTAAACAAAAAGAGATTTCTACATACTTAGAATGTAAAAAAACTTTTATTGGAAAAGTAAAATACTTTTTTAAGTCTTCAAAATCTAGTAAAAAAGTGCTTACAGATAAAGAAAAACTAGAAGAAATTAAAGATGAGCTATTTGAAAATGAAGAAAAATCTCAAGTTGTTAAAACAGATGCCATAGAATCTGTTTTAAAAGAAAAAAAATTCTATACAATTGAAGATTTAGTAACAGTATATTCTTTATTAGAAAGAGCAGAAAAAAATAGTAGAAACTTAAATCAAGATTTGAAAGCTTCAACATTAAAGCTTGAAAATATAGAATCAAAAGTAAAAAATGCAAGTTTATATATAGAAGAAATAGATAAACATAAGAAAAGCATTTTTGATTTCTGGAAGTTCTCTAATAAAGATGAGAAGTTAAGTCTAGAAATGGGAAATGATGAAGAAAAAGAAGAAAACAAAAAAGTTCTACAAAAGGTCTTCGATTTCCAAACAGAAATAGATGAACTAGGTGAAAAATTAGATAATTTACAAAGAAAGAAATTATCAAAAGAAGAAATGGATAGTTTATTTATAGCAAAAACAGAAATTTTAGACTTAATTAATATGCTTAGAGAAAATGATTTAAATCAAAACTTATTAGAAGAAACTCTAAATAATCTTAAAGAAGAATTTAATAGTAACAGACTATATATAGATACAGAAACTTTTGATATTTTTGGTAATGTCGAAGATGATAATAGAAAACTAAAATATATTGGAAGCAAAGGCCATAGAGAAAATGAAAAGAGTAAATTTAAAATATTAAATATAAACAAAAAAATAGATGTGTTTGACTTTACTGAAAAATTGCAAACAATTATAACATACTTAGAAGGTGCAGTTCCTAAAATGTCTGCAGAATATGATTTTTCTTTATATAAAGTATCTCAAATAACTGAAAAAGTAAAAGAACAATCTTTTGATGTTTATAATATAAGTGCTGAAAATGCATTAACAGAATATAAAGATGATGGAGAGGGTGCACTTAATTTAATAAAATTGAACTATAAAGCAGGACTACCACTTCTTTATTATACAAACATAATTTTTTATGATAACAATAATCAAACATTACCAGCTGGAATGAATGTATCTACAAGTGTATTTTTAGATTGCAAGAAACTTAATTTTAAATTAGTACAAAAAAATAAATTTAGAACTAATAAGTACTTTACAGAAAGCAATAATTTAGTATTACCAAAATCAAAAGATGTGTTTGTTTATGAATATGATGTTGAATTAAAATAAGAGGTTTAAGAAATGATAAATCGAGCTATTATTATTGTTTTAGATAGTTTTGGAGTTGGAGAAACTCCAGATGCAAATGAATATGGAGATGTTGGAAGCAATACTTTAGAAGGAATATATTATAATTCTAATTTAAATATTCCAAATATGAAAAAATTAGGATTATATAATATCCAAGGACTTACTATACCAGAAAAAGAAGAGAGTCCAATAGGAATATTTGGAAAAGCTAAAGAGCAAGCAAAAGGGAAAAATAGCCCTGTTGGACATTGGGAAATAGCTGGATTTATTAAAGACAAACCTTTTAAAACATATTATGAAGGTTTTCCACAAGAGCTTTTAGATGAAATATCAAAAAGAGCAAATATAAAAGGATTTATATGCAATAAAAAGGGTTCTGGAACAAATTTTTTAAAACAATATGGAGAAGAAAGTATAAATTTAAATATGCCAATAGTTTATACTTCAGCAGACAGCGTTTTTCAAATAGCAGCACACGAGGATATGATGCCTGTTCCAGAGTTATATAAATTATGCAAAATTGCAAGAGAAACAATAGATGAAAAAGGTTATGGTATTGGAACTGTAATTGCAAGACCTTTTGTTGGAACAAATAATGAAAATTTTACTAGAACATATAATAGAAAAGATTTTGAAGCACAAGATTTTGGAAAAACAATGTTAGACGTTTTTGTAGAAAACAATAAAAAAGTTTTAGCAATTGGAAAAATAGAAGATTTATTTACAGGAAGAGGAATAACAAGAGCAATTCATACATCTGGAAATATAGATGGAATTAATAAAACAATTGAAGAAATTAAAAATTCAAGTGAAGACTTAATATTCGTAAATTTAGTAGATTTTGATATGCTTTATGGACATAGAAATAATATAGAAGGTTATAAAAATGCATTAGAAGAATTTGATGCTAAATTACCAGAAATAATGGATTCTATTAAAGAAAATGACATATTAATTTTAACAGCTGATCATGGAAATGATCCAAGTACACCAAGCACAGACCATAGCAGAGAATATATTCCAATTCTTGTATATGGAAAAACTTTAAAGCAAAATGTAGATTTAGGAATTAGAGAAACTTATGCAGATATATCTGCTACAGTATTAGATTTATTTGGATTACCAAAATTAGAAGGAAAAAGCTTTAAGGAAAATATAATATAAATAAAATATAGACATAAAATAAAATATGTGTTAATATAATTATGCGTTTTTAAAACGCATATATGCTGATGTGGCGAAATTGGTATACGCACAGCACTCAAAATGCTGCGGGAAACCATGTGGGTTCGAGTCCCACC
>CANQYM010000011.1 GCA_947628085.1 uncultured Clostridia bacterium
ATTATATTCAAAAGGAATTAGTTCAGGAAAAGATTATATAACACTCAATAAAACAATTTTAATTCTAATAACAAAATACGAAATGACAAATTTAAAAGAAATAAAAAAATTTCATACAGAATGGAAAATAAGAGAAAAGGATTATAGAAAGACGATATTGACAGATGTATTTGAACTACATATAATTGAATTGCCAAAATTAGAAAAGTTTATTAATAAAAATGAGAAAAAAGAAGAAAAGCTAATGTTATGGGCAAAATTTTTATTAAATCCAGACGGTATGGAGGAAGAAGAAATGAAAGAAAATAAAGATATAAAGAAAGCGAAAGAAGAATTAGATAAAATGAGGCAAGATGAATATGAAGAAAGAATAGCTGAACTAATGGAAAAGAAAATAATGGATGATAAGGCAAGAGAAGCATATGTTTATGAAGAAGGATATGATAAAGGTGTTGCAGAAGGAATCGAACAAGGCATTGAAAACGGTAGAAAAATTGCAACAAAGGAAATAGCCAAAACTATGCTTGAAGCTGGAGAAAAAATAGAAAACATCATGAAAATAACAGGACTTACAAAAGAAGAAATAGAAGAAATTTAAATTTAGAAATAATAAAAATAAAACTATAGAATTAAAAAATAGAGATTTGAATTTTGTTATTCAAACCTCTACTTTTTTGCTTTTTATTCTTTTCCAATTAAATTTTCCAACATTTTAGGATAAATCTCAGTTGCATTATTATTCCAATTTTCTACTATTTTTTTTGCTTGTTCTTTTGAACCTGCGTTAGCTTGCAAGTCAAAAACGGCTTTATTATTTTCTATAACTTTACATCTAACCCAAAACTCTTTTTCAGAAATAGGAGTATATTCTGCTGAAATAGAAAACTTATCTTTTATATTTTCTAAATTTTCTTTGAATTTGCTATCTACTTGCAATTTTAAAATTCCTGGAATAATTCCTATAGTAAGATTTATTGCTTTTTTACCTTCATCAGTTACTTCATAAATATCTAAACCTTCTTGATTATATTTTAAAATATAATCATCTTCTAATAAATCTAGTAAAAATTGTTCAAAATAAAAATAATTCATATCTGAAATAGAAGTTACTAATTCTAATAATTGATTATGAGCTATAGGCTTTCCAACTTTGTTTAATATATATAAAAGTAAAATTTTACTTTCTGCTAAAGATTGATCATCAGAATTTAATTTCACTTTAAGTTCCTCCTTGCAATAAGTACTGTTATTATATCACAGAAATTGAAAAAGTAAATAAATTTATTGCCGAAAGATAAGAAACTGTGATAGAATATTAATGGAAAATAGTTTAAAGGAAGGAAAATATATTTAAAATATTTTGTAAGAATTATAATGAAAAAGATTGATATTCATGAAACTGTTCAGAAAATGATTGCAAATATTGAAAATGTGCGTGTTAGAGAAGAAATATCTAATCAGGTATCTTCTATTTCTTTGCTATCAACACCGGAAGAATTAAAGTCACTGCTTGACGCATTTATGAGATATCCAGAAGGACTACAAACTGCTAAGGAAAATTGGGATATCATTTATAATAATGCAAGTGATTCTGCAAGTACTATTGCTTTTCTAGCTAAAAGTCCGGATGCAAAAAAAGATATGTTAGAAAGTGTTCCTTTTCTTGTAGATTATGGAAACTATGGTGATATTTCTGAAATATCAAAAGAACTTTCAAAAATAGAAGGCGTAGAAGGCGTTATAGCAGAGAATTTTGAAATATTATTAAAAGAATGTAGAAAAGATGTAGATTATGTTGTTCTTCCAATGCTAAAAACAGAGCTAGGAAGAAAAAAATTAAAACAACATTTTAATGAAGTAAAACATAAATGTTTTCCAGATATTTTTGATGGAATTTTAAATACAAAAGGCTTTTTTAAAATAATTAAAGCTTTAAAGAATATTCCAGAATTTAAAGATGAATATGAAGAATATAGTTATTTTGCACAATTATATGATGAAATTACTTTAGATGAAGAACCATTACACAGTTTGCAAAGTATTCTTGAAATGCCTGAAGCAGAACAAAAAAGAATTGTTATGAAAACAGATGCTATTTATGATAAAGATAGAGAATTTGCTCAGCTAGTTTGTTCAGAAGATAGAGAAGAAAAGAAAATAATCCTTCAAGCAATAGCTAATGGAAATAAATATCGCTTTTTATCATGTGGATCTTCAAGTTTTGTAATAAGTGCAGGAGACCAAGTAGTAAAACTAAGTGCAGGAAGAAGAAAATATAACATACCATATCATCCAAGAATTATGATGCCATACTTTAGAAAAAAATATGATGATGGTACTTGCTTAGAAGTGTTTAATTATGGAATAGTAGATTCTGCAAAAATAACAGATGAAAAATTATTAGAAATATATAAAGAACTAGAATCTGCTGGAATTATATGGGGAGATGCAAGAAAAGATAATTTACTTGTGTTAACTAAAGATAATGAAATACCAGATTTTATAAAAAGCAATAACTTCAATGTATTTGGCTTTTTAGATGATGACAGAGTTTTATCTGAAAATCATGTTGCTTTAAAAAAGGGAGACATTGTAATTTGCGATTTAGATATGCTATATGTGAAAGGAGATCCAGACTATAGAGAAGGTGTGCTAGATGAAGTTATAGAATCATACATATTTGAGAAAAAAAATAAACTTCAAAAAGAAGAACGCTAAGAAGAAAGGATAAACTATGGATAAAAAGTTAGAGTGGAATTTAGAGGAAATATTTAAAAACAAAGAAGAGTTTAATATTGCTATTAAAAATTTACGTGAGCTAATTGAAAAAATAAAACAGAGCAAAGGAAAATTATCATCAAGTGTAGATGAAATGTATACTTGCTATAAAAATTTAGAAAAGGCTTTAGAAATTCATGAAAAAATTTATGGCTATGCTATGCTTAAATATCATAAAGACATGAGTAATCAAGAAAGTATAAAGCTATATAAAATGGCAGAAGCATTAACTACAGAATTTTCAGAAGCAGAAAGCTTTATTTCACCAGAAATTAGCAAAATAGATGATGAAAAGTTAGAAGAATTTTTAAAAGATAGCAGAATGAAGGAATATGAAAAAGTAATAAGAGATATTATGAAGGAAAAAAAGCATATTCTAAGTGAAGAAGTAGAAGGAGTGCTTGCTAAATATTCTGAGATTTTTTCTACATCAGAAAATGCTTATGATATTTTTACAAATACAGAATTTGACTTTCCAAGCATTAAAGATGAAAACGGAAATGAATTGAAAATGAGCTCAGCTTTATTTTCAGAATATCTTATGAATAAAAATGAAAGCATTAGAAAGCAAGCTTTTGAATCTATGTATTCTTTATATAAAAAGCACATAAACACAATAACAGAGCTATATTTATCAAGAGTAAAGCAAAGAGTAATTTCAAGTAAGTTAAGAAATTATGAATCTTCTTTAGATTCTGCTACAAATAATGATGATTCAAATGTAAAAGTATATGAAACTTTGCTAGAAGAAGTAAACAAAAACTTATATTTAAATCATGAATATATAAAACTAAAAGCAGACTTATTAGGAAAAGAAAAAGTAAATATGTATGATGTATATGTAAATACTTTAGATGTGGAAAACAAGAAAATAGAATATGAAGAAGCAAAGCAAACTGTATTAGATGCATTAGCTCCAATGGGAGAAGAATATGTAAATATGCTTAAACATGCTTTTGAAAACAACTGGCTAGATGTATATACAAAAGAAAACAAAATGGGCGGAGCATACAGTATGGGAATTCATTCAGTTCATCCTTTTGTTTTATTAAACTATGTAAATTCTTCTAGGGATGTTTCAACAATAGCTCATGAATTAGGGCATTCTATGCATAGTTATTATGCAAGTAAAAAGCAAAATGTAATAAATGCAAATTATACTATAATGGTTGCTGAAGTTGCTTCAACAGTTAATGAAATTCTTTTAGCAAATTATTTAATAAATAAAGAAACAGATAATAAAAAGAAAATGGCATTAATAAATGAGCAATTAGATACTATAAGAGCTACTTTAATAAGGCAAGCAATGTTTGCAGAATTTGAAAAAGATGTTCATTTTAAAATAGAGGAAGGACAAAATTTAACATCAGAAAATTTAAATCAAATTTATTTTGAATTAGTAAAAAAATATTTTGGAGATTCTGCAATAATAAATGATGAAATAAAATATGAATGGGCAAGAATTCCTCATTTTTATAGTTGTTTTTATGTTTATAAATATTCAACAGGTATAACTTCAGCAATAGTTATAGCAAGTAAAATTTTGTCAGGTGAAAAGGATTATGTTCAAAAATATATTAATATGCTAAGTGAAGGTGGTTCTAAGGATTCTTTAAGTTTATTAAAATCAGTAGAAGTAGACTTAGAAGATCCAAATACTTATGAAATAGCATTTGAATATTTTAGAAAAAATTTAAATGAATTAAAAAATTTAATAAAAAATTAAATTTCACACAGAAAACATAATTATAGTATATAAGTAAATTGTAAATAAAGTTCTAAAAATAGGAGGAAACTTACTATGGCAGATATAACAATATTAGTAGTAGATGATGAATCTAGAATGAGAAAATTAATTAAGGATTTTTTAATACAAAAGAACTATAACATAATAGAAGCAGAAGATGGAGAAAAGGCGATTTCAATTTATAATCAAAATAAGGAAAAAATTAGTTTAATTTTGCTAGATGTTATGATGCCAAAGCTTGATGGTTGGTCTGTTTTAAGACAAATTCGCCAAGAAAATAAAAAAATTCCAATTATTATGCTTACAGCAAGAGCAGAAGAAAATGATGAGCTATTTGGATTTGAACTTGGAGTTGATGAATATATAACAAAACCGTTTAGTCCTAAAATTTTGGTAGCAAGAGTAGAAGCAATACTTAAAAGATCAAGACCAGAAGAAAAAGAACTAAAAAGCTATGACGGAATAGTTATAGATAATGAAGGAAGAACTGTTACTGTTGATGGAAAACAAGTTGAGCTAAGTTTTAGGGAATATGAACTTTTAAAATATTTATTAGATAATGAAAACATAGCTTTATCAAGAGACAAAATTTTAAATACTGTTTGGAACTATGATTATTATGGAGATTCAAGAACTATAGATAGTCACATTAAAAAAATTAGACATAAATTAGGTAAAAAAGGAAAACACATTCAAACAATAAGAGGAATAGGATATAAATTTGAAATAAAATAGGTGAAATTTATGCAAAAAAAAATATTAAAATCAGTACGTGCTAAACTTTTTTTTACATTGTGTATTGTAATTTTTATGATTATAGCTTTTTTTGTAGTAATTAATAATGCTGTATTAGAAGCTTTATATTACTATTCAAAAAATAATGTATTATTAGATACTTATAGTTATATAAATGAAAATTTATCAGATATATTAGATGAAGAGAAAAAAGAAAAATATGAATTAGAATTAGAAAAAATAGCTGTTAATAATAGTTTTGAAATACTTTTACTAAATAATGAAGAACTAGTTTATGCAACTAATAAAAATTATTTATCAGAATTCGAAAATATAGAAGACATTAAATATGAGGTGAAATATAGTATTTTTAATAAATCAGACATAATGTATTCAAAGGATAAAAGCAGTATTAGAAAAATAAATGATAGAAAAAATGGAATAACATATGTTCTTTTAAAATCTACTCTAGAAAATAATTATAGCTTATATATAAGAATGCCAATTACACCTATTCAAGATAGTGCTAGCATTTCTAATAGATTTATTGTAGTAATGGGATTTGCAGCTATTATTATGGGTGGAATTGCGATTACTTTTATTACTCAAAAGTTTACAAAACCAATAGAAGAACTAAACGATATTGCTAATGAAATGAGCAATTTAAATTTTAAAAGAAAATATAGAATAAATGATAGTCAAGATGAGATTAATGAACTTGGAAAAAGTATAAATACATTATCAGATAAATTGGAAGATACTATACAAAAGTTAAAATTAAATAATGTAGAACTAGAAAGAGATATAGAAGAAAAATCTAAAATAGATGAAATGAGAAGACAATTTATTTCAGATGTTTCTCATGAACTCAAAACACCAATTGCTTTAATTCAAGGGTATGCAGAAGGATTAGTAGAAAATGTAAACACAGATGATGAAAATAGAAAATTTTATGCAGATGTAATTTTAGATGAAGCAAATAAGATGGATAAATTAGTAAAACGACTTTTAGAGCTAATGAAATTAGAATATGAAGACAGAAAATTTAATGATAAAAAGTTTAATTTAGTAGAATTAATTGATGAAGTAATAAAAAATTCAAAAGTTGTTTTATCAGAAAATAATATTGATGTTGAATTTAATAATAGTGAAGTTGTGAATGTTTATGCAGATGATTTTTACATAGAGCAAGTCGTAACAAACTACTTTACAAATGCTATAAAAAATGTAAGTGAAGTAGATGGAAAAAAGAAAATTAAAATAGGAATAAAAAAAGGAAAAGAAGAAGGCAAACTAAGAGTTACTGTTTTTAATACTGGAAGTAAAATTGATGAAGAAAACCTAAATAGAATTTGGACTAGATTTTACAAAATTGATGAATCTAGAGACCGTTCTAAAGGTGGAACTGGAATAGGTTTGGCTTTAGTAAAAGCAATTATGACTAAGTATAAGAGCAAATATGGTGTAACAAATAAAAAAGATGGGGTAGAGTTTTATTTTGAAATTCAATCTGCGAAATGAGGTTTAAATTTAAAATTGAATTAAAACTTATTTATATTAAAAAAATAATTTAAATAATGTCTATAATATCAAAATGAATGAGAGCTTCGCTTTTGAAAACAATTGAGGTAGAATTGCTTAATACACTTTATGGAAAGAGTTCATCTCCTGATGGAAGGGTGCCATAAAATGCTATTTAGCAATTCTACGAAAATTGTTTGAACAAGAAGCTTGAATGAATTTTTATATTATAGGCATTACTTTTTATAGTTTTTAAAATTTTTTAATAAATTTTAAAAAAGTACTTTACAAAATAAAAAAATGGTAGTAATATAATACAAATTTATTTCAATAAATTTTTTATCTTGAGGTCATTTTTCTAGACCTAAAAAATTCAAACTTTAAAATTTAATAACGAAAAGAGGTGAGAAACATTTTTATTTTGAACTTTTAAAAAACAAAATTAAGATAATGTTTTTCTGTTTTAATATTTTTATAATTTTAGCTAATAGCTTTTCAAACAATGTAAAAGCAGAAAAAAATTATCTAATCACAAATGAAATTTTAAATTGCAATGTAGTAACAAACAGTGAAAATATATCAAATATTGCGGTGGAAAATGACTTATTTAACATTGATAATTTAAATGTAGCTAAAGAAAACAATGAAAATATAAGTAAAGAATGGAAATTAGAAATTCCAAAAATCAGTTTATCAGCAAATATTTCAGAAGGAACGAGTAAAGAAATACTAAATGAATACATAGGTCATTTTGAGGAAAGCAGTAAAACTTATGGAAATGTATGTTTAGCAAGTCACAATAGAGGTTACAAAGTAAATTATTTTGCTAGAATAAAGGAACTAGAAATTGGAGATAAAATTTATTATACATATAACAATAATAAAAAAACATATGTTGTTACTTCAAAAACAATTATAAAAGATACTGATTGGAAAATGCTAGAAAACACTAAAGATAATCGTATAACTCTTATAACGTGTGTAGAAAATGAACCACAATATAGGAGATGCATACAAGCATTAGAATATGAATAAAAATATTAGAAATTAAATATTCAATAACTAAAATATTAAATAAAGAAAGGAGATTTTGCTTAAAAAATTTAAGCAAATAAAATTTAAATGAAAAAAATTATAACTATAAGTTTATTATTATTAATATTAGTGAGTACATTTTATAATAGTTTTGCTTTCGAACTAGGAGAAAAAGACTTAAAATTATTAAAAACATGTGAAGCATATTTAAAACTTTTTGACACAGAAAAAGAAGTGCCATTTGTAGTTTATCAAAAAGATGGAAAAAATTATCCAGCATATTGCTTAGATCCTGATTATGCAGGAATAGGAACAAATGGAGTAGGAGAATATAGTGTAGATTTCACTGGAAAATTAGAAGATGAAAATATGTGGAAAGCAATAATAAATGGTTATCCATATAAAACACCACAAGAATTGGGTGTAGCAAACGAAGATGAGGCTTATACAGCAACTAAATATGCAGTATATGTTTTAAAAGGAAGCTGGGGTGCATCAGCATGTGAACCAGTAGACACAGAAGCTGGAAGAAGAACATATCAAGCTTATTTAAAAATAATAGAAAATGCCAAAAAATCCACAGAAACACTTAAAGATAACAACAAAATTTCTGTAAAACCACTTTTTGAAGATTGGGAAGCAGATAACTTAGGTTATGCTAGTAAAATTTATACAATAGATACAAAATTAACAAATGGAACTTATAATGTAAAAATTAATGAAAAATTGCCAGAAGGAAGCAAAATAACTGATGAACAAAATAAAGAAAAAAATTCTTTTAAAATTAATGAGAAGTTTAAGGTATTAATTCCTATTGAAAAATTGAAAGAAGATGTTAATTTCACTATAAATATTACTGCAGATTTAGAAACTAAGCCTGTTGTTTATGGAAAAACAAGTTTGGAAGAAAGACAAAATTATGGAATTGCTGGATATATGAATGAGGCAAGTTCTACTTCTTATAAAGAAAATTGTTCAAAAAATATTACTAAGTTAAGCATAATTAAAAAAGAATATGGAAGTGAAAAAAGATTAGCTAATGTAAAATTTAATTTATTAGATTCAAATAAAAACATAATAAAAGAAAATTTATCAACAAATGAAAATGGAGAAATTTCTATTGAAGAAATTATGCCAGGAAGATATTATATTCAAGAAGTTGAAACATTAGAAGGATATAATTTATATGAAGATTTGATTCCAGTAGATATTAAACTTAATGAAGAAATTGAAATCGTTGTAAATAATGCTTTAAAAACAAGTTCAGAAATAACAAGTGAAGTAAATACAATTGAAGTGCTTCAAAAAGAAACAGAAATAGAAATAGAGAAAGAAACAGAAACAAAAAATATAGTAACTAAAAAATTGCCAGTAACTGGATATTAATTTTAATAGAATAACAATTTAGATAGATTAAATAGCTTAAATAAATTGAGGTGTAAATAATTGAAAAGATAGCCATAAAGTAGTATAATAATATTATGTTAATCTAATGAAGGGAATTCATAAATGAGTATTAAATATTTTATTATACCTACAATAATAGCAATTATTCTTATAGTAATTTATGAAAGTAGATATTATATTTTATGGTTTTTAAATACATTAAAAGTTACTTTAATAAATAAAAAAAATATAGAAACACTTCAAAAAAGGGGTGTGAATATTAGAAATTTAAAAAATGATGATATTTTAAAATACATTGAAATATCTCAAAAATATATTAATAAATTAGGACTAGAAAATAAAAGTGAATTTATATTAAATGAAGATTTAGAAAGACATTTAAGATATTCAAGATTTTCAGAAAAATATGTTTTAGAATTATTAAATGAAATTTTATTGTATATGAATTTAAACTCTTCAGATATAAAATTAAAAATAAATTATTTATCTAGTAGAAATTCTGTTCAATATGCGGGATTATATATTGAAAAAGAAGATTTAGAAAATAAAAAGAATATTGTTTTAAATATTAAAAATGATATGAAAATTAATACTGTAATTTCTATTTTAGCACACGAGTGTACACATCATTTGCTACTTTCTAATAACATAAGATTGGCAGAAAGAATACCAAATGAGATTTTAACAGATGTAACTGCAGTTCTTTTAGGATTTGGAAAGTATATGGTTGAAGGATATAAAATTTCAAATCGAGTTATTTATGAAGAAGTAAATGTTAGAAGTGTAGACAAAATGAGAGTAGGGTATTTAAGCTATAAAGATATTGAAGCTACTATGAAGCTTTATAAAAAAAGAAAATAAAATAAAAAGCATCTCTTTTTAAAGTAAGCTCAAAAAAATAAATTTTTTAAGCTAGTTTTAAAAGAGGTGCAATTTTTTTAAATTTCTAAAATGTTCTCAGCTTTTTTAATTTCTTCTTGAGTAGGTGGAGCAACATTTTCTAATTCATATTTATCTCCGAATTCTTTCCATTTAAATTTACCTAAATCATGATATGGAAGAATTTCAACTTTTTCAACATTGTTTAGTGAATCTATAAATTTTTTTAATTTTTGCAAATCAAATTTATCGTCTGTAAATCCAGGAATTAAAACTTGTCTAATCCAAACAGGAATACCTACATTACTTAAATAATTTGCAAATTCAAGATTATTTTTATTTGAAAAGCCAGTTAATTTTATGGCTTTTTCATTATCAATATGTTTTATATCTAAAATTACTAAATCAGTATATTTTAATAATTCTTTAATTTGATTTGAAAGAGGGAGACTTCCAGAAGTATCAAGAGCAGTATGTATACCAATGCTTTTTAATTCTTTAAAAAGCTCGGTAACAAACTCTGCTTGTACTAGTGGTTCACCGCCAGAAACAGTAACACCTCCACCAGAATTATCAATATAGGCTCTATATTTTTCAATTTGTTTTATAAGCTCGGGAACAGTGGTACTTTTTCCAGAATTAATTTCCCAAGTATCTCTATTGTGACAATATTTGCATCTTAGAGTACATCCTTGCATAAAAATTACAAATCTAATTCCAGGACCATCTACTGTTCCAAAAGTTTCTATTGAATGAATTCTTCCAACCATAATATCTCCTAAAAACTAAATCCTTTCATGTATAGTTCTATTTATAACATCTAATTGTTGTTCTCTAGTTAGTTTTATGAAATTTACTGCATACCCAGAAACTCTAATTGTAAGTTGAGGATATTTTTCAGGATGTTCCATAGCATCTTCTAAAAGTGCTCTATCAAAAACATTTACATTAATGTGATGACTAAATTTAGCAAAATATCCATCAAGTAGTGATGTTAAATTATTTATTCTTGTTTTTTCATTATTACCTAATGCACTAGGAACTATTGCAAATGTATAGCTTATGCCGTCCTCAGCATATTTATAAGGTAATTTTGAAATTGTATTTAATACAGCAAGTGCTCCGTGTGTATCTCTTCCATGTATAGGATTTGCACCTGGACCAAAAGGCTTTCCAGACTCTCTTCCATCTGGAGTAGCGCCAGTTGCTTTACCATAAACAACATTAGAAGTAATAGTAAGAATAGACATTGTAGGTTTAGAATTTCTATAAGTAGGTTGCTTCTTTAGCTTATTCATAAACATTTTTACAATTTCTACAGCAATGCTATCAACTCTATCATCATCATTACCATATTTAGGATAATCGCCTTCAATTTTATAATCAATAGCAAGTCCAGTTTCATCTCTAATAACTTTTACTTTTGCATATTTCATAGCAGAGAATGAGTCCGCAACTATTGAAAGTCCTGCTATACCACAAGCCATTGTTCTAAAAATTTCTTGGTCATGTAAAGCCATTTCTAATTTTTCATAGCAATATTTATCATGCATATAATGAATAATATTTAATGCATTCATATAAACTCTAGCAACCCAATCACACATATTGTCAAATTTTTCCCAAACTTCATCATAATCTAAATATTCTGAAGTAACAGGAACCATTTTACTTGTAATTTGTTTACCAGATTTTTCATCTCTACCGCCATTTATAGCATATAATAGAGTTTTAGCTAAATTTGCTCTAGCACCAAAAAATTGCATTTGTTTACCAATCCTCATAGCAGAAACACAACAAGCAATTCCATAATCATCGCCCCAATATTTTCTCATTAAATCATCGTTTTCATATTGAATAGAGCTTGTTTTTATAGATAATTTTGCACAATAATCTTTGAAACCTTTTGGAAGGCTAGTAGACCATAAAACAGTTAAATTAGGCTCTGGTGCAGAACCTAAAGTTTCTAATGTGTGTAAAATTCTAAAAGAATTTCTAGTAACTAAGGTTCTTCCATCAATTCCCATACCACCAATGCTTTCAGTAACCCAAACAGGATCTCCACTAAATAATTCATCATATTCTGGTGTTCTTAAAAATCTTACCATTCTTAATTTCATAACAAAATGATCCATTATTTCTTGAGCTTGTTCTTCTGTTATAGCACCATTTTTAAAATCTCTTTCAAAATAGATATCTAAGAAAGATGCAGTTCTGCCAAGACTCATAGCAGCACCATTTTGTTCTTTTATAGCTCCTAAGTAGCCAAAATATGTCCATTGAACAGCTTCTTTAGCATTACTAGCAGGTTTTGAAATGTCAAATCCATATTTTTGAGCCATAACTTTAAGTTCTTCTAAAGCTAAAATTTGGTCTGAATGTTCTTCTCTTTGTCTAATTATTTCTTCATTTATATTAGAAAATTCTAAATGAGAAAGATCTTTTTTCTTTTCTTGAATTAAGAAATCAACCCCATAAAGAGCAACTCTTCTATAATCACCAATTATTCTTCCACGACCATATCCATCTGGCAAACCAGTAATTAAATGAGAACTTCTTGCAGCTCTTATTTCTGGTGTGTATGCCATAAAAACGCCATCGTTATGTGTTCTTCTATGATTATGATAAATATCATCTATTTTGTCTGAAACTTTTCTATTATATGCTTCACAAGATTTTTCTACAATTCTAATACCACCTGCTGGCATAATAGCTCTTTTTAGAGGAGCATCTGTTTGAAGACCTACAATTTCTTCTAAATCTTTATTTATATATCCAGCATCATGACTTGAAATAGTAGAAGCAACATCTTCAGATATATCTAAAACACCACCAGCATCTCTTTCTTCTTTATATAAATCAAGTACAGTTTTCCAAAGTTTTTTTGTTTTTTCTGTAGCGTTTGCTAAGAAAGAAGAATCTCCTTCATATGGTGTATAATTTTTTTGAATAAAATCTCTTACATCTACTTCTTGCATCCAAGAACCAGGTTTAAAATTTTTCCATTCTTTAAATTCCATAAATTCCTCCAAGTAAAAATACAAATAAAATTGTAAATCTAAAATTGACTTACTAAATAAAAATTCTAACATAGCAAATACATTTTTTCAATAGTAGAATAACCAATTTTTAAAATAAAATTCTTACAATAATTAAATTAAATCTAATTGACAGTTTTTTCCTAAAAATATATAATGTTTAAAAATAAAAAGGGGGTAGTGAAAATGAAAATTATTTTAGCCTCACAATCTCCAAGAAGGTCTGCAATTTTATCTTTAACAAAAATAGAATTTGAAGTTTTACCCAGTTCTTATGAGAAAAAAATTGAAGATGGAGAAAATATAGAAGAACAATCTAAAGAAGTTGCATATCTTAAGGCAAAAGATGTTTTTAACAACACACAAGGAGATAGAGCAATTATTGGTGCAGATACTATAGTTGTAAAAGATAACAAAGTGCTTGGAAAACCTAAAGATAGAGAAGATGCAATTAGAATGCTTAAAGAATTAGAAAATGATTCCCATATTGTTTATACAAGTTTTTCTGTATTAATTGAAGACCATGGAAAATATAAAGAATATAAAGATATAAGTAAGTCTATAATTGAGTTATCTCATATATCAGATGAAGAAATTATTGACTACATAGATTCAGAAGAACCTTATGATAAAGCAGGATCTTATGCTATTCAAAGTTCTTTCTGCAAATTTGTTAAAAAAATTGAAGGAAGTTACATGGGAATAGTAGGACTACCTATAGATAGAATATATCAAATTCTAAAAGAAAATGAGATAATATAACTTAAAAATTGGAAGGACAGAAAAATGAAATTAAACATTGTATTAGTAGAACCAGAAATACCACAAAATACTGGAAACATAGCAAGAACTTGTGCTGCAATAGGAGCAAAACTTCATTTAGTTTATCCACTAGGATTCTCAATTTCAGAAAAACAAGTAAAAAGAGCAGGACTAGATTATTGGGATAAATTAGAAATAGAAGAACATAAAAGTTTTAGTGAATTTTTAGAAAAATACAAGCCAGAAGAAAATAATATGTTTTTTGTAACAACAAAAGGTAAAAAAGTTTATTCAGATGTAGATTATTCAAAAATGGAAGAAATATTTGTGCTATTTGGAAAAGAAACAAAAGGCCTTCCAGAAGACATTTTAAAAAAATATTTTGATAGAGCCATAAGAATACCAATGAGAGAAACTCTAAGATCTTTAAATTTATCTAATGCAGTAGCAATAGTAGCTTATGACATATTTAGACAATGTGATTTTTATGGTTTAGAGGAAATTAGCAAATATTTTGATAAATAATTAGTTATTAAGTTTTTATATAAAATATATTAAAAGAAAGGAGAGTATGATTTATAAATCATACAAGCAAAGAATGAAAAAAATGATAGTTGTACTTTTAATGATTTGTTTAGTTGTAGTAGTGGCAGTTATTTTAACTGGATGTGCAAATAATAATAGCACCAATTCTACAAACACAACAGCAAAATCAAATAATACTGCTACAAACACAGCTAAAACTAACACTGTTTCTAATGAAACTACAAAAGAAATTGAGCAAGTAAATTATGAGGAATCTGCTAAAAAGCAAATGGCAATGCCAGAAAATGGTGAAACAATTGCAATAATCAAAGTTAAAAATTTTGGAGATATAAAAGTTAAATTCTTTAAAGATATAGCTCCAAAAGCTGTTGAAAATTTTGTTACACATGCAAAAGAAGGATATTATAACAACTTAACTTTTCACAGAGTTATTGATGAATTCATGATTCAAGGTGGAGATCCAAAAGGTGATGGAACTGGTGGAGAAAGCATATGGGGTGATGGCTTTGGAACAGAATTAGATGAAAGCTTGGTACCATATAGAGGTTCTCTTTGTATGGCAATGTCTAGTTTACCAAATAGTATAGGAAGTCAATTCTTTATAACACAAGCAAATTATTCAGAGCAAATGGAAACATATATGAAGAAAGGCGGATATCCAGAAGATTTACTTGAACAATATAAAAATTATGGTGGATATTTAAGCTTATATATGCAATACACAGTATTTGGACAAGTATATGAAGGAATGGATATAGTTGATAAGATTGCTAAAGTACAAACAAACAGTAATGATAAGCCACTCGAAGATGTTGTTATAGAAACAATTGAAGTTTCAACTTATGAAGCAAAATAAAATAGAAAAAGTGTTGAATTATTTCAACACTTTTTTTAAAATTTGATAAATTAACTATTTTTAGATGAATTATTTATTGTAAATATTAAAACATCTTATTCACATGTTATGAAAAAAATGTTATAATAACTAAGTTATAAAAATAAATTAATGGAGAAATATTATGTATAAAGAATCAGGAATTAGTGAAAAAATATTAGAAACAGCAAACATTGTTGAAAAAGAATTAGAGCCAATTTTTAAAAATCTAGAAGAAAATTGCTTAAATTGTAGTATGAAAGTTTTAAAAGCCTTTCAAGACAATAAAGTTTCAACAACAGATTTTAATGAGATAACTGGCTATGGTTATTATGATGGTGGAAGAGAAAAATTAGAAAAAATTTATAGTGATATATTTAAAGCAGAAGATGCCTTAGTAAGACCACAAATAATGTCTGGAACACATGCTTTAACAATAGCTTTATTTGGAATTTTAAAATATGGAGATACTTTAATTAGCATTTCTGGTGAACCTTATGACACATTAAAAAGTGTAATAGGATTAACTGGAAATAGTGAAAATTCATTAATTAAGCATGGAATAAAATATGAACAAATCGAACTTGTAAATGATGACTTCGATTATGAACAAATTGAAACTAGAGTGAAAAAAGACAACATAAAAATGATAGAAATTCAACGCTCTAGAGGTTATTCTCAAAGAAAAAGTTTAAATATAGATAAAATAGAAAAAGTAATAAATTTAATAAAAGAAATAAATCCAGAAATAATTATTATGGTAGATAATTGTTATGGAGAATTTGTAGAGAGCAAAGAACCAACTGAAGTTGGAGCAGATTTATTTGTTAGTTCTTTGATGAAAAATTTGGGTGCAGGAATAGCAACAAGTGGGGGATATGTTGTAGGAAGAAAAGACTTAATAAATATGGTTGCTGAAAGATTAACAGCACCTTGCGTTGGAAAAGATATGGGAGCAAATTTTAATCAATTGCTATCATACTATAAAGGAATTTTTATGGCTCCAAGTGTTGTAAAATCTGCTTTAAAATCTATGATTTTTGCAAGTAGAATGTTAGAAAAATTTGGATTTGAAGGTGTAAGTCCAAGATTTGATGAAAAAAGAGCAGACATAATTCAAACAATAGAACTAAAATCAGAAGAAAAATTGATTAAATTCTGTCAAGGACTTCAAAAGGCTTCACCAATTGAATCTTATGTTGTTCCAGTTCCAGATGATATGCCTGGATATGAATTTAAAGAAATTATGGCAGGTGGAAGCTTTACTCCTGGTTCAACAATAGAACTAAGTTGTGACGGACCATTACACGAGCCATACACTGCATATATGCAAGGTGGATTAACTTATGAATATGGAAAATTAGGAATAATGATGGCAATTAATAATATGCTTGAAATTTAAATAAAAAAATTAAATAGACTTCAATTTTAGTTAAAAAATATTTGAAAGATTATTAAAAATTTATTAAAAAATTATTTTGAAAAAGTTCAAAAAAAATCTTACGGAAATAAAATATTTTATTAAATTTGGTTTGACAAAAATTTGTATTAAGATTAAAATTATTTTGAGTAAAAAATAGGAAAAAAATTAGAATTTACGGTTGATATTTTCTTAAGAATATTGTATTATATTATATGTAGTATAATATTTTGAGATAATTAGCCCAAAAGGAGGTTTTTTATAAATATGATAAAGAAAATATCAATAACAGCACTAATTTTTGCAATATTTTTAGGAATGTTTATATGTCCTGTAAAAACATATGCTGTTACGGGAGAAGAAGTTCTAGAGTCTGAACAAGCAACACAATTAGTAGAAATTAAAGAATCAGCTAAAGATAAATTAGAAGATTACATAGAAAAATATGGTTCTACTCCATTTGGTATTGCAGCTTATATTTTGAACATACTTAGAATATATAGTATACCATTTTGCTTTGTAGGTATAGCAGTAGGATCAATATATCAATATGTACTAGGTATAAGAAAATTGGATGTTAGAGATAGAGGTTTTATGCTTATTATAACCTTTGTTACGATTTTATTGATATGTCAAGTATTACCATTAGTATTTGCAATTGTAGTAAATGGTTGGAGGGGTTAACAAATGAAAGTATTATTTGCGGTTAGTAATGAAAAGATTTCCGATACAATTGTTGAGGAATATCAAAAAAAATATAAGGAGATTATTTCTTATAAAAACGTATATTATTTTAACGCAATATTAAAAGAAATACAAAAAGATAAAAGCTATGATAGAATAGTTATAAGTGAAGATTTAGAAGCGTTTTCAAACAATAATTATGAAGCAATAGATAAATTTATTTTTGAAAAGCTTGATGATATTAGTGATGAAGCACAAGATATTGATGGAAATGAAACATCAATTGTTTTAATATGTTCAGATAGACACACAAAAGGATGTGCATTTTTAGTAAAAATATTTGGCATTGGAATATATAATGCACTTTTAGGCTCTGATAGAAACACATCTAATGTATGTGAATTAATAAATAAACCAAGAGTAAAAAAGGAAGCAAAAAGTTATTATAAAATCGATACAGAAGATGTAAATTATAGCAATAAAAGCGATAGCGAAGTTAGTGAATTAGAAATTCAAAATATAATAACACATTTTAGAAAATTAGGAAAAAACACAGAAAAATATTCAGAAAGTTTTAACAGTATAGCAAGTCAATATACAGATGAGCAATTAAAAATAGTTATAAATTGTTTACCAATGAATGTAAAGGCAGTTCTAGAGGAAGATTGTCAAAAATATCAACAATTAATGTCTGTAAATGGTAAAATTCAAAAAGTAAATAGCCCAGAACAAAAGGCAAAAGAAGCAAGAAAACAAACAGGAATTAAAATAGATATAATAGAAAATAGATCTGCAAAAAATAAAATATCAGGACCAATAGTTATACCATCTTCTGTAAAAACATCTGGAAAGAAAAAAGTATCTACAAGTAAACCAGAAGTTAAAATAGTTACTCCTACAGAAGAAGTGAAAAAACCAACTGTTGTAAAAAAAGTTGTTAAAAAAGAACCAACAGTTAAATCAGTAGTTGAAGCTGAAGAAAAACCAGTATATCAAAAGAAAGTATTACCAGATGGTAGAGTTGTAAGAGTAAAACCAAAAAATCCAAATGCAATAAATACATCTGCTGTAAAAATGGAAAAACCAATAAAAAAAGTTGAATCTACTAATGATGTTCTTGAAGAAGATGAAGTTAAATTACCACCTAAGAAAAAAATAGGAGAGGTAAAGAAAAAAGAAGAAGTAGTAGATGATTTAGATGATGACGAAATATTACCTGGTATGGAAGATGAACAAGTAAATGAAACATTATCAAAAGCAGAAGAAAGTGAAGAATTAGATGATGATGTATTACCAGGAATGGATGACGACGATGTAGAAGAAGATGACGACGTATTACCAGGAATGGATGATGATGAAGTAGAAGAAGATGATGATGACGTATTGCCAGGAATGGACGATGATGAAGTAGAAGAAGATGATGATGACGACGTATTGCCAGGAATGGATGATGATGAAGTAGAAGAAGATGACGATGATGTATTACCAGGAATGGACGATGATGAAGTAGAAGAAGATGAAACAGAAGAAGATAGTGATGACGATGTGTTACCAGGAATGGATGATGAGGAAGAATATACTGACGAAGTAAACTTACCAGGACTTGATGATTTAGATGATTTAGATGAAGATACAAGCTCATCATCTAGCAATAAATCTTCTAAAACAACTAATGAAGATGATAGCGAAGATTTATTATTTGGACTAGAAGATGATGAAGAAGATGAAGAAGAAAATAGTACATCAGAAGATAATTCAAGCAAAGAAATAGAAAGTATTAAACCAAAAATTGATTATTCAATGTCTAGTTTAAATAGCTTATTAACAAAAGATAAAAAAATAGTAACTTTTTTAGGAACAACTAAAAATGGAACCTCATTTTTAATAAATAATTTAGCCGCATTGTTTTCTTCTTTAGGAATAAACACAGCTATTTTAGATATGACCAAAAATAAAAATTCATTCTACATTTATACAAATAATGAAGAAGATTTAAGAAATATAGCTTATAATTCAATTAGTAAATTACAAAAAGGATTTGCAGAAGGTATAAAAGTTAACAAAAATAGAAACTTAACTGTTTATACTGCACTTCCAAATGATGGAAAAGATTATTCAGATGCAGAACCAATTTTATCAACATTAGTTCAAAATCATTCTCTTATATTAATAGATTGCGATTTTGATACAGATCCATCTTATTTTGCAAGTTGTCAAGAAATTTATTTAGTACAATCAATGGATATTCTAACAATACAACCATTAACAGCATTTTTAAGAGATTTAAAATCAAAAGGTGTGTTAGAGCCAGAAAAAGTTAGAGTTGTAATTAATAAAGAAGTAAAAGTTAGAAGCTTAACAACAAAGGTAATAATAGGAGGTATGTCTTTCTATAATGATCCTTCAATGTCTTTTATGACAGAATTATTCAATAAAGATATGGTAAAGGCATGTAGTATTCCATTTGAAGAAGCAGCATATTCAAAATATTTAGATTCAATGGCAACATGTAATTTAACGATAAGCGGATATTCAAAAACTTTTATAAGTAAATTAAAAAATTTAGGTGAAATGGTATATCCTTTAGTTGGTAAACCAAACTATGGTTCAAAAGCACCATCTTCACAATTAAATTATGATGCTACTAATTTTTCAGGAAATATGGGAAATACATTAAATAAAATGAAAAAAAACAATAGTAAAAATAAATTTTAAAATGAAATTAAAATAAGTAGGGGTGTGATATCTTGATAGCAATAGTTATAGTAGTTTTGGTTATAGCAATTATTATTCTTGTCGCATATAACCTTCATGTTCGGAAAGAAAATTGAAGCTTTTAATAATATAAATCAACAAATAAATAAATTATCAATTTTACAAGATTTTATGAAGGTAGCTGGAGAAGAAGATTCTGTTGAAGAAAAAATTAATAAAATTAACGATATTGTTATTGAAAAATATGATATAAAATATTCAACAATAGTAGTTTTTGATGGTGCAGAGTATGTAATTAAAGCTACAAATGTTGATGAAATACATCATCAAACATTAACTAATTTGCATAATGAGGAAATTTTTCAAGACAGTGTTTCAACAGCAACTCCAAAATATATAACAATAGATAACGAAAATGAAAAATTACCTTATCAAAAAGTTGAAATGGGCAGAGCAAAATCTGCAATGTTTTTCCCACTATATATAGATAATATCTATATTGGATATTGGATTATGGAAAGTGGAAGAATGCACGCATTTGATAAAATGGATACAGCAATTATTGAAGTTATAAAAGATAATATCATATCAATTTTATCAACAATGTCTTATCAAGATGCAATGGAAAAAATTGTTAGAGTAGATAAATTTACTGGACTATATTCAGCTGAATATTTGTATGGAAAAGCTAAAAAAACATTTGATAAATATCCTACTTCTGCAGTATGTATGTTTAAAATAATAAATATAGAAGAAATAAACGAAAAAGCAAGTAGACAAATGGGAAATGAAGTTATTACAGAAATTAGCAACATAGTAAAAACAAAAATACCAGCACAATATGTATTTGTAAGATATATGGGACCAAAATTTGTAATAGTTTTCTCAGGAGTTGAAGAAGGCAGTGTCGAAGAATTCTTAAAAACACTAAAGACAGAAATGGAAGAATTAGAGATAGTTGAAGAAGCAGAAGAAATGGAAGTAAAAAAAGTAATCAATGGAAAAAGAGTAAAGGTAAGAGAACTAAAAGAAGAAAAAACTGCTTCACCAATTATTAATTTTGTTGTATCAACATACTATAAAGGTACTGGAATTGAACAACTAAACAAAAAATTAGAAGAGTATTTAGATTCAGCAGATCCAAATGAAAGTAAAATAAATTATATTTAGGAGGGAAAAGTTATGGCTATTGATAAAACAATGAGCTTTAAAGTAGACAAAGATAAAAGCATTAGAGCTAAAGAAATTTTAAAAGAAGTATACCAAGCTTTAGTTGAAAAAGGATATAACCCAATAAATCAAATAGTTGGTTATATATTGTCAGGAGACCCTACTTATATAACTAGTCATAATGATGCAAGAAATTTAATTAGATTAATAGAAAGAGACGAACTTCTAGAAAAAATGGTAAAATATTATATTGGATTGGAAGATTAATTTCATGAGAATATTAGGAATTGATTATGGCGACAGTAGAGTTGGCATAGCCATTACAGATGCTTTAGGAATAACTGCGCAAGGACTAGAAACAATATCATATAATGGAAACGATAAAGTTTTATTAAAAAGATTAGATGAAATTTTTGAGAAGTATCCAGATGTTGAGATAATTGTTGTTGGAATGCCATTTAATATGAATGGAACAAAAACAATAAGAGCGGAAGTAACAGAAAAATTCATACATAAACTTAAATGTAAGTATAATAAAAAGCAAATTGTAACTGTAGATGAAAGACTTACAACTGTTGCAGCACACAAAACCATGAATTTTTTAGATATTAATAAAAACAAGAAAAAAGAAGTAGTTGATACAATTTCAGCAGTTTATATATTGGAAATGTATATAAATAAAAAATAGATTTCAATTATATGAAGATTTTTTTAAATTTACGAAAAAGTATTGCAAAAAAATAATCTTTAGTATATCATATTTTTGGATATAAAATACAGAGGAAGGAGAAATAAAAAATGGATGAGGAAAATGAAGAAAACGAATTAAACGAAATAGAAGATGAAAACTTAAGCAATATTATAATTTTGAACGACGAAAATGGCAACGAAGTAAAATTCGAATTCTTAGATTTAATAGAGTATGAATCAGAAGAATATGTAGTATTACTACCTGTAGTTGAAGAAGGAGAAGAAGATGATGGAGAAGTAGTAATATTAAAAGTTGATGATTCTGAAGAAAATAAAGATGAAGAGTCTTATGTAAGCGTTGATGACGAGAATACATTAACAGCTGTTTTTGAGATTTTTAAAGAAAAATTTAAAGAAGAATTTAATTTTACAGATGATGAATAGAGTTAAATAGTGGCGTGTGTATATCGCACGCTTTTTTTATATAAAAGAGGTGATAAAAAATGTCTTTATTTAGCTATTTAATTACTTTTTTAGGAGTATTGTTTTGGTTTTTTAGAGCTATTGCAACACTATTATATCAATTAGATGTATCTTTCTTTGCACAACCAATAAATACTAATACGGAAATAGCAGTATTATTTATTACTTTACCATGTATGATACTAATTATAAAGAGAAATATAGTTGGAGCTGCTATATATTTTGCAGTTTATGCAACATATTTTGGAACAGCATTATATAATACAATTATGACAGTTGGCATCGGTGGATTAGATATTGCAAGCAGTGCGAATTTGCTTTTTACAGTAATAGGAGTTATTCTTCCAGCATTAACATTCCTAGATGTTTTACTAAATAAGAACAGAACTTTAGGAAATGGAAAGAAAAGAGAAGATTGGTTCTATGCAAATAAAGATTACGATAGACAGTTTGATGAAAGGGCAGATAGAAACCAATATAAATTTTAAAAAAATGAAAAAAATAATGTTTGTAGTAAATATCAAAATCATTTTGATATTTACTTTTTTTTATTTCAAAAAGCCTAAAAAACTAACATAAATTTAACATAATTGTTATTGACTTTTACTGTATATTATTATAATTTGATACTATAGGATTATAGTATTTAAGTATAAACAAGAGCTTTTTATCGATAGTTGGGGGAATATGAATTGAGCACTAATAACAAAGGAAAAACAAATAAAAAAATAGATACAAATATAAAATACAAAAATCAGAAAATAAAGAGAACGAATTTAATTATTTTAATAACAACAATTATTGCGGTTATTGTTATCTATAATGCATATCGTATATTTTCAATTCTTATTACAGATAGATTAATAGATAATTCTATTAGTAATATGAGAGAAATATCAAAACATGATGAAAAATCTATTCTTTCAGGATTGGAGCATAGGTGGATGCATGTTGAAGGAATAGCAAAAGAATTAAAACAAAATAAACATACATCTACTTCAGAGATGCTAAAGCAATTAAATATAAAATCTGAAACAGTAGAAATGGTAGAAATGCTTTTAGTAACAGAAGATGGAAAAACATTTAGTAGCAATTATGCAGTAAAAGAAAACCAATCTTTATTAGATCTTTGCAAACAATCTTCAAAAGATAGATTTGTATATAGAAAAGATAATATAGACAATGAAGCAGTAGATACTAGAAGAGAAATGTTATTAATAGGCTCAAAAATAGAACCTTTTACAGTAGAGAATAATAGATTTATTTATGCTGTTGCTTATTATAAAATTGAAACACTAGAAGATGAGCTTAGAATAGAAAGCTATGGAGGAAGAGGATATAGTAGTGTTATAGATCAAGATGGATATTATTTAGCAACAGTAAACACAGGCACAAGTGCTTTTGAAAGAGAAGATTTTTACACAGTAATTGGAAAAGACTGGATTGATAACAACTTATCATTAGAAGATGTTAGAAATAAAATACAATCAAGGGAAAGTTTTTCTTTAAGATATAAATTAGAAGGTGAAGAACGTATAATGGTTTGCACACCAATGAAAGATGTTGATTGGTATTGTGTAATGTCTGTTCCAGTTTCTATATATCAAGAACAAAGCAGTAGTATGCTTAGAATGTTAACAATATTAATTGTTTCAGTATTAGTTGCAATTTTTGTGGTTATCATTTTAATATTTAAAAATCATTCACAAAAAAATTCAATGAACTTTGAAATAAAACATAGAGATGAACTAGAAAAGGCTTTAGCTTTAGCTGAACAAGCAAGTAGAGCTAAGACTACATTTTTAAATAATATGTCACATGACATTCGTACACCTATGAACGCTATTATAGGATATACATCATTAGTAAAAACGCATATAGATAATAAAGAACGAGTAGAAGATTATGTAGAAAAGATTACTCAATCATCAAATCATTTACTTTCTTTAATTAATGATGTTTTAGATATGAGTAGAATAGAATCTGGAAAAGTAAACATAGAAGAAAAAGAAGAAAATATAGCAGAAATACTTCACAGCATAAGAAATATTGTACAAGCTGATGTAAAAGCAAAGCAAATGGAATTTGTTATAGATACTGTTGATGTAAAAGACGAAAATATTTATTGTGATAAATTAAGAATAAATCAAATACTTATAAATCTTGTATCAAATGCTATTAAATTTACTGAGCCTGGAGGAACAATAGCTATACGTATTACAGAAAAGCCAGTAACTAAAAAAGGATATGGAACTTATGAATTTAGAGTTAAAGATAGTGGAATTGGTATAAGCAAAGAATTCTTAAAAGAAATATTTGAGCCTTTTGCAAGAGAACGCAATAGCACAGTAAGCGGAATTCAAGGAACTGGACTTGGAATGGCAATTACTAAAAACATTGTGGATATGATGGGCGGAACTATTGAAGTAGAAAGTGAAGTTGGAAAAGGAACAGAATTTATTGTAACATTGGAATTAAGATTGCAAGAAGAACACAAAGAAATAGAAGAAATAGATTATTTAAAAGATGTTAGAGTTTTAGTTGTTGATGATGATATGGATTCTTGTCAAAGCATTTCACATATGTTAAGACAACTCGGACTAAAATCTGACTGGACAATGTATGGAAAAGAAGCTGTTGCTCGTGTTAAAGAAGCAGAACAAATGGAAGATACATATAAAATTTATATGATAGATTGGTTAATGCCAGATTTAAATGGTATTGAAACAACAAGACGTATTCGTAAAATTATAGGACTAGAATATCCAATTATTATGCTTTCAGCTTATGATTGGGGAGAAATTGAAACAGAAGCTAAAGAAGCAGGTGTTACAGATTTTATTAGTAAGCCATTATTCCCATCTGACCTAAAAAAACTGCTATTAAAAATTTGTGGAAAAGGAAAAGAAGAAAAAGGGCAAGAAGAGAAAATTGATTTTGCAGGAAAAAGAATTCTTTTAGTTGAAGACAACATGATGAATAGAGAAATTGCTACTGAATATTTACAAGATTTTGGATTTTTAGTGGAAAATGCTGAAAATGGAAAAGAGGCTTGTGAAATATTAGCAAATGCAAAACCTGGATATTTTGATCTTGTTTTAATGGATATACAAATGCCAATTATGAATGGATATGAGGCAACAAAAGCAATTCGTAGCTTTGAAAATAAAAAAATAGCAAATATTCCTATTTTGGCAATGACAGCAAATGCTTTTGAAGAAGATAAAAAAGTAGCTGAAGAAGCAGGAATGAATGGACATTTGGCAAAGCCAATAGATATACAAAAATTAATTGAGGCATTAAAAGAAATTTTAGGTTAGAAGGGGGAAATATAATGACGAAAAAAATAGTTATTATAGTATTAGTAGTCTTAATAGTATTTGGACTAGGCTTTGGAGTATATTCTTTAGTAAATAAAAATTCTTCAAGTAAAGAAGAGGAGCAAGAAATTTCAATAACAGTTAAAACACCAGTTTTACAGATGGCATCTTGTAAAGATGAAAATTTAAACGATAGTTATACTTTTGTGAAAGAAGTTGCTAAGATATTTGAAGAGCAATATAAAAAAGCAAAAGTAAAAGTAAATGTTGTTCAATTTGAAAAATCAGAAGAAGATGATCAAATAATAGGTTGCTACAACACACCTCAGGCAACAGATGTTTTATATGAAGAATATATGAATATGTCAACATATGTTCACACCGGTAAAGTAGTTCCATTAGATGATATAATCACAGATGAAATAAGAACAGATATTGATGAAAGCTACTGGGAAAATAGTACACTTAATGGAAAAGTTTATATGATGCCATATTTAGGTATGCAAAACACATTGTGCTATAATAAAGAAATGTTTAGAACAGCAGGACTTGAAAAATATATCTCAGATGAAGATATTATTCAAAGTTGGTCTTTAGAAGATTGGGACAAAATTTTAAATGCACTATATAAAAAATTACCAGAAAATGTATATCCAATGATGATGTATGCTAAAAATGAAATGGGAGATACTCATATTATGACAATCCTTCGTAGTAGAGGTTGCGAGTTTTTTGATGATGAAGGAAAAATAAAATTAACTACTCCAGAAGGAATAGAGGCAGTACAATGGTTAATGGATTGCAATAAAAAATCATATTTCCCAAAAAATGCGGAAAATGTTGAAATAAATGATTGTTATGAATTATTTATGAATGGACAACTAGCAATTTATATAAATAATGCTGTATTAAATGCTACCATAAAAAAATCTGATATTGATTATGGATATGTTAATTTCCCTTCTGTAGAAGGAAATGGTTTTTGCTCAACATTCCTTACAGGATTTGAAGTTTTTGATAATGATGATGAGAAAAAATTAGAAGTAGCTAAAGATTTTGTTAAATTCATTTATGAAAACGAGGACTGCTTAGATTATTCAGCAGGAGCATTACCTTGTAGCCACAAAGTTGCTGTAAAATATGCAGAAGAATTAAAAGAAATTCAAAAATATATAGATAACATTAAAAACGGCTGGAATTTTACAGGAAATGCACCTGCTTGGAGAAATGTAAGAGCTGTATTCCACAACGATATTAAGGAATTATTATATGGAGAAAAAACGGCAGAAAAAGTTGCAAAATTAATAGAGGATGATTGCAATAAAGAAATAGAAGAAGGTTATGCTTCTAGCAAATTGCATGAATAAAATAAATAAAAAAGTAATTTAAAGGAGGAGTCTTATGGAAGAAAAGAGTAATAATAATGTTGAATTATTTTTATATTTAGAAAGACTAGAGAAAAAACTAATGAAAGAAATCGAGGAGGGAAAAACTAATGAGTGATACACTATTAAAATATGTAAAAGATTTAATAGATGTTGCTGATACAAAAGAGGGACAATTATATTTGCATAAAGTAGGAGCATCTCGTGAAAGTGAAACTTTACTTGAGGCTGTAAGATTATTAAAAATGCAAGTAACATCCAAAATAATTGCTGAGCAAATAAGTAATACTCCAAGACTACAAGTAGAAATAGAAGACGTAAGAACTTCTTTGGAGGAAACTATAAAAGAATTGCAAAAGCAAATAGATGAATTAGAAGAAAGAAATAATGAGCCATCTGCAGAGCAAGAAGATATTGAAAGCTATAAAGAAAAAAAACAAGATTTAGAAAGTTCTTTAGAAAAAGCCAATGAAATGCTTGCAACAATTGAAGATAAAGGAAAACTTTTAGAAACATTATATCCAGAAATAACTGAACCAGAAACAGCTATAAATGAGAAAACAGGAAAAAATCTTAAACAACACTTAATAGATACTTGTGCTACGGTTACAGCAGTTGGTTATATGAGTATCCAAACTCTTGCTGGAGAACCACTATTTAAAAATGAAACTAGGTCTAATTTTAATGGTTATGAAATTACCTCAATGGATAAAGTTAGAGAATTTGTTGAGCTAGCAGATAAATTAGAAGATTTGGGAAGTGCTAATAATTATCTAATGAAAACTGTTTTGGCAAATAGATCTGAAAAAGAATTGCAAAAAACCTCAGAGACATATGAAAGAGATAAAAGATTACAGGTGGATATGCAAGTTCCAGGAATGTCAGGAGTGCTAGACAACATGGAAAAAATATCCAAATTGTATGAAGAATATTCCTCAATTAGAATGACTCAAGACAGAGAAGAGTCTTTAGTAGAAGTAAAAAGAAATCCTTTTGCAAGATTATTTGATAGAATAAAAAATATGATTGGAAAAAATAAGCAATCTGAAGATAGATTAGATAATAAAACAGATTTAAGTAGACGTAGAGCAAAAGTTGCTGAAGAGATAAATGGATTGGCAAAAAATCATCAAGAAAGAATGGAAAAAGATGAAGGGTATAGAATAGCTTTTGAAGCATATACTAAATTGCAGGATGGAACATTTGGAGAAGTTTCTAAAAACAATGAGGGGAAAACAACTTATAGCGAGACAAGAACTTTAACTTCTAAATTTCCTGAACCAGGACATGAGCTTTCTGAAGTTCCAGAGCAATTATTGCTATATGCAGAACATGTAAGTGATTTTCAAGAGAGAAGTGCTCTTGCCAATAGATCTTTTGAACAAACAGAAAGAAGAGTACAAACTTTGCAAGAGCAAAGAGATAAAAGAGTTTCAGAGAGAAATGACTTTGCAAAAGGAATGTCAGATGAGGCAAAGAGAATAGTAGATACATATAAACCAGAAGAAATTGCAGGATTTGTTAGAAGATTTTATGTAAATGCACAAGAAGGACCTGAAACAAATAGGGAAGATGGAAATAATCCTGTCTATAATCAAATTCAAAAAAGTAATTTACGTTATTCAGTATCTCCAATTGCAGCATTAGCTACTTTAAATATATTATCAAATGACGAAATCTCAGAAGAAACATTAGCAAAAGTGGGAGAAACTGTTAATAATGAAGAAGTTGTTAATGCTGTAGAATTAGCAGGTGCTAATTTGGCTAAATTTGCAGAAGCAGCAAGACAATTAAGTGAGGAAACTAAACAAACTACTACTAGAAACTCAGATGAAGAAAGATAGTAATATTCTATTTTCTTATAAATTAATTAAAAACATATATTACAGAAGCAAGCAATTGGTTGAAAATTGCTTGCTTTTGTGTTAGAATTGCTTTATGAAAAGTTTGGTTTTTTAAAGAGAACAGATGCGGGTTTAGGTCATGGAATGATATTGAAGTAATAGAGCCATTTAAAATTTGTCTTGTTTATAAAAGATATAAAAAGAGGAGATTTATGGATAATAATAAATTAGAGACAATTTCAAATTTATTTGAAGATAAAGAAATAAGAAGTATTTGGGATAGTGAAAAGGAAGAATATTATTTTAGTGTTGTTGATGTTATTGGAGCATTGACAGATAGCAATATTCCAAGAAGATATTGGACAGATTTAAAAAGAAAATTAGAAAAAGAAGGAAGTGAACTGTACGAAAATATCGTACAGTTGAAAATTAAAGCACAAGATGGGAAAATGAGGGAAACAGATACCTTAGATACAAAAGGAATTTTAAGACTTATTGAATCTGTTCCAAGTCCTAAAGCAGAGCCATTTAAACTATGGCTTGCAAAATTAGGAAGTGAAAGAATTGATGAAGTATTTGATCCAGAAATTGCTGTGAATAGAGCTGTTGAATATTATAGAAACAAAGGATATACTGATGAATGGATAAAAGCTAGATTAAGTGGAATAGTAGATAGATTTAAACTTACTGATGTTTGGAAAGAGGGCGGAATTACTAAACCTGTTGAATTTGCACTTCTAACAAACGAAATATATAAAGGTTGGTCTGGAATGAAAGCTAGTGAATATAAGAAACTAAAAGGACTTAGAAAAGAATCTTTAAGAGATAATATGACAGATATAGAAGTCGCTCTTACTAATATTGGAGAAATTGCAACAAGAGATATAGCAAGAGAAGAACATCCACAAGGAATAAAAGAAAACTTAAATGTAGCAAAACGTGGTGGAGGAGTTGCAAAAGGGGCAAAGGACTTATATGAAAAAGAAACTAAAAAATCGGCTGTATCAAAAAGCAATAGTTTAAATTATAAATACATAGATGAAAAATTATTAGAAGATAAAAAATAAATGTTTTAAAGACGTCGAATTCGATGGGTTAAAAAAGTGTTTAGATTTGAACATTTAAGATTAATACTTAAAATTCAAAAAGAAAGAAAGTGAGAAAAAATGCAAGAAAATAAAAAGAATATTAATATTAACTGGTATCCAGGACATATGGCAAAAACTAAAAGAGAAATAGAAGAAGATTTAAAACTAGTAGATGTTGTAATTGAACTTTTAGATGCTAGAATCCCAATTTCTAGTAGAAATCCAGAAATAGTTAAATTAACAAAGAATAAAAAGAAAATAATTTTATTAAATAAATCTGATTTATCTAATGAAATTATTAATAAAAAATGGTTAGAAACTTTTTCAAAAGAAGCACCAACCCTTTTAACAGATGCTAATTCTGGAAAAGGAATAGAAAAAATTACCAAAAAAGTTGATTCTTTAATGGAAGATGAAATAAGGAAGCAAAAGGAAAGAGGAAGAATAAAGAAAACTATTAGAGTTATGATTGTAGGAATTCCAAATATAGGAAAGTCTTCTTTAATAAATAGAATCTCTAAAAAAAGTAAATTAGAAGTAGCAAATCGTCCAGGTGTAACAAAATCTAAACAATGGATTAGAATTAATAATAATCAGGAATTATTAGATACTCCAGGTGTATTATGGCCCAAATTTCAAAGCAATGAAATTGCTTTAAATTTGGCATTTACAGGAACAATTAAAGATGATATTTTAGAAACTACAGAAATAGCTTATGAACTATTAAAAGTATTATATAATAAGCATAAAATTAATTTAATGGAAAGATACAAAATAACAGAAGATGAATTTACTCAATTAGAAAAAGAAACTAATAAAATTTATTCACTAATGCAATTAATAGCAAAAAAAAGAGGAACATTAAAACCTGGAGGAGATATTGATGAAGAAAGAATTTCTAGAATTATTTTAGATGATTTTAGAAGTTGCAAATTAGGAAGAATAAGTTTAGAAGAACCATAGAAATGTTAAGCTGATAAAGCTTAAACAAAATTCAAGTTTTAGCTTTATTTAAATCAAATAAAAATAAATAAAAAAGGAGAAATAGTTATTAAAATAACGAAGTTATAAAAATGGAATTTATAAAAAGAGAAAAAAGTATTGAAGATGCAAAATTGCTATCACCGTTAGTTTGGGCTTATGTTGGAGATAGCGTATATGAATTATTCATAAGAACAGAATTAACTAATAATTCTAATGCTAAACCACACAAATTACATATAGAAGCTATTAAATATGTTAAAGCAAAAGCTCAAGCTGATATATTAGAGAAAATAATGGATAAATTAACAGATGAGGAAAAGGATGTTGTAAGAAGAGGTAGAAATACAGAAAATCATCATATTGCAAAAAATGCAAATATAGCAGATTATACACAATCTACTGCTTTTGAGGCTTTAATTGGATATTTGTATCTAACTAAGCAAGATGAACGACTTGAAGAAATTCTTAAGCTTTGTATTGACTAAAAAAATAAAATATGGTATAAATAAATAGCTGATAATTGGCCCCTTGGTCAAGCGGCTAAGACGCCACCCTCTCAAGGTGGAATCATGGGTTCGATTCCCGTAGGGGTCACCATTTAAGATGAAAAAGTTAACCTTTTTCATCTTTTTTTGTTGTTTTTCAAAATGTTGTATTTATTGATATGAGCTAGTTTGAAAGAATTTTACACTTTTCGACATTTTTAAACATTTTCCATTTTTGAGATTTTTGCAATTATTTTTGCAACACTTTTTGCAATTCCGCAATTTTTTAAAAAGTTAGATGTATCAATGGTTATATGATTTTTTGAATGTATTTTTGCAATTTTACTCTAAATTTTGTCAAAATGGGTGAGTATTTTTGCAATTTTGTTGAAAATAGTGAATTTTAAAAATAAAAAATATTAGTTTTTTAAATATTTTGTTATATATTGAAGTATAAATGAATTTTTGAATTGTGGTTGTAAGATTCTGTAATTTATGATATAAAATATAGTAGATTTTTTGTAAATTACTAGGGGGCAAAATATGGATATAAAAAATGTAAGAGAAAGAGAAGAAGTACATAAAGCAATATGGGCTATTGCAGATGATTTAAGGGGAGCAGTTGACGGTTGGGACTTTAAACAATATATTTTAGGAATAATGTTTTATAGATATATATCAGAAAATATAACAAACTATATAAATGAGGGCGAAAGAAAAGCAGGAGATAAAGATTTTGATTATGCAAAAATAAAAGATGTTGTAGCAGAACTAGAAAGAGAAAATCTTGTTAAGGAGAAAGGCTTTTTTATTCGTCCTTCTGAACTTTTTTGCAATGTTTGTAAAGATGCTGACAAGCATAAAGAAGATTTAAATGAGATATTAGAAAGAGTATTTAGAAATATAGAAAATTCAGCTAAAGGACACGAAAGTGAAGACGATTTTGCAGGACTATTTGATGATATAGATGTTAATAGTAATAAATTAGGTCCAACAGTAGCAAAAAGAAATGAACGACTAATAAAAATATTAAATGGAATAAAAGGTTTAAATTTAGGAGATTATCAAACAAATTCTATTGATGCTTTTGGAGATGCTTATGAGTTTTTAATGACAATGTATGCTTCAAATGCTGGTAAATCAGGCGGAGAATTTTTTACACCTCAAGAAGTTAGTGAATTATTAACTAGACTTGCAATAGTAGGAAAAACATCAGTAAATAAAGTATATGATCCAGCTTGTGGCTCTCGGTTCTTTACTATTAAAGGCAGCAAAAATTTTAGGAAAAGAAAATATAAGAAATGGTTTTTATGGACAAGAAATAAATTTAACAACTTACAATTTATGTAGAATAAATATGTTTTTACATGATATTGGCTATGATAAATTTAATGTAGCTTGCGAAGATACTTTAATAAACCCTCAACATTGGGATGATGAGCCTTTTGAAGTTATAGTTTCTAACCCACCATATTCAATTAAATGGGCAGGAGATGATAATGCTGTTTTAATCAATGACCCTAGATATTCTCCAGCAGGTGTACTTGCTCCAAAGTCTAAAGCAGATTTTGCATTTATAATGCACAGCTTATCTTGGCTTGCAACTAATGGAACAGCTTCAATAGTTTGTTTTCCGGGAATCTTATATAGAGGTGGAGCAGAACAGAAAATAAGAAGATATTTAATAGATAATAACTTTATAGACACTATTATTCAATTACCAGATAATCTATTTTTTGGAACAAGTATAGCTACTTGTATAATGGTTTTAAAGAAAAGTAAAAAAGATAATAGTACATTATTTATTGATGCTTCAAAAGAATGCGTTAAAGTAACAAATAATAATAAATTATCTGATGAAAATATAAATAACATATTAAAAATATTTACAGATAGAGAAGATATTGAACATATTGCAAAATTAGTTTCAAATAAAGATATAGCTGAAAATAATTATAACTTATCTGTTTCAACGTATGTAGAAAAAGAAGATACAAGAGAAGAAGTTGACATTGTAGAATTAAATAAACAAATAAATGAAATAGTAGAAAGAGAAAACAAACTTCGTGAAGAAATAGATAGAATTATAAAAGAAATTGAGGTGTAATAATTGAATTCAGATAATGCAGGAATTTGTTGGTACATTAACGAAGATATAAAAGATGATATAGAGCAAGTAAAGTTTATTGTCGCTAATAAATTTAATGTTGATGTTATGGTTGAAAAATTTAAAGCAAATATGAAAGAACAACTTAAATTTATTAAAAAATTTTCAAGATATGGTTTTTTAATTCCACTCGAATTTGATACTGAAGAATGCAAATATTGGTATAGTTGTACAAGAAATAAGGAATTAGAAGATATTCTTATAAAGTTTTTTTCAAAAAATAAGCAAGAACAACTAATTAAGATTAAAAAAAGATTTGATAATAATAAAGAATTAGAAAATTTTAAAAAAATATATAATCAAGCATATTATAATTATAATAATAAAAAATATTATTCCTCTTGTATAGTGTTAACATCATTATTCGAAGGTTTAATTAGGTATTATGCAAAAACTTTTTTTAATAAACAAATAAATAGTGTTAGTGAAATAAATGGAGAACTTGGTATAAGGTATAAAAATAAATATACTATTATTTTTCAAAATAAAAATGGTTTGGCAAATTTTATTGATGAATTTTTTATTAGCGTTAATCAAGAAAATATAAAAAATGATAATTATTTTAATAGAAATGTTTTAATGCATGGTTTAAATTTTGATAAGTTTAGAAGAATAGATGTAATAAAATTATTTAATATAATCGACATATTAAATAGTTTAATAATTGAAAATTATGAGGAAATTGAGATATGGGAAAAATAGATGAGTTAATTAAAAAGTTATGTCCTAATGGAGTGGAATATAAAGAATTAGGAGATGTTTGTGATATTATTGTAGGTTTTTCATTTAAGGCAAATTTATTTAAAAAAAACGGATTACCTATTGTAAAGACAACTAATATACAAGATGGATATATTGATGAAAATAATATGGTATATTTTGATAAAAATGATTATCAAAATGATTTGGATAATTATATGGTATATCCAAATGATATTGTATTAGGAATGAGTGGAACAATTAAAGTTGGAATTAACAATTCTAATAAAATATATTATTTAAATCAAAGAGTTTGTAAATTTAAGCCACATAATGTATTAAATAATAAGTTTTTATATTATATTTTATGTAATTCTATAAGAAAATTATTTAATATTACCCTTGGAAGTTCTGTAAAAAATTTAAGTAATGAAGGTATAAAATCTTTACAAATTGCTGTACCTCCGTTGGAGGTACAATGCGAAATTGTCCGCGTGTTGGACGATTTCACATTACTTTCAGCAGAGCTTTCAGCAGAGCTTTCAGCAGAGCTGAAAGCTAGACAAGAGCAATATGAATATTATAGAGATTTATTGATAAAAAATGCAAATAATGCAACTTATAAAACCTTAGAAGAAATTTCAACTGATATGTATAGAGGTGCAGGAATAAAAAGAAATGAAATAACTGAAACAGGAATACCATGTGTTAGATATGGAGAAATATATACATCATATAATGTTATTTTTAGTAAATGTATATCTCATACTGATGAAAGTAAAATAAATTCAAAAAAATATTTTGAATATGGAGACATATTATTTGCAATTACTGGAGAAAGTGTTGAAGAAATAGGAAAATCTATAGCTTATTTAGGACATGATAAATGTTTAGCCGGTGGAGATATGGTAGTTATGAAACATAGTCAAAACCCAAAATATTTGGCTTATGCTTTATCAACAACTGAAGCACAAATACAAAAAAGTAATGGAAAAGTAAAAAGTAAAGTTGTTCATTCAAGTGTACCAGATTTAAAGAAAATATCTATTCCAATTCCTCCATTGGAAATACAAGAAAAAATAGCAAATATGTTGGAAAAATTTCAAAAACTATGCAACGATATTTCAGAGGGGCTTCCTGCAGAAATAGAGGCAAGACAAAAGCAATATGAGTATTATAGAGATAAATTATTAACTTTTAAAGAATTAAAAGTAAGTTAAAGGGGCAAAAAATGAACAAGTATAATATAGTAATGGAAATGAATACTTCAACTGTTGTAACTGAATATGAACCAATGCAAAGAAAATCAGACAGTTATCAAAGTGAACAAGCTCTAGAAAATGGATTTATAAGAATGCTTGGAGAGCAGGGATATGATTATTTGGAGATTCATAATTCAGAAACTTTAGTTAGTAATCTTCGTAAGCAATTAGAGTTACTTAATGACTATAATTTTACTGATAATGAATGGGATGTCTTCTTTCATAACAATATTGCTAACAGTAATGACGGAATTGTAGAGAAAACTAGAAAAATACAAGAAGATTATATACAAGTTCTAAAAAGAGATGACGGAACAAGTAAAAATATATTTCTAATTGATAAAAATAATATACATAACAATAGATTACAGGTTATAAATCAATATGTTGAAAATGACGGAAATTATGATAATAGATATGATGTTACAATTTTAGTAAATGGATTTCCTTTAGTTCACATTGAATTAAAAAGGAGAGGTGTCGCTTTAAAAGAGGCTTTTAATCAAATAAATAGATACCAAAAAGATAGTTTTTGGGCTGGAAGTGGACTATATGAGTATGTTCAAATATTTGTAATATCAAATGGAACAAGTACAAAATATTATTCCAATACTACAAGAGAAAGTCATATAAAAGAACAGAACGGAACAAGAAATAAAAGTAAAAAAACAAGTAATAGTTTTGAATTTACTTCTTTTTGGGCAGACGCTAATAATAAAGTTATTCCAGATTTGGTTGATTTTACAAGAACATTTTTTGCAAAACATACAATTTTGAATATATTAACAAAATACTGTGTTTTTACATCTGAAAACTTGTTATTAGTAATGCGTCCTTATCAAATAGTTGCAACAGAGAGAATTATAAATAGAATTGAAGTTGCAAACAATTATAAGAAAATGGGAACTATTGAAGCAGGTGGATATATTTGGCATACAACAGGTTCTCGGAAAAACTTTAACATCATTTAAAACTGCACAACTTGCAACAAATCTAGAATTTATAGATAAAGTCTTATTTGTAGTAGATAGAAAAGATTTAGATTATCAAACAATGAAAGAATATGATAGATTTGAAAAAGGTGCTGCGAACGGAAATAGAAATACAAATGTGCTACAAAAACAATTAGAAGATGAAACATCAAGAATTATAGTAACAACTATACAAAAATTAAGTGAATTTGTAAAAAGAAATAAAACTCATCCTGCTTTTCAAAAGCATTTAGTTTTAATATTTGATGAGTGTCATAGATCACAATTTGGAGATATGCACAAACTAATAGTACAAAACTTTAAAAATTATCATTTATTTGGCTTTACTGGAACACCAATATTTTCTGCAAATGCTGGAAGAAAAACAAACCCTGATTTTTGCACAACTGAACAAGCCTTTGGAGAAAAATTACATACATATACAATAGTTGACGCTATAAATGACGATAATGTTCTTCCATTTAGAATTGACTATGTAAATACAGTTAAAGCAAAAGAAAATATGACTGATAAAGAAGTTCAAGCTATTAATACAGAAGAAGCATTAGAGGCTCCTGAAAGAATAAGAAATGTAGTAGAATATATTTTAGAACACTTTGACCAAAAAACAAAAAGAAATTCTTTCTATGATTTAAAAGGACAAAGATTAAATGGTTTTAATTCAATATTTGCTGTAAATTCTATTCCAATGGCAAAAAGATATTATTTAGAATTTAAGAAACAATTAGAAGAAAAGAATAAAAATTTAACTATTGCTACAATATATAGTTTTGCAGTAAATGAAGATGATACAGAAGACGGAATACTAGATGATGAAAGTTTTGAAACTGATTTACTAGATACAAATTCAAGAGAGTTTTTAGACTTTGCAATAGGAGAATATAATAAAAAATTTAAAACTAATTTTTCATCAGAGGGAAATGGTTTTCAAGATTATTATAAAGATTTATCAGATAGAGTAAAGAAAAGAGAAGTAGATATTCTTATTGTTGTAAATATGTTTTTAACAGGTTTTGATGCTACAACATTAAATACTTTATGGGTAGATAAAAACTTAAAACAACACGGACTAATTCAAGCATTTTCAAGAACTAATAGAATTTTAAACTCTGTAAAAACTTATGGAAATATAATTTGTTTTAGAGATTTACAACAAGAAACAAACGACGCAATAGCTTTATTTGGAGATAAAAATGCTAGTGGAATAGTATTATTAAAATCTTATGAAGATTATTATTACGGTTATGAAGATGACAATGGAAAGAAACAACTAGGATATGAAGAAAGAATCGCTTTGTTGATTCAAAAATATCCTTTAGGTGTTCAAATAATAGGGGAAAACAACGAGAAAGACTTTATTGTTTCAATAGGTAATATTTTAAGATTAAGAAATATACTTTCTTCATTTGATAAATTTGAGGGAAATGAGATACTTTCTGAAAGAGATTTTCAAGATTATACTGGAATGTATGTTGACCTATATCAAAAATATAAAAGACAAGCAAACGGAGAGAAAGAAAGTATTAAAGATGATATTGTATTTGAAATGGAGCTTGTAAAACAAGTTGAAGTAAATATAGATTATATTTTAATGCTAGTTCAAAAATATCATCAGTCAAATTGTACAGATAAAGAGATTCTTGGAACTATTGATAAGGCAATAAAATCAAGTTTAGCACTTCGTTCAAAGAAAGAGTTAATAAATGGCTTTATAGATAAAATAAATGCTAATACAAATGTAATGGATGATTGGACAAAATATGTAAAAGAACAAGAAGAAAGCGATTTAGTGAACTTAATTAAAGAAGAAAATTTAGACGAAGAAGAAACAAGAAAATTCATAAATAACTCATTTAGAGACGGACAAGTAAAGACAAATGGAACAGATATTGAGAAAATACTTCCACCAATGAGAAGATTCGGAAATGAAAATAGAACAGAAAGAAAACAAAACATAATTGATAAGATTCTTAAATTCTTTGAAAAGTATTTTGGACTTGGAATAAATAAAGATGAATAAACTTTAAAACGAGCAGAAAGCATTTCTTGCTCGTTTTAAAATATATATTCTAACTTAGTTAATAATATAAATAAACTCATCAATAAAGCTTTTTGTATAAAATATATCTTCATCATATTCAAAACCAAAAATTTTTTCAAAATTTCTTTTACAAAGTCTTTCATTTCTATTGTCTAAAGCATATTTTATAGCCATTCTAATTTGAGTTTTATTTAAAGTGGGATAAAATTTTATTATTTCATCAAATATATCTTCTAATACGAAAAAATCATTATTAGATAATATAATAAGTTGAATAGTTGTATTTAAAAGTTTTGTTCCATTTAATTTCTTATTTAAACCTAAAGAATGAAGTTTTTTATTTATATCTACAACCTTTTCCTTTTCAATTATAAATTTTCTACAATTACGATTCATAATATACTTATCTCCACTTTAGAAATAATTAACTTATAAACTAATTGTCTTTAGTAAATACAAGTATATTATAACAATATTATGTTAACATAACAAATAAGTGACTTTTGCGCGATACGCAAAAAAATACCCTTTTTTAACCTATTTTTAGTCAAAAATGAGCATTTTTTGTCGAAAATATGCTTTTTTTAATAACTTTTTGCGTATGACGCAAAAGAAAAGTATAAGAAAAACACAGGTACAACCAATGACATTTTGAGAGAAACCTGTGTTTTTAAGTGTTAGGAAAACTATTGCAGTAGCTTTACTAACTAAATTTATTATATATCAAATCTATAAAAATTTCAATTTTTTTATAAAAAATGAATAAAAGGGGAAAGAACTTCCCCTTATTCACGAATGACTAACACCAAACAGGATATCCTGGTGTTCCGTCCGTCACAAAAACAATTAGTTGTCATTGGTTTTTCGTTCCTCTCGCTTTATTTCTAAAGTATAGACATCAACTGTAAAATATACGAGATTAAACGAAACGGTTTAAACTTATATATAATAAAATCAGGCACTGCAATGCCTGATACAGATTGATTCAAGCATTGCTTGTGAATGGTTTTATTTTTAAATTTAAAGAGCCATTCGAATATTCTTTAGATATATATTTATTATAACACATTTTTTGGCGTAATTCAAACTACAACTGGCTTTCAGCTTTTACATTCTTGAAAATAGTGTCGAAAAATGTTATAATTAGTATGTAGTTGTTTTATTAAAGGAGATTTATTATGGTTCAATTTAATAAAATAGAGTTTGGAGAAAAGTTAAAATCTGCTAGAATTAAAAAGGGTTATCCTTTAGAGTATGTTGCTAAAATGTTAGGAAAAACACCAAGTACAGTAAGCAGGTATGAAAAGGGCGAGATAATTCCTAATGCTAAAATAATAAATAAGTTATGTGATATTTTAGATATTTATTATGCAGATTTATATATTGAAAATGAAGAAAAAATAGTAAATATAGAAAATAGTAAAAACCCATTTAAAGTAAGTAAAGTATATTTATATTATTTAGGATATGTAACTAAAACTAATATAGATGTATTTAAGCTAGTAATGAACTTTAAAGAAAAGAATAACTATGTAGAAGTGACTATATCTAACTATGATACAAAAAAGATAATTTTAAAAGGTCATATTATAGCAGACGATTTTATTGCAACAATAAGAACAGAAAATTATAAACCTAATTATCCTAGACTTGAAACTAATCAAATAATATTAAATATCTCTGGTGGAACAGAGGGACTAGTAAGAGGTATGATGTTTTCTACTAATGGCGAATATGTTCCTAGTGCAAAAAAAGTCGTTGTATCAAAAAAAGATTTTACAGTAAATGATGATGTAATAGAATATTTAAAATTAGATGAAGAAGAAAAGAAAAAAATAATTAAAAATGATATATGGCAGGGAAATATTAGTAGAGAGTAAATAAAAACATAAAATACAGTAATATCAATAAAAAGGAGCTTTAAAGAGCTTCTTTTTTTGTGTTTTAAAAAGTTAAAAAATGATAAGTTTTTAAAATCTATGAAAGTATATAAATCAATATAGTTACAAGCGATAAAATGGCAAAATTTTTCTTATATTTTCTTATAAATTCTTACAAATTATAAAATTTTATAAAAATTCCTTATAAAGCCGTTGTAACATGCCTTTTCGGAGTATCATTAAGATAGTTCGAACAAATAAGGTTATCGATAACCTCAAAATTTAAGGAGGTTTGAAATGAACAAAAAAAGAAAAAAGAGATTTACAAAAGTTAAAAGTCAAGAAGTAGAAAGATTAGAAAGATTAGAAAGTCCAGATTTTATTTTAAAAATTTCAATTATAACTTATGACGATCTAAAGAAATGGAATCTAATAGACTCTAAAACTTTCAGAGAAAAGCAAAAGAGAAAAATTAAGAAAGATTTTGAGGGTGGTGATTTAGATGAGTAAAAAGTTAAAGATTCTTTATAAAGAAGTTGGAAAAGAACCTATTGAAACTTATGTAGAGGATACATTAGAAGCAAAACAGAGTTTAGTTGACGGACTAATAGAAGTTGTACCTTTTGAAGATGTCCTACTTGTTTGTAATGAAGAAGGAAAGTTATTAAATATGCCACCTAATTTAAAGCTTGATTATGATTACATTGCAGGAAATTGTTTCTTTATTGGCGACGATTATAAAAGAGCAGATTTTAAAAGCTTAACTGATGAGCAAATTTCAAAACTTAAAGAAAAGATAAAAGAAATTAGTTTTAATCAAATTTCTTTTGAAGATGATGACAGGGAGATATAGCAATGAAAGAGATAATTATATTGTATAAAGAAGTTGGAAAGCCACCAGAATTGAGAAAAGTGGAGAATAATGTCGAAATATTTGAAAAATTACTTGGTGGGAAATTTCAAAAAATGCAATATGAAGAAGTAATAATATTGTTTAGAAAAGATAATAATTCTCTATTACCTAATGTTTATATAAACAGTAGATTTATGGAGATAGGAACATCTTTAAAAGGAACAATAATTATAACTTTAGAAGAAAACGATAGCTTTAAGTCATTAAATAAGGAACAAGCTTTAAAGTATGCACGATTTTTAGTAAATGAAAGTTTTACTTATAAGCCAATAAATGAAAAAAAAAATATTCAAGTAATAGAAGAAAAAATAATGTAAATTCTCCTAATACTAAAAATTTAGATAGCACCTATAAAGGAGATGTATTAAGAATGATTTTAGAAATACAGGCAGCGATATTGAGATTTATTAAAGATGAAACTAATGAATAATTGAAAGGAAGTGATTTTATGGAAGAAATTAAAAAAATTGATGAACAAACAATAGATGAGATGAAAAATAAACATCATAATTTTACAAAAGATGAACTAATGCTAATTATGTCTATAAGAAAATTAAAGAACCCATTTAGAATGATAAGTGCAAAGGAAGTTATGAAAGACCTAAATATATCGGAATCAGCAGTATATAAAACATTTAATAGAAAAGATTTTCCTGTTATTAAAGTTGGAAAAAGACATCAAGTAATGTTACTTCCATATTTAATGTGGAAAATGACTAGAAAAGATTAGAGGTGCTTTTTATGGAAAGAGGAAGACCTTTAAAAAATGAAAATGGAGCTATTTATTATGATATGGTAAAGGATAGATGGGAATGTTGGTATTATGTAATAAATTCAACTACTATAAAAAAGCAAAGAAAGTGTAAACGATTTAATTCTGAAGACGAGGCTAAAGAATTTCTATCTACTATACAATATCAAAAAGAAAATGTTTTATTTGCTGATAATAGTGGACTTCCACTTAATCTTTTAATTGAAAGCAATATTCAAAGAAAATTTGATTTAGGTTTAATTGGTGGTAATCAATATAATAGGTTAAAAAGAACTTTAAAAACAATAGAAAAATGGGAACTTGCAAACAAAAATATTGATGAGTTAAAAAGTGAGGAGATTCAAACTTATCTAAATTCTTTAAGACATTATAGTAATTCGTTTATATCTAAAATTCACGAGTTAATATATAGTGCTTATGTTACTGCTCAAAAAAGAGGTTATATTATTAAAAACCCTATGGTTGATGTTATAAGACCAAGAAGTGATAAAGAGGATAAAGAAGTTCGAGCAATGACTATTGAGGAACAACAAAAATTTACAAATTATTTGATGAGTATGCCTATAAGTTTAGAACCTTATAAAAATGTATTTTTGTTTCAAATGTTTTTAGGACTTCGTATTGGAGAGGCTTTAGCTTTAAAAAAGACTGATATAAATTTGCAGAAAAATATAGTTTCAGTAAGAAGAACTTTAACTTATGATAAGGACAAAAACTTAATTGTTGGAAACAAAACAAAGACTTATTCAGGAAAGAGAGATGTACCTATTCCAGAATTTATAAGAGATAGCATTATAGAACAAATGAGAGAGGCTGACAATAATAAAGATAATTTATTATTTACAAGCAAAAACGATACTTTAGTGTTTACTAATAATGTAAATTATAGATTAAAAAGAATATTAAAAGCAATGGGAATTGAGGGTATATCTTCACACAGTTTAAGACATACTTTCGGAACAAGATGTATTGAGGCAGGAATGAGAGCAGTAGCAGTTCAAAGACTATTAGGACATAAAGATGTATCAGTAACATTAAATACTTATACAACAATATTTGATAGATATAAAGAACAAGAAATAGAAAAGTTAAACGATTATTATATGAATAATGAAATTGTGGCTGATGAAAAATTACTTGAAGAAAATAATAAAGAAAGCGAGGAAAGAGAAATTGAATAAGTCGGAAATACAAAATAGAATAGACGGTCTAAATGAGTATATGCTTTCTGATAGTGATAAGAAGTTACTACTTTTAAAAATATCAAGTGATTATACATATAATAAGGCTATTGCAATAGTAGATAAAAATAACTCAAATAAGGACTGGTATTCTGTTGATGATAAGAATTGTTTTAAAACTTGGGCTGAAATAGACGCATTTATAGACGGACTTTGCAGAGGAAAAAATACTGATTTTAGTAATGAACACGAAAGATAAGCCCTATAAATTTTTAAAATGAAAAATTTTAAAAATTTTTGAAAAGGGTTTATTAAGGGAAATTTGTTCCCTTAATCACACAGAGAAACTTTGTTTCTCTAGTGTGTTAGAGAATGAAATTCTTTTGATAAATTTGAGCGAGTCGATGAAAGTAAATTTTTAGTAGGTCGCTTGAAGATATAATAAAAATAAAATGAAAAGGAGAAATAAAAATATGAAAAATAAAGATTTATTAAAAAAATATCAAAGAGGAGAAATTGATTTAGAAGAATACTTTTTAATCTTAAGGGATCAAACAAAAAATACTGATATGAATAAAAGAATTAACTTAAATAACGCATTAGCAGACAAGCTAGACAAAGAATATAAAGATTTTTGCAGAGAAATAATGACAAAGGACAAAAAAGAAATATTTGATAAAGCCTATGAAATTACAGTTAAAGATGAGTTAAAAGAAGAACTTAAAAATATGGAATTATACGACGCAGAAAAAGAAATGATAATATTACAAGATGATGTTTTAAATGAATTTTATAAAGACTGGCTTGACTGTAATACACCTTTAGGAGATGTATTGATAGAAAATTTGGGGGAATCTGTTGCTACATTAACAAGATATATGGGAAAGAGAATCAATAGAAACTTTAATAATGAAAGATAGGTGATTCTATGAGCTATGCTATTATAAGAAATGAAAAATATAATAGAACAAGCTTAAATGGAATTTACAGACATAATGAACGAAAAAACACGAGTTATACTAATAAAAACATAAATCATAAGAATACATATAAGAACTATGCAATTAAAAGATGTGATATGAGCTATTTAAAAAAATTCGACCAAATACGACAAGAAAATGACTTAAAAGGTTGGATAAAGAAAAATAGTAATGTTATATGCGAGTATGTAATAACTTCTGATAATGAGTATTTTAAAAGCATAGGCGAAGATGAAACAAAAAGATTTTTTGAAACAGCATATATATTTGTAAAGAATTATAAGAACTTGGGAGATAAATATATTCTTTCAGCAAATGTTCATTTAGATGAGGCGACTCCTCACTTACACTTGGTTTTTATTCCAGTTGTGCATAGCTTTGATAAGAAAAGTGGAAAAGAAACAGATAAAATTTGTTGTAGCGAGTTTTGGAAAGGAAAAGATAGTTATAAAATACTTCAAGATAATTTCCATAAATATATGATAAGAGCTGGCTTTGACTTGGAAAGAGGTGTTGAAAGAAATAGAAAAAATATTCCATTAGAAAAATTTAAAGAAGTTACAAATTATGAAATGCAAGAAATGTTTAAAGATTCAAAAAATCTTGAAAATGAAGTAATAACAAATGATATTGAAGTATTAAGAACAGAATATAAAAGAGTAATAAGAAAATTTAATACTTTAGCAAAAAGATATACAAGAGTTAAAAATGTAGTTGAAGAAACTATGTTTAAAAGTGAACAAACAAAAGCAGAAAATATACAATTAACACAAGAAATCGAATCTTTAGAAAATGAGAATAGTTACTTAAAAAACTTTATAAATAAAACTTTTGAATATGTAAGTATTTTATTTGATTTTCCTATTGATAGATTAAAAAGATTAGTTAAAAATTTTGTAGAAAAAAGGAGAAATGAAAATGAAAAAGGATAAAGAAACTATTGGCGAGTTATACGAATTATTAAGAGAAGAAATAGATGAGATAATTGCTGATAACAGTAATTATGAAAATGTTAGAAAAAAATGTAGCGAATCTGAAGAAAAACTTCGTAATCGTATAACAAGAGAAGAATATAGACTTGTTGAAAAATTTTTAGATGACTTTTCTGAACTTACAGAGATACAAACAAAAGAAAGCTTTATTACAGGCTTTTCAATAGCAAATAAATATCGTGATGAGTCTATGAGATAATTTTATATAACTAACAAAAACAGGACATCTACTTTATAGGTGTCCTGTTTTATATTACTTGAATTATTTTAAATATTATAATATTATAATATTATATTGATGAGATAAATAGTAAGTTGTAGAGGAGTTAGAAAATGGGAAATATAGAATTTGTTGGAATAATAAATGATTTTTTTAAT
>CANQYM010000012.1 GCA_947628085.1 uncultured Clostridia bacterium
GTAACTCTAAGATTTGGAAAAAGAGTACTTTTTGAAGATGTTACAATTAAATTTACAAAAGGAAATTGTTATGGATTAATTGGTGCAAATGGTGCTGGTAAATCTACTTTTTTAAAAATTCTATCAGGAGAAATTGAACCTAATAAAGGTGAAGTTATATTAGATAAAGGTGAAAGATTATCTGTATTAAAACAAGACCACTATGCTTTTGAAGGATATACTGTTATAGATACTGTAATGATGGGAAATAGTGAACTTTATAGAATTATGAAAGAAAAAGATAGCATTTATAGCAAACCAGATTTTTCAGAAGAAGATGGAATGAAGGCCGCAAAATTAGAAGAAAGATTTGCGGAATTAGATGGTTGGAATGCAGAATCAGATGCTGCTAAAATGCTTAATGATTTAGGAATAGATAGTGATTTACACTATAAATATATGAGTGAAATAGAAGCAAAAGATAAAGTTAAAGTACTTCTAGCACAAGCATTATTTGGAAATCCAGATGTCCTTCTATTAGACGAGCCTACAAACGATTTAGATATAAAAACAATAAACTGGTTACAAGACTTTTTAATAGATTTTGAAAATACAGTAATTGTTGTATCACATGATAGATATTTTTTAAATAAAGTTTGCACACACATTGCAGATGTTGATTTTGGAAAAATCAAAGTATATCCAGGAAATTATGATTTCTGGTATGAATCTAGTCAGCTTGCTTTAAAACAAATGAGAGAAGCTAATAAGAAAAAGGAAGAAAGAATAAAAGAATTGCAAGAATTCATTGCTAGATTTAGTGCAAATGCTTCAAAATCAAAACAAGCAACTTCTAGAAAAAAATCTTTAGAGAAAATAGAATTAGAAGAAATAAAACCTTCAAACAGAAAATATCCATATATTGATTTTAAATGTGATAGAGAGCAAGGAAAAGAAATATTAGAAGTAAAAAATATTTCTAAAACTATAAATGGAGAGAAAATATTAGACAACATTAGTTTTACAGTAAAAAGAGAAGATAAAATAGCTCTTCTTTCAGATAATGAAATTGCAAAAACAGTGTTGTTTCAAATTATAGCTGGAGAAATAGAGCCAGATGAAGGAGAACTTGTTTGGGGAACAACTATTACTAAAGATTATTTCCCAAAAGATAATAATTATTTATTTAATAGTGATTTAAACCTAACAGATTGGCTTCGCCAATACTCTAAAGATCCAGATGAAACTTATGTAAGAAGTTTTTTAGGAAGAATGCTTTTCTCTGGAGAAGAGGCACTTAAAAAAGTAAATGTCCTTTCAGGAGGAGAAAAAGTAAGGTGCGTACTTTCAAAATTAATGCTTTCAGGTGCAAATTTCTTAATTTTTGATGAACCAACAAACCATTTAGATATGGAATCAATTACAGCATTAAATGATGGTATGCAAAAATATAAAGGAATTATGATGTTTACATCACATGATCATCAATTAACACAAACAGTTGCAAATAAAATTATAGATATTACAGGAAATAAAGTTGTTGTTAGAGAATGTACTTATGATGAATATTTAGAAGAACAAGGTAATGCTTAAAAAAGAAAGTTCTATTATATCATTATAATAGAACTTGTTTTATATAATAAAAAGTGAGGTAAGAAAGTGGATAAAATATTTAAAAAAATTGCTGAGGAGCTTAACATTAGAGATACTCAAGTTGAGGCAACAGTAAAACTAATTGATGAAGGAAATACAATTCCTTTTATAGCACGTTATAGAAAAGAAGTTACAGGAAATTTAAGCGATGAAGTTTTAAGAGATTTAGATGAAAGACTTACGTATTTAAGAAATTTGGAAAATAGAAAAGAAGAAATTATAAGACTTATTGATGAACAAGGAAAACTAACAGATGAATTAACAATTAAAATTGCAAGCACTATGGTTTTATCTGAACTTGAAGATATATATAGACCATTTAGACCTAAAAAAAGAACAAGAGCTACAATAGCAAAAGAGAAAGGGCTAGAACCACTAGCAAATATTATTTATTTACAACTAGAAAAAAGAGATTTATATGAAGTAGCAAAAGAATATATAAACGAAGAAAAAGGTGTAGAAAACGAAAATGATGCAATTCAAGGAGCCCTAGATATAATTGCAGAAAATATTGCAGATGACGCAGATTATAGAAAAAAAATAAAATCATTTTGCTTTAGAGAAGCAGTTATTACAAGCAAAGCTGTAGATGAAGAAAAGAAATCTCCTTATGAAATGTATTATGATTTTAAAGAAGGAATACTTAAAATTCCAAGTCATAGAATTTTAGCTATAAACAGGGGAGAAAAAGAAGAATTTTTAAAAGTAAAAATTGAAAAACCAGATGATAAAATTTTAGATTATTTGAAAAAACAAATAATAAGAGATTACAAAAGTCAGTTTAATGAACCACTTTCAAATGTAATTGAAGATTCATATAAAAGATTAATAGAGCCTTCTATTGAAAGAGAAATAAGATCAGACTTAACAGAACGTTCAGAAGAAAAAGCAATAAAAGTATTTGGAAAAAATGCGAAACAGCTTTTACTTCAACCACCAATTAAGGAAATGACTGTTATGGGATTTGACCCAGCATATAGAACTGGTTGCAAAATTGCTGTTATAGATAAAACAGGAAAGCTTTTAGATACAGCAACAGTTTATCCAACAGAACCACAAAATGATACGGAAGGTGCTAAAAACACATTAAAAGCACTTATTTTAAAACATAATGTAAATATGATTGCAATTGGAAACGGAACAGCTTCACGTGAATCTGAAACTTTTGTATCTAATATGATAAAAGAAATTACAGGAAATATTTATTATGCAATAGTTAGTGAAGCTGGAGCATCTGTTTATTCTGCTTCTAAACTTGCAACAGAAGAATATCCAGATATAAATGTTTCTTTAAGAGGGGCAATTTCAATAGCAAGAAGACTTCAAGATCCGCTTTCAGAACTTGTTAAAATAGATCCAAAAGCAATAGGTGTAGGACAATATCAGCATGATGTTGACCAAAAGAAATTATCTGAAAGCTTAACTGGTGTTGTAGAAGATGCAGTTAACTCTGTAGGAGTTGATGTTAACACTGCTACACCATCACTACTTTCTTATGTTTCAGGAATAAACGGAACAATAGCTAAAAATATTGTTAAATATAGAGATGAAAATGGTGAAATAAAGCAAAGAAAAGACTTGCTTAAAGTTCCAAAATTAGGACCTACTGCATATAAGCAATGTGCGGGATTTATTCGTATATTTAATGGAAAAAATCCTTTAGAAGGTACGGCAGTTCACCCAGAAAGTTATGAAGTTGCCGAAAAGTTATTAACAAAATTGGGATATTCTGTGGAAAACTTAACTCAAAAAGATAAAGTAGAAAGCTTAAAAAATGATTTAAACAAGATTGATATTCCTAAAATGGCAGAAGAATTAGATGTTGGAAGTCTTACACTAAAAGATATTATCGAAGAACTTTCAAAACCAGGAAGAGATCCTAGAGAAGACTTACCAAAACCAATACTAAGAAGTGATGTTTTGAAATTTGACGATTTACAAGAGGGAATGGAACTTACGGGAACAGTTAGAAACGTTATAGATTTTGGTGCATTTGTAGACATTGGAGTTAAACATGATGGACTAGTTCATATTTCAGAAATGGCAGATAAATATGTAAGAAATCCTTCAGAAATAGTTTCAGTTGGAGATATAGTGAAAGTAAAGGTTATAGGGATTGATAGGGAGAAACAAAAAGTAAGCTTAAGTATGAAAATTAATAAATAATTTGAAAAAGATAACAAAATGCAAACAAATTTTACATAAATAGTTGACTTTAAAAATAAAAATAATTATAATAGACATGTTGGGGGCTAGGCACCCGACTAAAAAAAACAAGGAGGATCCCACAATGTGCACCAACAACGAACGGAACCGGGACAACCAGATCACGATTAACATCGAGATCGTGATCACGATCCACAAGGTGAGCTCTCCCGACGAACGGGAAGAACGCGAACGCGTTCGCGAGTTTACCAACAACCTCTCCAAGGAGGTGAACGACGTGAACGGTCCCAGGGACTATCCCTCTTCCTACGAAAGGTAGGGAGAAAAGACCAGACAACGTGGACGAAGGAAATCACATCCGCGGCCACTAGTCTCTGGTCAGGCGCACGCCAAGATGCTCTGCTAGAAGTTCGAAAGGACTATAAAGCGAGTAAACTGGCAAAGGGGATTAAGTGAAAAGGAAGAGGAGAGATATAAACTCCAAAACACCATTCACTGAACTCCAAAAAGGCGGCACCGCATACTAGCGGGGCCGCCGTCCTTTTTATATACTAATTATTTTACTAGGTTCATTTCTTTTTGCAACATTTAATTTAATAGTATTTATATCAGAATTATTATTCATCAGTTCTTCTGCAACTGTTTTATATGCAAGTTCTGGAAAATTATTTTCTTTGCTTAAATGTCCTAACATAACTTGTTTTAAATCTTTTTTCATTAAATAAGAAATCGTTTTTCCAGCATCTTCGTTAGATAAATGACCATATGGACCTTTAATTCTTTGTTTTAAGGCAAATGGATATCTAGAAACATTTAACATTTCAGGCTCATAATTTGACTCTAATAGAATGAAAGAACTTTGCTCCAATTCTTGCAAAGTAGAAGTATCCATATGTCCAATATCTGTTGCAATACTCATCTTTTTCTTTCCATTATGTATATTAAAACCACAAGGATTTGCTGCATCATGAGGAATAGAAAAAGGATGTATTTCTAAATCGTTTATTAAAAAATCTTCATTAACATTAAAGTAATTTATGTTTGATGGAGATATTTTTTGTTTTGTGCTCTCCATTGCATTCCATGTTTCTATATTTGCATAAACAGGAATATTAAATTTTTGAGATACCATTCCTAAACTTTGTATATGATCGGAGTGTTCATGTGTAATTAAAATAGCATCAATTTCTTCGATTGATGAAGATATTGATGCCAAACCTTCACAAATTTTTTTACAACTTGTTCCACAGTCGACTAAAATTTTGGTATTTTTTGAGCTTACAAATAAACAATTACCAGAACTACCACTATACAAGCTACAAAATTTTAACATATTTTATTCTTAGCCCCTTTATTCTTCATTAACTCTTTCTATTTTTGCACCTAAGTTTCTAAATTTTTGTTCGATATTTTCATATCCTCTATCTATATAATTTAAATTATATATTTCAGTTTTTCCCTTAGCTACAATACCAGCAATTATAAGTGCGGCGCCAGCTCTTAAATCTGTAGCATAAACAGGTGCAGCAACTAGTTCATTAACTCCTTCAAAAAAGGCAGTTTTTCCTTGAGCTGTGATTTTAGCTCCCATTTTATTAAGTTCAGCTGTATATTGGAATCTTGATTCCCAAATACTTTCATTTATTATACTTGTTCCTTCTGAAATAGAAAGAAGCACACCCATTTGAGGTTGTAAATCTGTAGGAAAACCAGGATATGGTAAAGTTTTAATGTTGGCTTTATGTGTTCTTTTTGAATACCAAACTCTTAAATGATCACCATTAGCATCAACATTTCCACCCATTTCTACAACTTTTGCTATTATTGATTCTAAGTGCTTTGTTATACAATTTTTTATTATAATGTCACCTTTTGAGGCGATTGCAGCAAGCATAAAAGTACCAGCTTCAATTTGATCAGGAACTACAGAGTATGTAGCATTTCCTTTTAATTCTTTTACACCATTTATTTTTATAACATCGGTTCCAGCGCCTCTAATGTCTGCTCCCATTGTATTTAAAAAGTTAGCAACATCAACAATATGTGGTTCTTTTGCAGCATTATCAATAACTGTAATGCCCTCTGCTAAAACAGAAGCAAGCATAGCATTAATAGTTGCTCCAACAGAAACAACATCCATATATATAGAAGTTCCTTTTAATCTTTTTGCTTTAGCTGTAATATTTCCATTTGAAACATCAACAGTAGCACCAAGAGCTTCAAAAGTTTTAATGTGTTGATCTATAGGTCTTGCACCTAAATTACAACCACCAGGAATTCCTACTTGAGCACTTCTAGTTCTTCCAAGTAAGGCTCCTAATAAATAGTAAGATGCTCTAAACTTTCTTGTTGTTTCTAAAGGTATTTTATTAGAACTTATGTTGCGTGTATCAATTGTTATTTCATGCTCACTATTCCAAGTTATTTGAGCACCTATTTCTTTTAATATATCACAATATAATCTTACATCACTTATATTAGGTAAATTTTCTATTGTACAAATTCCATTTATTAATAAGGTAGCTGGTATTATTGCAACAGCAGCGTTTTTAGCACCGCTAATTACTACTTCACCCTTTAGAGGTGTTTTTCCAGTAATAACTAATTTTTCCAAAATATATACCCCCAAAAATTTTGCTTTAAAAACAAGCAAAAAAATACTCATTAGGAAATATATCATAAAAATAAAAGTTTTACAATATTTTTTACAATATTTTAAACTATATTAAAAAATAAAACAATTTAATTCCTTATAGTATTTATATTTATAAAAGTAGAGATTTGGTGTCGCAATCTTCTTTTTTAAAATAAAAGAAAAAGGAAGATTGCTCCAATCGCCCTTCGCTCATGCTTCGGTTGGTCGCTTACGCATCTCTACTTTTATAAATATAAATACTATAAGGAATAGAATAAGCTTATTTTAAAATAAATTAGATAATTTTATTTTAAATAAATTAAACTATTTTGAAAACATTTCTACTAGTTTAAATTTCAATCTTATGGTTTCAGAATAATCTGTTATAATAGAAAATTCTTCAGAATTTAAATTTTCTTTAAGAGATTCTTCTGATGAATCATCAACTACTCCTGATGAAATATCTACAAAGCAAAGTGGTGGGAAAAGAGAGCACCACCAATTATTTCCTTTTGCTTCACCTATTTCAATTTTTAAAGCATCATAATATCCAGCTGGAAGTGAAATGTTACCATATTCTTTTGTTGGAAAATAAAAGTTTCCTATTTCTAAATTTACAGGGTAGTTATATCCTGCTAAATGTATTGTGTTAGAAGCAATTTCTTCAAATTTTGCTAAATTATTTTTTGTAAGTTCTATTGCTTCTTGTTTTGTTAAGCCATCATAAGAAAGAGTATTCATATAGTTTAAAATTTCATCTCTAACCTTTAATTTTAGAGCTTGATCTTCTGTAGAGTTACTATTTGCTAAAATATGAAGTCTAAAAAAATTATTAGAAATATCTGTAAAAACAGTTTCTGCATAAGATGAAATTGTTGTGAATATAAAAGCTAAAAATAAGAAAGTTAATAAAAGAGTAAGTTTTATTTTTTTCATGTTATTTAAAATACCAATCCTTTCTCATATTGTGGTATTTTAAGCAAAATTCCACAATTATTATATATTTCTAAGTATTTGCAAAAAAAGAAAAAATATTCAAAATTTTTGTCAAGAGAAATAAAGTTAAGCAAATCTTTGAAGTCTTAATAATAAGTTAATTTTATGTCGAAAAATAGAGCACGATTTAAATTGACCGTGCAATTTTGTAATGTTAAAATTAAAATAATTTAAAAATATATGGAGGTTAGGTTTATATGAATACCCAAAAAATTTGTAGCTTTTATATAAGTGAATTTCACTTATTAACAATTTTATTGCCATATATAAATGAAAAAATATTAGAGAAAAGAAAAATTGCAGTAATTTTACAAAAAGATATCTCTGAAAACGTTGAAAATTATTTGAAAAATGTAAGAAATATAAATTTAGACAATGAAAAAATTATAAATATTGGCTGGAAGGAAAGTAAAAGGAGAAATATTGAAGATTTAAAAGGAAAGGATGTTGTAGTAATAGGAGATAAAAAATATATTGAGGATATTAATAATGAGCTAGAAAATTTTGAAATAAAAGAAATATTAAATTGCTATAAAGTAAATGAAATTGAAAGAATAGATATGATTCTATCAAATCACAGTAAAGTATTAAATACAGAGGGAACTAGAGATGTTACTAAATTTTCACAAAATGCACAAAAAAGAAAAACAATAAAAACACAAATATGAAATAATATGACTGTATCAATTTTTTTGTCAAGAGATAAATATTTGAAAAAATATTTAATATTACTGATGTTGACGAAATAAAAAAAATGATATAATATATACCAAATGGAATTTAGGATATGTTTCTAAGTTGAAAGGAGTAAAAAACATAATGAATGAAGAACTAGAAAAAGTAAAAAAAATTCTTAAAAAATATGGTCAAGAACACTTATTATTAAAATATGATGAAATGGATGACGAACACAAAAAAGAATTATTAGAGCAAATAGAAAGTATAGATTTTGACTTAATGAAGAAATTATATGAAAATGCAACAAAGCCAGCTAAACTAGAAAATGTAACAGTAGAACCTATTGAGCATGTTGATAAATCTAAATTAACAGTAGCTGAAAGAGAAATGTATGAGAAAAAAGGTATAGAAGCTATAAAATACAATAAGTTTGCAGTTGTAACTATGGCAGGAGGTCAAGGAACAAGACTAGGACACACTGGTCCAAAAGGAACTTTCATATTTGATGACGGAAAATCAATTTTTGAAGCCCTATGCGATACAATAAAAGTTGCTTGGAGAGACTATGATACAGTTATTCCTTGGTATATTATGACAAGTAGAGAAAATAATGATGCAACAATAGAATTTTTCGAAAAAAACAATTACTTTGGATATCCTAAAGAAGCTATAAGATTTTTCAAACAAGGAGAATTACCTCTAATTGCTTTAAATGGGAAAATATTATTAGATGAACATGGAATGGTTAAAAAAGCAGCTAATGGACATGGTGGAACTTTACAATCAATGGAAAAAAGCCATGTAATAGATGAAATGAAAGAAGCAGGAATTGAATGGGTATTTATAAATGGTGTTGATAACGTTTTAGTAAAACCAGTAGACCCATTACTTATTGGTATGTCTATACATAATAAAGTTTTAGGTGCTGTTAAATCAATAGAGAAAACAGATCCAAAGGAAAAAGTTGGTATTTTCTGTAGAAAAAATAAAAAAGTTGGAGTTATTGAATATACAGAAATTTCAGATGAAATGGCTAACATGAGAGATGATGATAGATCTTTAATTTACGGTGATGCAAATGCAATTTTCCACTTATACAATATTAAAGGACTAGAAAAAGTTAGCGAACTTAGCCTTCCATATCATACTGCAGTTAAAAAACAAAAATATATGGATGAACATGGAAAAATAATTGAAGGTGATAAGCCAAATGCGTATAAATTTGAAATGTTTATATTTGACTCTTATGAAATGTTTGATGACGTAGTTGTTCTTAGAGTAAAAAGAGAAGAAGAATTTGCTCCTATTAAAAATGCACAAGGACAAGATAGCCCAGAAACAGCAAGAAAACTTTATAGAGATTATATGAACAAAGTAGAATATACAAAACGTTATAAAGAATGGTCAACAAGTCCAATTTTTGATGAAGAAACAAGAAAAGAATTACTAACAATTGCCGGAAATGAAGAAGAAATAAAAGATAGATTTTATAAAGACTTAGAATTCGGAACAGCAGGAATGAGAGGAGTTATTGGTAATGGTACAAATAGAATGAATATTTATACTGTTACAAAGGCTACTCAAGGTTTATCAAATTATATTTTAAGAAAAGGAACAGAAGGTAAAGGTGTAGTTATTGCTTATGATTCAAGAAACATGTCTCCTGAATTTAGCAGGGCTACAGCACTTTGCTTAAATGCAAATGGAATAAAAACATATATATTTGAATCATTAAGACCTGTTCCAGAATTATCTTTTGCTGTTAGGGAATTAGGATGTACAGCAGGAATTATGATTACAGCAAGTCATAATCCACCAGAATATAATGGATATAAAGTATACTGGGACGATGGTGCTCAAATTGTTGAGCCACATGCATCAGAAATAATTGCTGAAGTAAATAAAGTAAAAGATTATTCATTAATAAGATCAATTACTTTAGAAGAATCTAAAAAATTAAGATTATATAATGTAATTGGACCTGCAATGGATAAATTATATTTACAAGCTATAAAGAAACAAGTATTAAATCCTGAAGTTATAAAAGAAGTAGAAAAAGATTTAAGCATTGTTTATACACCTTTACATGGTACAGGAAATATACCAGTTCAAACAGTGCTTGCAGATTTAGGATTTTCTAATGTTTATGTAGTGCCAGAACAAGAATTGCCAAATGGAAGTTTTCCAACAGTAGATTATCCAAATCCAGAAGATATTAAAGCATTTGATTTAGCTTTAAAACTTGCTGAAAAAGAAAACGCAGACTTAGTACTAGCAACAGACCCAGATGCAGATAGATTAGGAGTTTTAGCTAAAGATAGCAAAACAGGAAAATATATGCCATTTACAGGAAACATGTCTGGATTATTAATTGCTGAATATATATTATCACAGAAAAAAGCTAAAAAATTATTACCAAAAAATGGTGCTTTAATTTCAACTATTGTTTCTTCAAATTTAGCTATTGCAATAGCTAAAGAATATAAAATAGATTTTATAGAAGTTTTAACAGGATTTAAATATATTGGTGAACAAATTAAAAAATTCGAAGAAACAGGAAGTCATGAATATTTATTTGGATATGAAGAAAGTTATGGATGCTTAGTTGGAACACATGCAAGAGATAAAGATGCTATAACAGCAGTTATGTTACTTTGCGAAGCAGCAGCTTACTATAAAAAGCAAGGATTAACTTTATGGGATCAAATGATAAAAATTTATGAAAAATATGGATTCTATAAAGAAGGAATTTCTACAATTACTTTAAAAGGTGCTGATGGAGCAACTAAGATGAAAGAATTACTTGACTCTATTAGAAATAATCCACCAAAACAAATTGGAGGATATAAAGTAACAAGAATTAGAGATTACAAATCTGGAGAAATTTTAGATGTAGCAACAGGAAAAACTTCTAAAACGAACTTACCAACTTCAAATGTGTTATATTACGACTTAGAAGACTCAGCTTGGTGTTGTGTAAGACCATCTGGAACAGAACCAAAAGTTAAATTCTATATGGGAGTTAAAGGAAAATCTTTAGAAGATGCTGAAAAGAAATTAGAAAAAGTTAAAAAAGCTATGATGAGTTTAACAGAAAAATAAATAGACATTTAGAACTTTTTAAGGAACCCGAATTGCTAGGAAAAAGTTAGCAAATAGGGTTCTTTTTATATGAAATTTTTCTTATATGTATAAATAAGAGAAGTTTTAAAAATAAGAGTTTTTATAGGAAAATGTTATTTTAGAAATTTTACTTTGAATAAGTTTTATGATATAATATAAAGAGGTATACACCTTTGGTGAATTTGTTTTGGTGAGTTCTACACTCATTAGATTGAAATTCACTCCGAGAGAAAAAGTTTTTTTCGGAAGCTTGCACACAGTGACCCGCTTTGCTCAAGGAGGAACGCAAATGTTTAAGCGCATCAAGGACTACTTTAGGGATAACCTCTCTCTCAGCACCATAGGACCTCACTATGTCGAAGATGAGATGTTTCCCGACACCAACGACGAGCAAGAGGTTGAACCTGCGACGGAAAAGATGGGAGGAAAGATCATGAACTTCAAGGAGTTTTTGGCTCGGCGCAAGAGCCAGGACGGGACGGACATCAACATGGACAACACCTCCAAACAGAGGATCAACGACGACACTCCAATCTACAGCGAAGTGAAAAGAAACGGTGACTACATCGTGTGCACGTTCGCACGTGGAGCACTGTGTCACATCGATCCTAAGGCCAAAGCAAACACGAACATCGGCTCGAGCATCGACATGAACGGCCGATTCGTGAGGCCGTAAAGGATCAAGGCTTTCCCTGCAACTACTAAGTTGCAGGGAAAGCACTTTTAAATAAAAAAGATAAAGAGGAAAATATGCTAGAAGTAACTTTAAATGAATTAAAAAAGTTAAAATCAGATGAGTATAATAATGTAGAAATTACATTGGCTATTAATAATGTATCTGAGTTATCTAGAGAAAAAATAAAAGAATATCAAAAGAAAGGTTATAAAATAACAAAAATAAGAGTATTTGCCAAGGAAAATCAAGAATATCAAAATGCACCTTATGATGTTCAAACATATATGCATATAAGAGAAAAATTAGAAGAATTAGTAAAAGATATTTCAATTGATTTGCCTGAAAAGGAAAGATTTGTAGAGGTGTATAAAAGAATTTGCTCAGCTATTCGATACGATAATCAAGTATCAGATCCGGAAACAAAGGAAGAAAAAGCATATTGTAAGGCTCAAGAAGATAATTCTAGAAACTTAGTTAATGGATTATTGTACGGAAAATGTGTATGCGCTGGTTTTGCAGATATTTTAAGAAATGCTCTATCAATGGTTAATATCGAATCAAAATATATTTTCGGAGAAATTTATTTAAAAGAAATAGAAGAAGAGAACTTTAAAAAATATAAGGCAAAAGCAGATGAATATTATATAAAAAGTGGAAAAAGATATATTATTATAGATGCACATGCATGGAATAAAGTTAAATTAGATGGAAAATGGTATAATGTAGATGCTACTTATGATGCACTTGATGTTCGATTAGGGAAAAATCCCCAAAATTGTTTGAAAACAGATAGAGAAATAAGAATAGAAGATAGGAAAAAGTGTTTTGAAGGGCCTAAATGTGTAACAAAAGTAAGCGAAGAAGAAATAGCAAAGTTGTTTAATCCAAAAGCAAGATATATAAAAGATAGAAAAATACCAGAATTAAAAGATATAAAAGCAATGCTAGGATACGTTATAGAAGATACGGCAGATATGATGGGAGATATAAGAAGAAAATTTACAAAATTAAAAGAAAAAGCAAATGAATTTTTTTCCAGAAAAAACACATCCCTATTAGAATCACCAAAAGAAGATGGAGAAAGTTTTGAAAATAATTTGAATGTTTCTTCTAATGCACAACATAGCTGGGACTTAGAAAATTGGGAAATGAGAAAAGAAGATTTTTCCAAAGATGTAACTGGCAGTATACCTCAAGATAAAGAAAAAAAAGAAAAAATATCAAAAGATAGATAGATTACAAATAAAAATATTTTATCATATCAAAAAATAGAGAAATAAAATTAAGAAAAATATTTTCAACAAAAATTGAAAAAAATGTTGACAACTTTAAAAAAATAGTGTAATATATTAAGGCAGTTATCTTTTGAGAAAACTTAAAAGATATGGGCTATTAGCTCAGGTGGTAGAGCACTTGACTTTTAATCAAGTTGTCCCGCGTTCGAGTCGCGGATAGCTCACCAAAGAATATCTTTTTTGAAAGATATTCTTTTATATATGGCCCCTTGGTCAAGCGGTTAAGACATCGCCCTTTCACGGCGGAGACATGGGTTCGATTCCCGTAGGGGTCACCATTTATTTTATAAATGGAACAATTTAATATGCCGCTGTAGCTCAGTTGGTAGAGCAACTGACTTGTGGGATAGATAAACAGTATGTTTATTTTGAACTATCTTGCACCTTTATGAAGAAATTTATAAAGTGGACACCGCTAATTCGGGGAAGACTAAGTAGAAATATATGTTAATCCCGAGCTAGAAAGAAATTTTAAGTGTAGAGACTTTATACGGTGTGCCTAAAGTAGAAATGCTATGGCAAAGAGAAAGTCCAGACTACAAACACATTTAAAAATGTGGTAATGAAAATTATAGTAGTATGAATCAGTAGGTCGTCAGTTCAAGTCTGACTAGCGGCTCCAAGCAAGGTTGCGAATTTAAGCACCTTAGATTGAAGTAGATTGTGAGATTTTCACGATCTACTTTTATTTTTTGTATATATTTTTATATTTATTTACGATATTGCAAAATAAAATTTATCTATATAAAATAAATTTGGTGATTACAATTTTATTGACATTAGTCTTGCTTGATTTTATAATATAAATGAATGAAATTTGGAAGGAGAGTATGTATTTAAAACATACAAAATAATTATGGAAGAAAAAAAGAAATTAGAAATTCCCACACCGGAAAAAATGTTAGATAAATTTTTTAAATGGTTCGACAAAAATAAAAGATTAGCATTCATAGTTGTTCTTGTTTTAGGAATTATAACTCATATAACAATGATAACAGAAACAATTATGAGTCAAGATGGATTATGGAATTCTATAAATTATTCAAAACCAGATGCATGGGAAAAAACATTAGGAAGATGGGGAATAGAAGTGGTAGAAAGGTTGAACTATTTTATTGCGATACCAACAATTTCTACGATTTCATCAATTCTTGCTTTAGCAATTGCAACAGTTTTTATAGTAGATTTATTTGATTTTAAAAGTAAAATTTCTATTATTTTTACATCTGCTATAATAGTTCTAACACCAACACTTACAGTTACTTTAATTTATGTATATACTGCTTTTGCATATTGTTTTAATTTTTTGATTTCAACTTTAGTTATTTGGTTTATTTATAAATTTAAGCATAAAAAAATTGGATTGATTCTAGCAACACTATGCTTTATGTTTTCATTGAGTATATATCAAAGCTACATAGGAGTTAGCATAGGCTTATGTGTTATGATAAGCATAATACATTTGCTTAAAGGAGAAAAATCAATAAAGGAAATATTATTAAATATTTTAAAAACAGTTTGCTGTGTAGTTCTTGGTGGAATACTTTATTATGTTGCTACAATGGTAATTTTAAAAAGCTCTAACTTAGAGATATCTGCTTATAAGGGAGCACAAAACATATCAATTATAGGAATATTAACAGGGTTAAAAACAACAATACTTCAAACATATAAAGATTTTTTTGCATTTTTCTTAAAAGATACTATTGTTTATAATACTAATTATAGAAGAGAAGTTATATATGGATTATTCTTTATCGTATTTGCGATAGCAACAATTATTTCTTTTGTAACAATAAAAGAAGAAAATAAAAAAATAAAAATAGCTAGAATAATTCTTTCAGTGATATTCACTTTAGTTATACCAGTAGCTTTAAACATTATAGATGTTTTAATTGTAGGTACTCAAATGTACTCACTTACAACTGTTCAAATGATTTTAATAATTCCATTTGTTTTTGCAATCTTTGAAATTATTAATAAAGGAACTATATTAAAATGGATTGCTGTAATTTCTTGTATTGGAATTATGGGAACATATTATATTGCAGATAACACTTCTTATGCTGCATTAAAATTAACATATAATCAAGCATATTCAACAACAATGAGAGTGATGGATAGAATTGAAAATACAGAAGGCTATTATAAAGGATATCCCGTTGTTTTTGGTGGAATTATTGGGGATCTTAACTATCCAAGAAATTCAGCTTTATATACATATGCAGTTGATCCAATTTTTAGATCACCAGCTTTTCATGGAACATATAGTGGTGCAATAGGAACATGGGTAAGTTTTATAAGAATATTTTATGGAATAGATGTGCCTGTAGTATCTGCTGAAACTTATGCAGAAGTTGTAACAAGTGATGAATTTAAAGAAATGGGAATCTTTCCAGATGAAGATTCTGTAAAAATTATAGATGGAAATATTGTTGTAAAATTTATGGAAGACCCATGGTTACCATTTTAGAAAGGAGAAAATCATATATTAAAAATATGATTTAAATTAAAATGAGCAAAGTAATAATAGTAACAGGAGCAAGTAGAGGCATAGGAAGAAATATAGCATATAATTTAGCAATAAATGGCTATACAGTTATTGCCAACTACAATAATTCCGAACAAGAAGCAATAAAACTTAAAGAAGAATTACATAATCAAGGAATAGAAATAGATATTTTTAAAGCCAATGTATCTAAAAGAGGTGAAGTTCAAAAGTTAGTAGAATTTGTTATTCAAAAGTATAATAAAATAGATGTATTAATAAACAATGCCGGAATTGCTCAAACAAAACTATTTACAGATATAACAGATGAAGATTTTGAACAAATGCTAAAAACAAATTTATATTCAGCATTTTATGCAACACAGGAAGTTGTTAAATTTATGATAAGAGAGCATAAAGGAAGTATAATAAATATTTCTTCAATGCATGGAAAATCTGGAGCATCTTGTGAAGTACATTATTCTATTTCAAAAGCAGGCATAGATGGAATGACAAAGGCTTTAGCAAAAGAATTGGGACCATCAAATATTAGAGTAAATTCAATAGCTCCAGGGGCAATCGATACAGATATGAACAAGAATTTAACAGAGGAAGATTGGAATATGCTTATTGAAGAAACACCACTTATGAAAAAAGGACAACCTATAGATATAACAAGATGTGTGAAGTGGCTTATAGAAGATGAATTTACTACAGGGCAAGTAATTTCTGTTGATGGCGGAATGGTAATATAAAATAAAAAGCGAAGATATAATCTTCGCCTTTTTATATGTATTTAAAATTATTAATCATTATGTATTTTTTTCTTATAGTTACCAGTTATTAATCGTGGAAAGTAAGTTAATATTTTGTATATTGCAAGTTTTAATTTTTTTGACCAAATGTAAGTTCTACGAAGTCTTCTAACAGAAGTGTTCCCGTTTATAACAACTAGTGATGTTTCTGGTTTTTCAATTTCAAAAGTGTAGTTTTTTCCTCCATTGTTATCCCATTTATCATCTTCATTTTTTATACAAAAATTAAAAGTACCTTTATCTAATAACTCTATTTCTGTTTGAAAGCCTAGTTCTGTTTTTTGCATTTCAGTTTCTACTAAATTTTCCCAGTTTTCTCCAAAACCATATCTTATAAAAACTTTTTTTGAATCATCTTGAAAAAATAGACCTGTATAAGAAATTTTTACACTGTTACCAGCAATTAATCTATCTGTATTAAAAAATATATTTTTAACTAATTCCATAAAATTCTCCTATTTTTAAGTGAATAACTAAAAACATTATAGTATTAATAGAACGTATATTCAAGTAAGTTTTTTTATATTATAAAAATTTAATAATATTGTAATAATTAAATATAAACACGTCCTATTATCTGAAATTGATTACGAGAATTTATAGTAATATCCTTAAAATCTTTGTTATCAGCTCTTAAAATGAAAGTATCGTTTTTATATATCAATCTTCTAATAACATATTGATCATTTACTTTGAAAAGACCAATAGCGCGATTATCTATAAGTCCATTTATTTCTATGAAAGCATAAGAGCCTTCTTTAATCATTGGAGCCATAGCTGAATCTGGTACTTTATAAGCAAAAGAAGCATTAGAGAAATCTGATGGACAATTAATATAATCATCAAAATTTGAGATTGCTGGAACTTTATTATAAGAAATATGATCTATGTATCCGTATTCTATTTGCTCATCTGATAAGTTTTTGTCGTAAGTATACATTAATTGTTGGTAAGGTACATTTAAAGCATTACAAATTGATTTTAAAGCTTTGTGACTAGGATTTCTTTCACCTTTTTCTATATGAGTTAAATGACCAATATTAATATCAGTTTGATTAGCAAGTTCCGTTTTTGTAATTCCTTTTTCTCTTCTTAACTTTGAAATTACATCTCCTATCATTTTATAAACCCCTTCCATAATTTTATATAATATAAATTTATTTAATGAATAAAATTAAATAAACTATATTTATACACACATTATATATTTAAATTTTTTTATTGTCTAGTAGGAAAAATATTGATAAATAAAAAAACTTGTGCTAAGATATAAAAGTAACATACCCGCAGAAAGGAATGATTTTTAAATGTCTGCTGCTAAAAAGAAAAAAAGTAAGAAAAGTGCAAAGAAAAAGCAAAGTGCAAAAGTGCAAAATAAGAAGTTAGAAGCTAAAGCAGAAGAAAAAATAAAAGAAGAATCTAATGAAAAAGTTAATGAAGAAAATGTACCCGTAAAAGATTCAAAGGAAGATAGTAAAAAAGCTTCTAAAAAACAAAAAGATAGTGCTCAAGACAAAGAAAGCATATTAAAAAAAGAAACAGATAAGAAAACTTCTAAAAAGCAAAAAGATGAAGTTCAAGAAGATGAAAATGCTATTCAAGAAGAAAATAAAGTAGAAAATGAAACAGAAGAAAAAAATAACGATAAACCTGAATATGTAAAGAAAATGATAATGAAGAAAAAAATAAAAACATACATATTCATTATTTCTGCTGTTTTAGTAGTTTTAATAATTGCTTTTTCTACATTGTTTGCACTATTTAATATGAATAATAAAAATATAATAAAAGGAGTTTCTTTAAAGGGAATAGATATTTCAAATTTAAGCGAAGAAGATGCTAAAAATAAAGTAAATGAAGCAATAAATAAAGAATTAGTTCCAGAAATTATATTAAAATATGGCGAATATGAAAAGTCTATGAATGCAGAGCAAATAGAATATAAATATAAAGTAGAAGAAGGCGTTAAAAATGCCTATGAAATTGGTAGAAGTGGAAATATATTAAAGAATAACTATACTTTAATATTTAGTAATTTATTTGGGAAAAAAGCACCTATAGATTATACATATAATGAAGAATTATTAAATCAATTTATAGATACTGCATCAGTTGAAATACCAGGAGTAGTTATTGAGCCATCTTATTATATAGAAGATTCAAAATTAATAATAAGTAAAGGAACAGATGGTGTAAAAGTAAAAAAAGATGAACTAAAAGAAAAAATTTTAGATGGCCTTTTCGAAAGAAAATATGAAGAAATAACAGATGAATATAAACAAGAAATTGAAATTCCTGTTGAAAATGCTAAAGCAAGCGAAATTGATTTAGATAAAATCTATTCAGAAATTCACACAGAACCAAGAGATGCATACTTTGAAGCAAATCCATATAAAATATATCCAGATGTAGATGGTGTTGATTTAGCAATGTCTTTAGACGAAGCTAAAAATATATTAAACTCAGAAGAAAAACAAGAGTATAGTTTAGATTTAAATATAACAAAAGCATCAAAAACAATAAATGATTTAGGCACAGAAGCATTTCCTTATTTAGTATCTTCATTTAGTACTAGATATGATGCAAGCAATACAAATAGAAGTACAAACTTAGCTATTGCAGCAAACAAAATAAATGGAAAAGTGCTTATGCCAGGAGAAGAATTTTCTTATAACCAAGTTGTAGGAAAAAGAACAGTAGAAGAAGGATATAGGGATGCAGCAATTTATCAAGATGGAAAAGTAGTAGATGGATTAGCTGGTGGAATATGTCAAATATCTTCAACACTATATAATGCTGTTTTACTAGCAAATTTGGAAGTAACAGAAAGAACAAATCACTCATATACAACTTCTTATGTAGCAGCAGGAAGAGATGCTACGGTAGTTTGGGGAACAAAGGATTTTAAATTTAAAAATTCAAGATCATATCCAATAAAAATAGAGGCAAGTGTAAGAAACGGTATAGCAGAATTCAAAATACACGGAGTTCAAGAAGAAAAAGAATATGAAATAAGAATATTACCTGTTACAACAGGTTCAATACCTTATACAACTTCTTATATTCAAGATCCTACATTAGCTCCGGGACAACAAATAGTTTCTCAAGCAGGGCATGCAGGATATAGAGTAACAACATATAAAGAAGTAAGATATGATGGAGAAGTTATTTCAAAAGATGTTATAACAAACGACACATATAAACCAATGCAAACAGTAATTAGAGTGGGACCTAGTGTACCTGCTCAGTAATAGTGCACTAAGTAAAGAAAAAAGGTCAAAAAAAGATTCTAGAAAACTTCTAGAATCTTTTTTATGTATTTTTTTATTCAACTGTATTTTCTGTTATTGTTTCTGCACTTCCTGATTGGTTTATTGAAGAGCTTGTTGGAATTATATCATTTAAGTCTTCATAAAAACTAATCATAGAGAAAGTAATGTAACATGATAATAAAAGAACTAATGCCATTGTAACAATTAAAGATATAATTGAACCTAAAAATGTACCAGTAACTAAACCTAAAGCATTAGTTAAAACAGCAGTTAAACCAAAGAAAAGAATTAAGAAAGCTAATACAATTAATAAAGCCCATCCAATAAAAGAAAGAATTAAAAGAAAATATTTCTTTCTGTTTCCTGTCATCATTTCAGCGCTTTTTTCTACAATTTCTTTTCCAGTTAGCTCTGGATGATCACAAAGAATAAAATTTCCTAGTACATAATATAATGATTTTACTATAGCAAAAACATATGCTGCTATGAATATAATAAATGCTATAAATGGAAATGCTAGTGATGCTCCTTTAACAGATGATGAAGCTCCTGTTATTGTAAGTGAAGCAAAACTAAAAGCAAGAAATATGTAAGATGCTAGAATCAAAAAAGCTGGTAATATTAATTTTTCAAGAGTTCGACCCCAAACTTTCCAAGCATTATATATATTGTTAAATCCAGTTGAAACAAAAGAAAAAAATCCAACTTTTTCTCCACGATGAAGTTTAATCATTGATACCAAAAATCCAAAGGAAAGTGGTAAAGAAATAATTAATAATAAAAGTTCTAAAATAAATGCAATAAGTTGATTATTTAAAACATTAGCTATAATACTTAATGCAAAGCTTAAAAGAAAAGTAAAAAGAGCATAAGCAATAACCATACAAATGGCACTACTAAAATGTGCTTTTAATTTTCCTTTTGCATCTTTTTTTAATTCAGATATTGTCATATTTTTTCCTCCCCAAAAAAATTATATATATTTATTATATGTTTCTTTAAATAAAAAAACAATTACAGTATTATAACAAAATTATTACGAATAAAAAAAGAAAAAATTGGAAATATATATGGTTGAAAGGAATAAAAATATGTATTATGAAACCAAAAAGGAAAGAAGAACCGATAAACTTATTTTAGTAATGTTTATGGGAACAGTAATTTTGCTTTTAAGTATTTTAATAATAAAGTTAAATGAAACGAGTAATCAAAGTTTTAATAATTATGATGTAAATAAGTTATCCACTAATATTGAGAAAAATGTGGAAAAAGAGCAAGAAATATCAATAAACAATATAACAAAAAGTATAGTAGGAGTTTCAAAGTTAGAACAAAATGGAAATTCAATTTTTTTGGAAAATTCTCAAGAAAAATTAGGACTGGGAAGTGGTGTAATACTAAGTGATAATGGATATATTTTAACAAACCAACATGTTGCGGGAAACAAATACAGTAATTGCTTTATAACAACAGAAGATGGAAAAACATTTAACGGAAATGTGGTATGGGCGGATAATAATATTGATTTAGCTATAATAAAAATATTAGCTAATAATTTAGATTATATAAAACTTGGTGATTCAGACCAAATTTCTTTAGCAGATGAAGTATACGCTATCGGAAATCCAATAGGAATAGAGTTTCAAAGAACAGTTACTAAAGGAATTATAAGTGGAATTAATAGAACAATTAAAGTAGATGATGAAAACTATATGGAAGATTTAATTCAAACTGATGCAACAATAAATGAAGGAAATAGTGGAGGAGCACTTATAAATAAAAACGGCGAGCTTATAGGAATTAATACAGTTAAAATAAGTGATGCAGAAGGAATTGGTTTTGCTGTTCCAATAAATATAATAAAACCAATTTTAGAAAAGCTAGTGGAAAATGGAAAATTTGAAGAGGCATATTTAGGGATTTATGGATATGATAAAGAAGTAATACCTTATTTAGAATCAAATTTAAACATAGATAGTGGAGTGTATATATCAACTATTTTAAAAGATGGTGCTTTATTTAATAAAGGAATATTAATTGGAGATATAATTACAAAAATAGATGGAAATAAAGTAAATAAAATGAACGACTTAAAAAAATATATTTATACTAAAAACCCAAAAGAAAAAGTAAAATTAACAATAAGAAGGAAAGACAAGGAATTTGAAACAGAAATAATTTTAGGGTATAAGCCATAATAAAAATATAGAAAACCTTTAATAACTTAAAGTAAATTTAAGCTCAAAAGTTAAGATAAAAAAAGAAAGTTAAAATTTGATTGTTCAAATTTTAACTTTCTTTTTTTACTATTCTTTTTCTTCTTCAACCATACTCCAAAGCATTCCATCTTTTAGGGAATTACTATTTCCACCTAAGATGTCTACTAATTTATATGCAAATAATAAAGTGGTTGCAGGACCACGACTTGTTATTAAATTTCCATCAACTACAACTAGTTCATCAACATAATTTGAATCTTCTAAAAGCTTCTCAAAATCTTCTCCTGGGTAAGAAGTTAAGTATCTATCTTTTTCAATTCCAGCAGAAGTTAATACCATTGCAGGAGAAGCACATATAGCTGCAATATATTTATTATCCATTTTATCAAATTTTCTTATTGTTTCTAGAACTTTACTATTTTCTGATAAGTATTTTGCTCCAGGAAGCCCTCCGGGGCAAACAATCATATCATAATTATCAATATCATCTGTTAATAATTTATCTGCTTTAACTGGAATTTTATGAGCCCCAACAACCATTTCTTCTGCAATGCTTACGGTATCACAATAAATGTTTGCTCTTCTTAAAACATCAACAACAGTTAAAGCTTCTATTTCTTCGAATCCATTTGCAAGTAAAACTGCTACTTTTTTCATAAGATACCTCCTTAATAATTAATTACAAAAACATTATAACACTTTTGTAAGAATTTGAATATAAAATTATTCGACAAATATATTGTTTTTCTATTTAAAATGTTATATAAAAAATATATAAATTATACTTTGTAAGAAGGTTTTTTATGTTAAAAGAAATTGAAGAATTTAAAAAAATGATTAAAGAAAGTAATAACATTGTTTTCTTTGGTGGAGCAGGAGTTTCAACGGAAAGTGGTATACCAGATTTTAGAAGTAAAGATGGGCTATATAATCAAAAGTATGATTATCCACCAGAAGAAATATTAAGTCATACTTTTTTTATAAATAAAACAGAAGAATTTTATAAGTTTTATAGAGACAAAATGAATTCTTTAAAATATGAGCCTAATATTACTCATATAAAATTAGCTGAACTTGAGAAAAAAGGAAAGCTAAAAGCTGTTATAACTCAAAATATTGATGGTCTTCATCAAAAAGCTGGTTCTAAAAATGTTTTAGAATTACATCGGAAGTGTACTTAGAAATTATTGCATGAACTGTAAAAAGTTTTACGATGCAAATTATGTTTTTGAGAGCAAAGAAATACCAAAATGCTCTTGCGGAGGCACAATAAAACCAGATGTTGTATTATATGAAGAAGGATTAGATGATAATACAATAATGAATTCTATAAAGGTAATACTAAATGCAGATGTGTTAATTGTTGCGGGAACATCACTTACAGTATATCCAGCAAGTGGCTTAATTAATTATTATAGGGGAAATAAACTAGTTTTAATAAATAGAGATGCAATACCTTTTGATTATAAAGCAAATTTAGTTATAAATGAAAGCTTAGGAAAAGTATTTGAAAATTTAGAAATATAAAGTATAGGAGAGATTTATTTTTTATGAAAGCAATTAATCGAAAATACAAATTAATTTGTTTTATTGAAGCGTTTTTTTCTGCTTTAGCTTTCTCAACAGCAAATAGAATAATAACTAATGAAGAGGCATTATCCATAGCTTATGATAATAATCCTATTAGTATCAATTTAGCGAAACTATCAATAAATTATATAAATGGATATGGTGTAAACATTAGTATTATTTTTTTATTAATTTTTTTCTTTTTTTATCAAGTATTTAAAAAATGCGAAATTTTAGAGGATAAAAGACTACAAATAATAAGTATAATATCAGCATTATTATTTTCTACTTTTATGACAATAGGAAATATGTTTTTATATAATGTTGATGTTTTCATAAATAAATTTCAAGTTTTTATTACATTAATAAATTTTATAGGTTATTTTTTCTTATTTAAAAATATATTTATTTTCTTAGTTTTATTAGTTAAATCAGAGCAAGTTACTAGTGAGGAAGATAACAAGAAAAATAAATTAGATTTTATTAAAAAAATATATAATAAATGTCCAATATTATTTTTTATGATTTTATTTTTAATTTGTTGGATGCCATATATTATTGCTTTTTATCCAGGCACAATGAATGCAGATTCAATGTTTCAAGTATCACAATTTTTTGGTTCAATAGATTGGAACACACATCATCCAGTTTTCTTAACTGCAGTTTATGGAAGTCTTATGAAATTGGGAGGATTATTAATTAATGATAATTTTGGATTGTTTTTAAACAATATATTACAAGTATTAGTAGCAGCATTTTTATTAAGCTATGGTATTAACTATATTTATAAGTTAACCAAAAGTAAAAAAACATTTTTAATTTTTGTGTTTTTTGCATTTTTCCCAACTTGGCCAATACATTTTTATACAGAAGTAAAAGATGTTTGGTTTGCTCTTTCTTTTTTACTTTTTATGATTATGAGTTTAAAATTCTATAACTCTAAGGGAGAGTTTACAAAAAAAGAATGGATTACATATTTTATTTCTATGATTTTAGTATATCTATGCAGAAAAAATGGAGCTTTCACTGTAATACTTACATTTCCATTTTTAATAGTTTTAGCAAATAAAAAAGAGAAATTTAAAATAATCATTTGCTCTGTTATATCTATACTTGTTTGTGTAATTTCTATAAAAACATGTATGCAAGCATTGAATATAAAAGATGGAAATATTAAAGAGGCTCTATCTATACCATTACATCAAACTGCATATTATTATAGTAGATATGAACTAACAGATGAAGAAAAAGAAGCTATAAGTAAAGTTATAAAACTAGAAGATTTAAAATCAGCGTTTATTCCAGAAAGTGTGGATTTTGTAAAGGCATGTTCAGAAACTGTTCAAACATCAGATGAAGAATTAAAAGATTATTTAATAGTATGGTTTAAAATGTTTTTCAAGCATCCACTTATATATGTTAGAGCAACTTTAAATTCAACTTATGGATATGTTTATCCAAATAGAGTGGAATATAAAGACGGTATTGCACAATATACCATTGATGCATCTGGCATATTTCAATATACAAATGCATCTAATTTGAAACTTCATTTTTATGATAGAACAGAAGTTGCAAGAAATGTTTTACAGAGGTTTGCATATATGCTAAGAAATATGCCATTTATAGGATTATTATTTAGCTGTGGATTGTATAATTGGATATTAATAGCTCTTACTTTAATAATGATATACTTTAAAAGAATACGTGAACTAATTCTTTTAATTCCGTTATACACTATTTTATTTGTTTGTATTGCATCACCTGTAAATAGTTATGTAAGATATATGCTACCTATAATGTTAAGTTTACCATTTATATTAAGTTTTTTAGTAAGTGAAATTAGAAAAGCAAATATAAATAAAAAAGATACAATAAAAGAATAATATAGCAAGTTTTGATAAATAAAACTAGATTTGTTGTTTTTTAAAAAAAGAAATGATATAATTTCACTATTATTTTTTATGGAGGCATGTTACAAATGCAAATAGATTTGCCACAGTTTGATGATGCTTTAAAGTCATCTAAATTGTATAGACAAGTTAAACCAGAAGAGCCAAGATTTCTTAAAGAGTATTATTTAAGAAATTTTTTGCCATACATTGAAAATATTATTAGAGAAAATCCAGAAATTACATACGAAGAGTTAAATCAAAAGCTAAAGTTAGATATAACAGATATTAATGAAGCAATATTTGAAGCAAGTAACATATATCATAATTATTTGGACTTACTTGTTATAAAGTATTTTGAAGAAAATCCTGAAAAAGTAAAATATTATATGGATTTATCAAAAGATCCCAAATATGACAGTTTTGAAAAAGTACATAAATCAGAATATGAAGGAACTTTTGAGGGAAATATATTAAATTATTTACATACAGTTACTTCAACATATGAAAAGGAATTATCAGAATGCATAGATGGTCTTCCTGATGGGTATTATCAAAAAATTCAAGAAGATTTAAATAAAGGAAATTCGCCTAAAGCAGTTTTTGAAAGCACTTCAAAAAGATTTAAAACAGAATTTAGTCCTAATTTTTTAACAGTTAAAAATTTTAATGATGTTGCAAAAATGGTAATATATGGGTTTTCAGAGTATATAAAAGTTGATAGTGATTTTTTGAAAAAAGAAATAAAAACTTCTTTAGTAAGTTCAATTTCAAAATTAAACTTTCAGCTTGAAAAATTTGGTTTTATTGAAAAAGCCAAAAGAATTAGACAAGTTCAATTAGAAAGAATTGGACTTTCAGAATTATCAAAAAAACTAGATAAAATGACTTCAAGTCCAAATGAGTTTGAAAATGAACTTAATAATTTAAGTTTGGGAAATTTACTTGCATACAATGTTTTTTATACAAATAGATATTCAAAAGAAGCAGATATTTTATCAAAAGCATTTTTCACGGCATTTCAATGTGATCTATTACATAAAATGCTAGATCCAGAGGTTAGTCGTTTTTTTGAATTTAAAGATAGAATAAAAAAACATACGGAAACAGATTATTCTGTAATATATAATAATGATAGTACCACTGAGTATCCTAACAAAGCAGATTTATCTAGAATAATGAGAAATATGTTTCCAGTAGAAATAGACTATAATAGATTTTTTAGTAAAAAAGTTACTAATCTTGTTGAGGCTAGAAGAGATTCTAGTAAGGTTTCCATACCAGGTCTTCTTTATGAAATAAAAGAAATATATCCTACGAGAGAAGATTTTGAAAAATCAATGAGTAAAATTGAGGAAATTTTTCCAAGTGATGAGCAGTATGAAATGGTTTTAGATAAAATGGCATTTCTTCATGTTCCAGTAACTCAAACTTTAGAGGCAATACAAACACAAGTATACAATAGTAAAGATTCATTTGATACACATTTATCTGAAGAAGATGAGCTTAGAATATTTGGTAACATTTCAAGAAAAAAAGGTTTGGTAAGATATTCACACGAGCCATATTCGGAAAATATAGGTAGGGTATATGGAGAGAATTATAATGAAACCTTTAAAACAGAACAAAATCCAGATCCAAATATAGTAGAAGATGCAAATAAGTATTTTAGAATTTTCACACCTGTATATTATTCTTATGAATTTAAAAATGATGCACTAATAGCTCTTTTATCAGCAATAAAAGATGAAAATGAATTTAAAAATGCTGGAATAATAGTAAACAGATTTAATTCAGATAGAACTAATGCAAAATTAAACTTTTCAACAGGTATTGGAATAGATCCAAATTTAACTTCTGCAATACAGCTACACTATAATAGGCAAAATTTATTAGATATTCTTTCACAATATTTTGGGGATACAATACTTCCAGCATATGAGGGAATGGAAGATTTTTGTGGTGTATCAAATCAAATTATTCGTCCTTTTAATAAAGATGTTGAAAAGTATCTAAAAAAATTAATAAAGGATCCAACTTTATGTAATACAGCTAAAAATTATGTGTCTCGTATATATAGTTTAACATCAGGAAAAATACCAGATCATTTGTGCAGTGAAGTTCCCGTAGGCAATGGTAAAAAGACAAGATTGGTGTTTAAAAGAAGGTATATAGATATCAAAAATGGAAATATCTATCAAATTAAAGATGGAAAATATGTACCAATAGAGCCAACAAATGTGCAACAAAATGATTCAGAAAAAGCAGTATCCGCAAATGAAAGGGATGATTCTTATGAAATTTAATAAAGAAATTCTAGCTGAAAAGTTTAATGAAAAAGAATATAACACTTGCATAGAAATGCTAACTAATGAAATAATAAGAATTTTAAGCAATAATATAAAAACGGAAAAACCAGATTTTAAATATACCAATATAACAAATTTAAGAAATATTTGTGCTGATTATTTAAATCCACAAAAGCAAGCAATAGTATTTAAGTTACATGAACTTATGACTCAAGACGAATATTCAGAAGAGCAAATGCTAGCAGAACTTCTTATGTTATATAAAAAAATTTATAAATAATAAAAAAAGGAAGCGATTTTAATGAAAAAATATTTAGACTTTCTAATTAAAGGAATTTATGCAGGTATTCTAATAGGAATAGGAGGAATAGCATTTCTTGCGATTGAAAATAAAATAGTAGGTTCATTTATTTTCTCATTTGGATTACTTACAATATGCATGTATTCGTTTAATTTATACACTGGAAAAATAGGGTACATATTAGTTAATAAAATTAGTTATGTGTTAGAATTATTAGTTTCATTAATAGGTAACTTTTTAGGAACATTTATTATGGGAAGTTTAATGAGATTAACGAGATTTGAAAATTATGTTGCAACCGCTACAAACATTGTAAACACTAAATTAAATGACAATATTTTAAGTATATTTATTTTAGCGGTTATGTGCGGAATGATTATGTATATTGCAGTAAATAACTATAAAAAGGAAAAAGATGTTATTGGAAAATATTTTACAATTTTTATGGGAATTATGGCATTTATACTTTGTGGATTTGAACACTGTGTTGCAAATATGTTTTATTTTAGCATAGCAGGAGTTTTTTCTTTAAAAGTTTTAGGATATATACTTGTTATGATTTTAGGAAATAGCATTGGTTCAGTAATAATTGCATTATATGATAACAAATATAGAAAAGCTTAAAATAAAGTTTAGGTTAAAGCAAATGATTGCAAAGTCATTTGCTTTTTTTGTATAAATTTTTTAAGAAAGATGTTACTTTTATTTTATTTTTGCCAATATATAGATGAAAGATATCTTAAAAAGGGAGTTTAGATCTAAATTGAAAGTTTATAAAGAAATAAAAAGTTATATTGAAAACAATAATCTTGACTTAGAAAAAATAATAAAAGATTATTCGCCATACATATCTACAATTATAGATAATATGTCTAAGAATACTTTAGTCGAAGAAGATAAAGAAGAAATAGCTTCAGAAGTGTTTTTTATACTTTGGAAAAACACAGAAAAACTAGATAAAGATAAAAATTTTAGTCCATATATAGCAGGAATAACAAGAAACATAGTTAAGGAAATTTAAAAAATATCTATATAAACGATTTTAAATAATATTTCCTTGTTCATATACATAACTATTATTATATACCATTTCTGGAGATATATCTATTTTTCCGTTTTCCCATATAATAACGCCATGTTCTACATAAGCGTTTTTAAATATTTCATAATTTTTTAATGGCTCATAAATTGGATATTTTAATATCTTAGTTGCATCAAAAATTCTTTTCTCTCCATTATTAAAAGTAACTAACATACATAAGTCAGTTATAATTTTAATTTCTACAACTTTTATGCTTTCATTATTAGAGTTATCTGCATAGACTATATCGTCTTTTACATACATTTTAAACCTCCTAGTCTAGTGGCTTAATATTTTCAAATGGTAAACCTTGTATAGAATTGTTCCAAGCTTTATATAATTCTTCTTCATGTAGAATCATCCAAGCTTGTAATAATTTTAGCTTCTTTAAAGGAATAGAACCACTTAATAATTCTCCATCAAATCCAACAGAAGATTCGTATTCTCCATAATAAACATGAACATGTGGTTTATGATGTTTATCGTTGTCTAAGAATATTAATTTTATAACCATTCCTTGAAATCTACTTATTTCAGGCAAATAAATCACTTCCTTTTTTAAATTTAATAATAACATAATTAAATTTGTTGTTCAATCAACCTATAAAAAGCTAATTTAATTACCATCGTAGATATTGATTTATGAAGGTAAATGGTTTAAAATGTTTATGGAGAATTTATAAATTTTACATTTGTGATTAGATATAAATAAATTTGAGTAAAATAAAAATCGTCGAAGCACGGATGTTTCAACGATTTTGCTGGTCGAGGTGACAGGGATCGAACCTGCGACCTCATGGTCCCAAACCACGCGCTCTACCAACTGAGCCACACCTCGATATATTAAAACTCTTCTGAAAGAGAAGAGTTTTGGTGAACCAGAGACGATTCGAACGTCCGACCCACGCCTTAGAAGGGCGTTGCTCTATCCAGCTGAGCTACTGGTCCATAAGACAATATTTATATTAACACATTAAAGGCTGTTTGTCAACAAAAATCCTAAAAAAATAAGAGAGGAAAAAATTAAAATGCTAAATCAATTTTCAAGAACAGAATTATTAATTGGAAAAGAAGGAATAGAAAAGCTCAATAAATCAAAAGTTGCAGTGTTTGGAATTGGTGGAGTTGGCTCTTTTGTCGTAGAAGGTTTAGTACGAGCGGGAGTGGGAAATTTTATATTGGTAGATGATGATAAAATTTGTTTAACTAATTTAAATAGACAAATTATTGCAACAAGAGAAACCATAGGAGAATCTAAAGTAGAAGTAGCGAAAAAAAGAATTTTATCAATAAATCCAAATGCAAAAGTAGATGCTTATCAAGAATTTTTTATGCCAGATAGCAAAGAAATTTTAGATGAAACTGTAGATTACATAGTAGATAGTGTAGATACTGTTACTGCTAAAATTGAATTAGTAGTAAGAGCTAATAAATTAAATATTCCGATAATATCATGTATGGGAACAGGAAATAAATTAGATCCAACAAAATTTGAGATAACAGATATTTATAAAACATCAATATGTCCACTTGCTAAAGTTATGAGAAAAGAATTAAAAAATAGAGGAATAGAAAAATTAAAAGTGCTTTATTCTAAAGAAGAACCAATTAAACCTGATGAAACAATGGATAACAGTTGTAAAACAGGATGTGTATGCCCACCAGAAACAAAAAGAAAATGTGCAAATAGAAATCAAGTTCCAGGAAGCATATCTTTTGTGCCATCAGTGGCAGGTCTAATCATTGCCGGAGAAGTTATTAAAGATTTAATAAAATAATGAGGGGAAATAAATTGGAAAAATATCAAGAAATAGAAAAGGGGATAATCACAAATTTTCGAAAAACTATATGGTCTAGATTTGTAAAAGCTATTCAAGAATTTGAAATGATAAAAGAAGGAGATAAAATTGCTGTATGCATTTCTGGTGGAAAAGACTCAATGCTTATGGCTAAATGCTTTCAAGAATTAAAAAAACACAGGAAAATGAACTTTGATTTAGTTTTTTTAACTATGAATCCAGGATATAATGAGGAAAATAAAGAAAAAATTATTTCAAATGCAAAATTACTTAATATACCACTTACAATGTTCAAAACAAGAATTTTTGATGCGGTAGTAAATATAGAAGATAGTCCATGCTATCTTTGTGCAAGAATGAGAAGAGGATATCTTTATGAAAAAGCTAAAGAGCTTGGATGTAATAAAATTGCACTAGGACATCACTTTAATGATGTTATTGAAACAATTTTAATGGGAATGTTTTATGGTTCTCAAATGCAAACTATGATGCCAAAGCTAAAAAGCACTTCTCATCCAGGAATGGAGCTTATAAGGCCATTATATTATGTGAAAGAAGAAGATATCATAAAGTGGAAAGAAAAATATAATTTAGATTTTATTGCTTGTGCGTGTAGATTTACAGAAGAATATACAGCAAACAATAATAGTGATGGAAAATCTAAAAGGGAAGCAATGAAAACTTTAATAAAAGAACTAAAAAAAGACTGCGATAATGTAGACATAAACATCTTTAGAAGTGCACAAAATGTTAATTTAGACACTTTAATTTCTTATAGAAAAAAAGATGAATATCATCACTTTTTAGATGATTATAATAGTGCTGAATAATTTTTTAAAATTAAAAGGAAAGAAAAAATGAAGCATATAGAAAAAGAAAAGTTAAAAAGAATAATAATTTCTATAATAATTGCAATAATTTTAGAAGTGTTTTTATGTAATTATCCTGCTTTTAGAACATTGTTAGTAGGTAGCAGAAATATTAAAGCAAATTTCAAGTTTGAAAATAATAAAATTACTATTTCAGATATTAATAACCGTGTTACAAGTGTATATATAAACTATAAAAATGAACTAACAGATAAAATAACATATAATTTAAATTTTAAAGCAGAAGAAACAAGCGACATTATTAAATTAAAACCAAAAGTTATTTTAGAAAATGAAAAGCAATATATAAATTTAGATACACACTCAAAAGCACAAAAAATAGAAATTAATTTAGAAACTGAAAATGAATTAGAAATTGAAAGCATTATTTTAAATCATATTAATTTTAAAATAAACTTTTTAAGAATGTTTTTAATTTTCTTAGCCTCTGTATTTGTTATAAAAATAACAGATGGAAGCATTTTTAAAAAGCTATATGATAAAGAAAGTAAATTCCAAAACAGAATTTTTTTACTAAATCTATTAGTTTTCTTTGGATTTATAGCAATTTATAATATATATCAATATAATTTTGATACTTTAACAGTAAAGCCAGAAGATATAAATAGGGAAGACTCAATTCTTATGCAAACAGAAGCCTTTATGCATGGGCAAGTTCCATTGCTTGAAGAAGCAACTCCGGAACTTAAAGAAATGGAAAATCCTTATGATCACGTAAAAAGAAACAGTGAAGGAATAAAATATTTATATGATGTTGCATACTATAACGGAAATTATTACAACTATTTTGGCGTGGCACCAATAATTACAAGTATTTTGCCATTTAGAGCTATAACTGGAATGTATTTGCATACATATTTATTCAATTTAATTTATATTTTGGGAACATTTATTGCATTATATTTTTTATATAAAAAATTGGTAGAAAAATATATTAAAAAAATATCTTTAGCAAACTTTTACTTAGGATTTTATGCAATAATTTTTGGAGCAAATATTATAACTCTTATAAGAGGTGCAAAATATGATATTGTAGTATCTTCTGGAATATTCTTTTTACTTTTTGCAATGAATTTAAGTATGTCTATAAATAGCTCTAAATTTAAACATTTGAAATTAATTTTACTAGGCTTATCAACAGGATTAATAGTATTATCAAAGCCAAACCTAATTGTATACTATCCAATTGTTTTATATTTATTTTTAATAAATATAAAACAAGAAGATTTAAAGGGTAAAATAAAAGATTTTGTATTTGTTTGCATTCCACTTGGAATTTTAGCTATTTTCCAAATGATATTTAATTACTTAAGATTCGATAACATTTTAGAATTTGGAGCGAAATATCAACTAACAAGCTTTAATATGATTTATTGTATGCAACTTACTTTTGGAAAATTGTTTGCTGGAATTATAGAATACATATTCAGAATTCCAACAATAAATCCACTAGAATTCCCATTTGTGCTTATAAATACAAATACAAGTATTGTAACAGTAAATGAAATTTGTTATGAAAATAGATTAATAGGATTAATTGCAATACCTATTATTTGGGGGCTTATATTTACAAAAAATATATTAAAAAAAGAGCAAAGCAATGAATTTAAAAATTTTATAAAAGTATGTATTATAACAAGCATTATTTCAATGCTAATAAATTCAATAGCTGGTGGAATTTGCGAAGTTTATGCGATAGATTTTAAATTAATTTTATGTATTTGTGCAATTTTACTTCTATTTAAATTAGTGGAAAAAAGCAAAGATGAGGAAATGATAAATAAAGTATTTTTAATGTTATGCATTGCAACAATTTTAATAATGATACCTATTAGCTTTACATCAGAAGCAAACTTTTTAACAGATTTAAGAAGTTTTATAACAGTGTATTTAAAAAATATGTTTGAATTTTGGAAATAAATTTAAAAAAGTATTGAAAAAATAAAAGCGGTAATATAAAATATTAAAAAATACATAATCAATGAAATGATTAGAAAGAGGTAAAAAATATGAAATTTATTTTAAAAAATTTGCTATTATTTGTAGTAATAACAATACTTATATTTTTTGCATTTACCACAAAAACATTTTATAGTTATTGTAAAGAAAATCAGTTAAAAATGTTTTGCCCAAACGGATACGGCGGGATACCTCAAGAACAAACTGAAAATTTAGATGAGCCTACTATAAGAAGTTTAGGCACAGCAATTTCAGGAATGACAGATTTAGCTCAAGATGATTCATCAGATAAGTATGATGCAAACGGATATGCATTATGGACACTAAAACAAATTGATGTTTTTGAAATAACACAATATTATATGCTATCAATCTTTTTAGGACTTTCAATTACATTTGGATATAATATTATTTTAAGTGAAAAATTTAATAAAATTTTAAAAGTATTAGTTGGATATGTTTTGCCAGTAGTAATTATGCCAGTGTTATATTTTTTAATTCGTCGAAATAATGGAGATTTTTTTGAAGTAAATAAATTAATAGAATTTGGCATTATATATACAATAATATTTGCTGTGATGTATATTGTAGAAATAAAATCTAAAAAAGCTCTCAAAGATTGAGAGCTTTTTTGGTGCACCAGGAGGAATTCGAATCCCCGACCTCTCGGTTCGTAGCCGAGTGCTCTATCCAGCTAAGCTACTGGTGCATCTTTAACATAACTAATTATAAACTTGTAAGCTTATTTTGTCAATAATTTATAGCATTTGACTTGCAAAAAATGGGTTTAATTGTTATGATTATACTTAAGAAATTTAATAGGTGATAAATAAGTGAAAGAAGAAAAATATTCTAAAAAATCAATTTCCAAACTTCTTATTATTATATTTGTTGCTTTTGCTATAGTTATTATAAGCGCTAGATATGTAACAGATGAGGATTTTAGAGTATATGTAAATACTAAAATATTAAAAAAAGAGGTAAGTGAAGCAACTTTAAATACCATTGAACTTGATAGTGATACAAATCCTTCTGTATATGCTTATGATAAATATATAACAATATTTAGGAAAAACAAATTAATAGAATATAATTCAGAAGGCAATGTTGATGCAGAATTAGATGTAAATGTTTCTGTTCCACTAGTTTCAACTAACGGAAAGTACATGGCAATAGCAGAAAAAGACGGAACAAGTTTATATTTAGTTTCTGGAACGAACATTTTATGGAGTACGGAAATTGAAGGAAGTATTTCTAATATAAAAGTGAATAAAAACGGTTATGTAAGCATTGTAATAAAAAATACTACTTATAAATCAGTAGTAGCTTTTTTTGATTTATCTGGAACAGAGTTATTTAGAACTTATGTATCTAAAAATTATGTTGTTTGCACAGATATATCACCAAACAGCAAATATTTAGCTATTGGAGAAGTAGATTATTCTGGAACCATAGTTAAATCTTCTGTAAGAATACTTTCAGTTGAAAATGCTCAAAAAGACCCAGAAAATTCTTTTATATATACTTATGAGTCAGAAAATGATGAAATTATTACTAATTTAAACTATCAAACAAACGATTATGTAGTATGTATGTTTAATAGTTATATACAAAAAGTTACATTAAATTCTAATGAAAGATTATACGATATAAGCTCAGACGATTTATTTATAGATATAAATTTAACAGATAGTGTAGCAGTTGTGGATAAACAATCTTCAGGACTTTTTTCTTATGAATATGAAATAAACATAATAAATAGTGTTAATAAAACTGCGAGTTTATATATTTTAGATAGTGACTTACCAAGAACAATAAATGTTAGCGGAAATAATATAGCTTTAAATTTAGGAAACGAAGTTCGAATTATTGGAAAAAATGGATGGCTTCTTAAAAAATATGTGTCTAGTAAGCAAATAACAGGACTAGTAATTGGAGATAGTATTGCTGGAATTTTATATAAAAACAAAATTGAAATAATAAATATTTAGGAGGAAAGAAATATGTCAATTTCTATTAGTGGAGTAATAGTTGATTTAATTATTGTTGCAATAATTGTATCAACATCATATTTATCATATAAAAAGGGATTATCATCTGTTTTATATTCAATTATTGCTGTAGTTATATCTATTATGATAATGTTTGCTTTATATAAACCAGTGTCAAATACAATTATTTCTAACACTAATTTAGATGAAAATATAGCAAATGGAATAAAAAATGTTTTGCCAGAGGGATTAGTAAACGATGGAGAAACTATCAATGAAAATAGTTCAGAATATTCAAAAGGAAGCACAAAATTAATAAATGGATATGTACAAGAAGCAATTCAAAAGTCTGAATCAGATGTAGTAGGATATGCTTCATTACAGCTAGCTTATTTCTTGATTAGAATATTAACAATGATTATTTTGTATATTGTTTCAAGAATTATTTTAGTAATTATTAGATTTGCAACAAACATAATATCTAATTTGCCTATTATCAAAACTTTTGATAAGGGTGGAGGCTTAATTTATGGTGTAGTTAAATCTTTTTTAATAGTTTTTGTAATTTTAGCTATACTTTCCGCATTTTCGCCAATAATAAGTTCATGGGGTGTTATAGGAGCAATAGAAAGATCTTATATTGGAAAAGCTTTATATAATAACAACTTTTTATTAAATTTAATAATGAAATAACACAGTAGTTTAAATAGCGAGGTGTATTATTTGAATAGAATTAATAATGATGAAAGAAACAAAAAACGAAAGAAATCAAGAGAAAAAATAAAAGAAGAAAAAAGAAAACCAAAAAGAAAAGCAGAGAAAGAAACCGTTCAAATAAGAAAAAATAAATCTAGTGAAACTAGAAATACAAAAGAAAAAAACAAGAGGAAATCAGAAGAAAATACAACTGTAAAGTCTAAAGATAAATCAAAGAAAAAGTTTTCTTTATTAGGATTTATATTTAAATTATTTTTAATAATTATAATAATACTTGGAATTTGTGGTGGAATTTTTTACTATAAAGTTCAAGAAAATGGCGGTGGAATTAGAGGAGCTTTAATTACAATTTTAGGATTATCAACAGAAGAAGTGGAAAACTTAGACACAATTAATATTCTTTTATTAGGTGTAAGTAAAGATATAGATTCTACTCTTACAGACACAATAATTGTGTGCTCATATAATCCTAAAAGCCAGTCAGCATATATGCTTTCTATTCCAAGAGATACTTTCATTGGGAATAATAAAAACAGCCCAAAAGGAACAGACAAAATTAATTCATTATATGCTAAAAGCCCAGAAAAATTGTTAAAAAAAGTTTCTGAAATAACTGGAATAGATTTAGACTATTATATGGTAATAAATAATACAGCTTTAATAGATATAGTAAATATTATAGGCTCAATAGATTTTGAAGTGCCAATAGATATGGACTATGATGACCCAACACAAGATTTGCATATACACTTAAAAAAAGGAATGCAAAAAATAGATGGGGAAAAGGCAGAACAACTATTGAGATTTAGGCATAATAATGACGGTTCTTCATATCCAGCTGAATATGGAGACAATGATTTTGGAAGAATGAAAACTCAAAGAGCATTTATTACAGAAACATTAAAGCAAACTTTAGTAATTGAAAATATTACAAAAGCAAAAGCTATTTTAAATTCAGTTCTAGACAATGTTGAAACAAACATGAATATAAAAGAAGAGCTTTTCCCATATATTCCAGTAGCAGTTGAATTTGATGTGAATTCTATAATAAGTGAGCAATTACCAGGAGAATCACAAAAGTTAAATGATTTATGGTTTTTCGTTCATTATAAAAATGAAACTAAAAAGTTAGTAAATGAATTAGAGGGAAGAATTAGTAAATAAAATTAAAAAAAGACTTGCTTTTTTAAAGGCAAGTCTTTATAATATGTGTTACTAAATTATCTTCTCGATTTTCTTTTTTTCTTTCTACCTTTTCTAGAAACAATCATAGAAAGCATAAGCAATGTAAATCCAACTATAAGTAAAATAATGCTAATATCTAGTTTTTGCTCAACATCAGACTCTGCTAATAGTTTTGTTTCATATTCTAATCCATCTACATTGTATTTAGCAGTTCCTAAAACAGTTCCAGCAGTAATTGGTGCAAATATGTTTTCTTCAAGAGTTATTTCAGGTGAAATTGTAGATAAATCAGTGCTTTTGCTGTGAAAAGCAGTTTGAGTTTCTTCAGCAACTAAATTTAAATTTCTTGTTTCTTTAGTTCCATTTTCAATTTCTATTGTAGTAACTGGTGTATTTTTTTCTATAATGTTATCATAACTATAATTTTCATATCCATATTCAAATAATGTTTTAGTATCAACAAATCTAGCATTTAAACCATTACTAGTAGTTCCGCCATTTAATATTACAGCTATTAATTCTATATTATTTTTTGAGCTTTCTGCAACTAAGCAATTTCCTGCTTGAGAAGTATGTCCTGTTTTAATTCCAATAGTTGGTTCATAATAATAATTTTTATTTTTAGGGTCTATTAAAGCATTTGAAGTATGCAAAACTCTGTCTTCATTGGGATATTTATTAGTAGCAGGAAGAGTATATTCTGTTTTTGAAACTATGCTTTTAAAAGTTTCATTTTGCATTGCATATTTTCCCATAAGATATAAATCATAAGCTGTTGAATAGTGGTCATCACTATGTATTCCATTAGGATTTACAAAATGCGTATTTGTACATCCAATTTCTTTTGCTTTTTTATTCATCATATCAGAAAATCCCTGAACAGATCCACCAACATGTTCTGCTAAAACAAAAGCGGCATCATTTGCAGATGGAATTAATAAAGCATGTAGCAAATCATTTACAGACATTTCTTCACCAACTTGCAAATTGCAAGTAACATATCCTGAAGGAATATTGGATAATGCAGATTCTGATACAGTTGCCATTTCTGAAAGGTCGCAATTTTCCAAAACTACAATAGCAGTTAAAATTTTTGTGGTGCTTGCAGGGTACATCACTTTATCTGCATTCTTCTCAAAAAGCACTTTTCCAGTATTAACTTCAACAAGTAAAGCAGCTTCTGAATTTAAATCTAATTCATTTGCAGATGAAAGATTGCTTTCATCTGTTAAAAGGTTATTTTCTTCTGCAAATGCAAGAGGACAGGTTAGCATTAAAGTTATGAGAAAAGTTAATATTATTAATCTTTTAAATTTAAGAGAATTGTTTTTTTGAAAATGCATTATTTTCTCCTTGAAAATTTTATAATTTAAAAAAATATATCAAGGGAATCATATATCAAATGAGAATAAAGTTCAAGACGAAGTTTAATTTGTAATATTAATTTTTATGGATAAGCAAACGATAAAATAAAGTAAGGCATATGAATAAAAGTATAGAAGGAGATGTTGTTTATGGAAAATAAAAAAGAAATAATAAAAATAGTAGCTATATTAATAGTTGTAGCTATAATTGTAATATATAATTTTGTATTTAAAGAGAAAGAAGAATATGATTATGAGAATATTGTTTTAGCGGATGAGAGCGTGGCTAAAGATACAAATGAAGCTAATAAAGAAAATAATAATACAGATAGCAGTGAAAGTGAAGAAATGAACAAAATAAAAGTATATGTTATAGGAGAAGTAAAATCTCCAGGAGTTGTTAAATTAGAAGAGGGTGCTAGAATTGAAGACGCTATTATTTTAGCAGGTGGAACCACAGATAAATCAGATTTAAGCAAAATAAATTTGGCATATATGTTAGAAGATGGGCAAAAACTTTATGTGCCAAGTATAGAAGAAAATTTTAATGGAGAATATATAAGTGCTGAGAATGGAGAAGGAATAATTGAAAATACAGGTGAAAAAGGTGATTCAAAAAATAAAATAATTAATATAAACACAGCAGATGTGTCAGAACTTTGTGATTTACCTGGTGTAGGAGAGGCATTAGCTGAAAGAATTGTTACATATAGAGAGGAGAATGGAAAATTTAAAAATATAGAAGATTTGAAAAATGTAAGCGGAATTGGAGATAAAAAGTTTGAAAGTTTAAAAGAATTCATAAAGGTAAAATAAATTGATAATAAAATATATTTAGAATCGCCAATTTTAAGAGACTATAGAAAAAGTTGTGTAAATCGGAAATCCTTCCGATAGATAACTGAAATTTTTTAAATAATTTTTTCAA
>CANQYM010000013.1 GCA_947628085.1 uncultured Clostridia bacterium
TTGCATGTCTTATGTGCGCCGCCAGCGTTTATCCTGAGCCAGGATCAAACTCTCTTGTTTATGGTATCTATATTTTTATAAATATAAATCTAATTTGAGTTTGAGCTTTTAAGCTCATTTTTAAAATTTTTGGTAGTTTAAAACTACCGCTTGGTTTCTCTTAAAGGATATTTATTGTTTACTTTTCAATGTACTTTTTCTTAGCTCACATTTCCCGTGAACGAGATTTATTTTAGCATAAATTGTATGTATTTGTCAACACTTTTTTTAACTTTTTTTAAAAAATTTTTTTAATACATTTTTTATGCATTTATACTTATAATTTTATTACCATTTTCTGCAATTTATTTTTTGTGAGCTGATATTTATTCTAACATTAATTCAGGTTAAAGTCAATCATTTTTTATCCATTTTAACAATATTTTTAAAATTTATTTTAAAAAGAAAATTTAGACATCAATTCATGTATAAAATTTATAGTATTCATATATAACTTTATATGTGACGCGTAAGCGATCAACCGAAGTGTTAGCGAAGGGCGATTGGAGCAATCTTCATATTATAAATTTTTAGAAATGAAGATTGCTTTCGCCAAGTCACATATAAAGTTATATATGAATACTATAAATTTAAATACTATAAACTTAAATACTACCAATTGAAAACAGTTATCTTAGAAGCAAAAAAAAATAAACTCAACTTATTTTTAATAAGCTGAGTTTACATTTTCTTTTATATTATCTATTTAGTCCTTTAAGTCCAGCATAAACTGCAACATCTGCTAATTGATCTTCAATATTTAATAATCTATTGTATTTTGCAACTCTATCTGTTCTGCAAGGAGCACCTGTTTTAATTTGTCCTGCATTTGTAGCAACAGCAACATCTGCTAATGTTGTATCTTCTGTTTCACCACTTCTATGAGAAACAACTGCTGTCATTCCATTTTTCTTAGCAAGCTCTATTGCATCTAATGTTTCTGTTAAAGTTCCGATTTGATTTAATTTAATTAATATAGAATTTGATACTCCTAAATCAATTCCTTTTTGTAATCTTTTAATATTTGTTACAAATAAATCGTCTCCAACTAATTGAATTTTGTTTCCTAATCTTTCAGTTAATAATTTCCATCCATCCCAATCTTCTTCTGCTAAACCATCTTCAATAGATATTATTGGATATCTATTAACTAAATCTTCATAAAATGCTATCATTTCTTCTGTTGTTTTAGTTACTCCTATTTTCCAGAAGTGATACATTCCTTCTTTTCCTATTTTTTTAGCTTCATCATACATTTCTGTTGCAGCAACATCTAAAGCTAAAACAATTTCTTTACCTGGTTTATATCCTGCTTTTTCAACAGCTTCTACTATTAAAGATAATGCTTCATCTTCATCTTTAACATTTGGAGCAAATCCACCTTCATCTCCAACACCTGTAGCTAATCCTTTTGATTTTAAAACTTTCTTTAAGTTATGATAAATTTCACAACACATTCTTAAACATTCTGTAAATGTTTTTGCTCCAACTGGCATTATCATAAATTCTTGTACACTTAATGTAGAATCTGCATGTTTTCCACCATTCATTATGTTCATCATAGGAGTTGGTAATACTTTTGCATTTGTTCCTCCTATATATTGATATAATTCCATTCCTAAAGAAGCTGCTGCAGCTTTTGCAACTGCTAAAGATACACCAAGTGTTGCATTTGCTCCTAATTTTCCTTTATTTTCTGTTCCATCTAATTCTATTAATGTTTTATCTAAATTAGTTTGATCATATACATTCATTCCAAGTATTTTATCTCTAATTACTGTGTTTACATTGTTTACTGCTTTTAAAACACCTTTTCCTAAGTATCTTGAGTTATCTCCATCTCTTAATTCAACTGCTTCAAAACTTCCTGTTGATGCTCCAGATGGAACCATAGCAACTCCACTAAATCCTCCTGCTACAACTTCAACTTGTACAGTTGGATTTCCTCTAGAATCTAAAATTTCTAAAGCCTTTACTTCTTCAATTTCTAAATAATCTTTCATAAAAAGACCTCCTATAATAATACTTTATGATATTAACACATTTTATAGTGTTATTTTGTAATACTTTATTGGTTATTTTTTCGTAACCTTTTGTATTCTATCATAAGAATTTATTAATTTCAAGTACTTAATTAAAAGATTTATCCAAGGCAATATTTAAAGAGCTGTGAGTAAAAATAAAAAGTTATTTTACTATCTATTCTTTTATGATATAATATCAAAAGTTATTTAGAAAAGGAGAATTTTATGAAAAAGAATATACACACTAAGTTATCTATTTCAAGATTATTTTTTTCAATAATATTTTCATTAGCTTTATTTTTTATGAGTAAAATTTCTTTTTTTGGTATGGTAAAGAAAAATAATTATATGGATATAGTTTTACTTTCAGATTTCAAATGGTTAATTTTACTAGTTCCAATAATTTATCTTTTAGCATTATTAATAGAAAAATATTATAAAAAAATATATTCATATGTAATTATTAAAGAAGATTTTAATAATAAAAAATTATTTTGTATAGCTGTATTTGTAATTTTACTACTTATATATATGGTATATTATTTAACTTTTTTCCCTGGTGGTGTATTCATAGACACATGGACATCATTTCGAATGTTAACTGGTAAAGTAGAATTTACAAATCAACAACCTGTATTTTATACACTTATATTAAGTTTAGTAAGACTTTTTCCGAATAACTATGAGATTGGTTTTGCTATACTAACTTTCTTGCAAGTAATTTTTATGATTTCTTGCATTACATATTTCATATATTGGTTACTAGATAGACATGTGAACCCTATAATAGTTACATTTATTGCAATATTTTTTGGCACATTTAATTTATATCCTTTATATAGTGTTTCTGTTTGGAAAGATACTTTGTTTTCTTTAGCATTATTTGTATATGCTATAACTTTAATTAATATAATAATAGATATAAAAAATAGAAATATTAAAATTTGTAACATAATCGCCTTTAATATTTTTTCATTATTTACAATGTTACTTAGAAATAACGGTATTTATGTTACTTTTGCTACTTTCTTAATTTTACTTATTGCTATTTTTATCTTTTATTTTTATAAAAAGCAAAAAGTTGCACATATGAAAACATTTTTAACAATATCATTTCTAACAATAGTACTTTTTGAATTAATTCAGCTAACTTATTCTTTATTTGGAATAAATATGAAAGGACGAATTGAAGAAAAAATTGCAATTCCTATTCAGCAAGTTGCTAGAGTTGTTGCAACTGATGGAAATATCACAGATGAACAAATGGAATTAATAGAAAAAGTTCTTTCTAAAGAAGAAATTAAATATAATTATTATGCATTAATTACTGATCCAATTAAATTTAATTCACAATTTAATGCAAAGTATATTGAAGAAAATAAATTTGAATTTTTAAAATTATGGATTGAACTTTTCTTTCAGAACCCAAATGAATTTATGAGAGGATATTTATTGCAAACTTCTGGCTTTTGGACATTTAATGTTAGAGGTCAAGAAGCTTATGCATCACCAACACATTTTGAAACTCTAAGTGAAGAATTAAAAAGTACAGATTTAATTGCTAAATATTCACATGAATCATTCAAAAATGATCTAATTCCTACATCTTATTTTAGTGGTGGATTTTTCTTTTGGATAATATTCTCAACAATGTTTATTACTTATAGAATAGCAAATAAAAAATATCTTTTAGCATATCTTCCACCTATGTTACTTTGGGCTACAATAATGGTTTCTGTTCCTATGGGTTCTGCTTTAAGATATGTTTATGCTTTAGTTTTAGCTTTTCCACTTTACTTAGTTTATCCATTAATAGCCAAAAATCTATCTGAAAAAAACAAGTAAATCTTGAAATTTCTACATTTTTTCTTTATAATTTATATTATGAAAAAGTTAAATGTACCTAAAAAATATAATAATAAAAAATTATCAACATTTATTTTTGATACTTTCCCTACTATAAATAAAAATAGTTGGTATAAAGCTTTACGAAAAAAAGATGTTAGAATAAATAATGTAAAAATATCTTCAGATACTACTATTCATTCTGGTGATGAAATTACTTTATATATAAATGATAGTTTGCTTCTTGGAAATGATTCTTTAAACATACCTATTATATATGAAGATAATAATATTATTGTAGTAAATAAGCCAGAAGAATTAGAAGTAACTGGCAATAGTTTTAGTTTAACTTCTATTCTAGTTCAAAAATTTGAAAAAGAAGTATATCCATGTCATAGAATAGATAGAAATACAAAAGGACTTGTTTTATTTGCTAAAAATGAAATTGCTTTAAAAATTTTGCTTAATAAGTTTAAAAATAAAGAAATTGAAAAACATTATTTAGCAAAAGTATATGGAGTGCCGAAAAAAGTGCATGATATTTTAGAAGCTTATTTATTTAAAGATAGTAAAAAAAGTTTAGTTTATATTTCTGATGAGCCTAAGAAAAACTATTCAAAAATAATTACAGAATATAAAGTTTTAAGTTCAGATAAAGAAGCTAATTCAAGTATTCTAGAAATAAATTTACACACTGGTAAAACTCATCAAATTCGTGCTCACCTTGCACATATTGGATTTCCTATAATTGGTGATGGAAAATATGGAATTAATTCTGTTAATAAAGCTTTTGGATATAAAAAACAATATTTATATAGTTATTTAATAAAATTTAATTTTAAAACAGATAGTAGTATTTTAAATTATTTAAAAGGAAAGGAAATATCTTTAGATATTTCAAAATTATAAAAAAATATCTTTAAGCATATAATGTTTAAAGATATTTTTTATTTAATTATTATAATTTACTTTATATATGCAATATGAATCATATTTATCAATGATTTCAAAAGTTACATTTTCATTATTATATTGCTCTAAATTTCTAGGAACAAATATATATTTTACATTTAATAGTTTTAGTTCGTCTACAGTAACCGTAACTTTAATTACATCTGGATCTGCGATTAGTTCAAATTTTTTATCACGGTCCTCTTCTGTTTTTACTAAATCCATTTTAATGTGTGCATATCTATTATAAATGTCTTCATATTCTGAGTTTGTGTCTATTTGTTTCCATAGCTCTACATTTGGATATGCATTTGTACAATTTAAAGTAGGAACACCCGCCATAGCTATATAATTAGGCATCATTTTAAAATCTAGTCCTACTCCTATCCATATTCCTGGTTCTTCATTATTAATTGCTTGGAATTTTTCTATTAATTGGCTATCAGTGATTATGCTAATTCCTTGTCTTATTGGATTTACAGTCATACCTGCAACTCCAACTAATGCAATAATTAATATTGTAAGAATAATTTTATGTGCTTTAGATTTAAATCTTAATATACAATAAAATATTGGTATGCAAATTGCTAGTAATAAAAGAGCCATAAGGTTAGTAATGTGTTCACTATTTAAGAACTTTGTAGCAATAACTAAAATTAAACTTGTAACAGCTGATATAATTAATGCTTTCCACCATTTTACAGATTTTTCCATTTGTGAAAGGGATATTATTAAAATTAAAATATCTATATATCCTAAAGCTATTAAAGCTCTGCTTGCTGTTGAATGACTCATTAAAGTAATTTTAGCTATAATTCCTGGCAGTCCAAATATACAATAAATTCCAATAAATGCATAAGGTATAATTAATAGCAAAGTTAAAAGATCTTTTTTCTTGGTTCTAATATAATTAATAACTGTAACTATTAGTCCTAAAGGAAATAGTCCAAACATCATAGCTTCTTCGCAAACATTATTTTCTGTAAAATCATATGTGAAGAATGGGAAAAATACATTTTGAATATAACTAATATATTTTGGAAGTGCCCCTCCTCCAGTTTCAATTCTTTTTCCTGGATAAGCTGTGTTTAACAAAACTTTTATGGTATCTCTTGCACCATAAAATGTGTAGGCTATTGAAAGTAAAAATAGAATTGTGCCTAATACTATAAGCAATATATCTATTTTCTTAATTTTACAATTTTTATAGTTTTCTTTAATTACCCAAATTGCTAAAAATAAAAATACAAAGAAAAGTGGAATTTGATATGCAGGATATAAAATTAATAAATATACTCCTGCAGAAAATAAAATTCCTCCTAAGCAAAGAGTTCTTATAATAAATTTATTTGTATTCAAATAATGGAAAAGTGCAATTATTGCTAATTGTCCAAATATGAAGAGCTCTGCCATTCCATTTGTAGCAAACCACCATTGAACCTGAGGAGAAAAGGTTAAAAGCATTGTTCCAATAAAAGATAATAATTTGTTTTTCTTTGTTATTATCATATTAAAATCAAAAGTTATTAAAAGCAAAAGTATTAATCTAGCACACCAGAAAAATGAAAGTCCTTTAGAAGCTCCCCAAAGTAAATACCCTAACTGAAATGGTCTATAAATTTGTATAATTTTCATTATAGGAAGTCCATAAATAGTAAAGGCTTCTGTATTTCCACCTCTTAAAACACCTGTGAACCAATTAAATCCTGTTGTTATTTGTGAGAATATAAAAGGAGTTGTAACTCCCCATTCATCAGATCTTAGTCCTCTAGATTCTCCAAAAATAATTCCTTTATCTTTTTTACCTATATCTACATATGTATTCCATGCTCCAATAGAAGAGCCACTTATTTCATTACATACACAAATAATTAAAATAATTATTCCTATAAGGTATCTAATTTTATATAAGAAATTTCCAACTAATGAAAAATATTTTTTTATTTTTCCTTCATTTTTTACTTCATTTTCTTCCATAAAAAATTATTCTCCTAAAACTTTGCATTTTATTTTTTCTCTAATTTTTCTAATATGTAAGGAACTAAAACTTGATATCCTTGCTCTTTTAAATGTATCCAATCATCTTGTCTATATGTTTTTTCCGTTTCTGAAAATTTATCTGAAACATCGATATATCCTACATTTCTTTTTTCACATAAAGTTTTTATTTGTCCATATAAGGCATCTCTTCTTTGCCTCATTTCAATTCTTCTTTCGCCATTTAAAGTTATTTTATCTATTGTTTCATCATCAATTAAAAAAACTTGTAAATAATATAATTTCGTATTTGGAAATTTATTTTGAAGTTCTACTATTATTTCTTCAAAATCACCCAGAACTGTATTTGTATCTGTCATTTTGTTTGGATCTTGTTCAGCAGTTCCTATTTCTTTTTTATATTTGTCGTCAATAAATCCTAATCCATAAGCAATTATATCATTTCCGCCACCATCAAAAATTATTATATCTGGATTTTCTTTTAATGCTTTTACTTGATTTATAATTACAATATCATCTGTTCCAGTATTATCTGATATAGTGCTTCCTGGTTTTGCAATGTTTATTAACTTTGAATTTGGTAAACTTTTTTGAAAATAATATTCAAAGCTTTTATCGTCGTTTCCATAACCTTTCATTATAGAATCTCCAATAAAAGCTATTGTTTGTCCATCTAGACTTGTATCTAAAAAATTACTTAATATTGCTATAAAAATAATTATAAAAACAACTATAATTATTTTATATTTTGTTTTCATTTTATCACCTAACATCATTTGTATTTAATTTTTCTATAATAATTTTTGCTAAAATTTCATAAGCTTCTTCTTTATAATGAAGACGGTCTTCTTGTTTTAATGTTGTATCATATTGATTAAATTCTGAAACATCAACATAATTTATTTTGTATTTTTCACACAATAAAATAATTTGATTTTTAAAACTTTCTCTTCTATTTATTATTTCTTCTGCATCTTCTTCTGGTTCTGCATTTATTCTTATACTTTCATCATCCATTAAAATTAATGGTAGATAATATAGTTCTGCATTTGGAAATCTATTTTTAAGCTCAATAATAGTTTTCTCAAAGTCTCCAATTACTGTATTTTCCGTATTATCTACAGAGCCTATTTCTTTCTTTAAATTATCTTCCAAGTATCCAAAGCCATATCCTATTATATCATTTATTCCTCCATCAAAAAATATTATATCAGGATTTCCAGTTAATGATTTTACTTGATTTATAATTACAATTTCATCTTCTCCAGTGTTATTTGTAATAGTGCTACCACTTTCAGAATTATCAATGATTTTAGTATTTGATAAATATTTACTTAAATAATTTTTTAATCCGCCTTCTTCATTTCCATAACCTGCAACTAATGAATCCCCTATAAGTGCTATTGTTTTCTTTTTCTGTTTGTTTTTCTCATCATCTATTATATTGCTTAATATTGCTATGAAAATAATTACTATAACTACAATAATTATAATGTATTTTTTTTGCATTATAACTCCAATCTTATATTATTTAAAAAATTCTTCAAATTCTTCACTTGTTATTTTTTCTTTTTCTAATAATGTGTGTGCAACTCTATCTAATATATCCATGTTTTCTGAAAGTATTTTTTGAGCTGTTATATATGCATTATCAATTAAAACTTGTATTTGATTTCCAACTTGATCTATTACTTTATCTCCGAAAATTTGTAATTCATATGGATCATCTACTTTTAAAGATACTGGGCCTAAAGAATCATCCATTCCATATACTGTTAACATATCTTTTGCAATTCCTGTTGCAACTTCTATGTCATTACTTGCACCTGTTGAAATTTCATTTAAAGCAATTTTTTCAGCTGCTCTTCCACCCATTAATGCTACCATTTTTTCTAGAAGTTCTGTTCTAGATACATAGTATTTATCTTCATTTGTTTTATACATAGTGTATCCACCAGCTAAACCTCTTGGAATAATAGAAACTTCTTTTACATCTGTTTGAGTAGGTAAAAATTTACTAACTACTGCATGACCTGCTTCATGATAAGCAGTTAATTTTTTATCTTTTTCTGATATTACTCTATTTGTTTTTTCAAGTCCAACAGTAATTTTCTTAACTGCATTTTCAATATCTAAATTAGTAATTTCTTTGTGTTTATTTCTTGTAGCCAAAATTGCAGCTTCATTTAATACATTTGCAAGTTCTGCACCAGTAAATCCTGCTGTGTCTCCTGCTATTGATTTAAAGTCTACATCTTCTGCAAATTTTTTATTTTTACTATGAAGTTTTAAAATGCTTTCTCTTCCTAATAAATCTGGTGAAGGTATTGTTATTTGTCTATCAAATCTTCCCGGCCTTAATAAAGCTTTATCAAGCATTTCTGGTCTATTTGTTGCAGCTAAAACAATAACTGTTTCATTTGTATCAAATCCATCCATTTCAACTAATAATTGATTTAATGTTTGATTGTTTTCTGTTTCTGAACCACTATTGCTTGTTCTTCTAGAACCTATTGCATCTATTTCATCAATAAAAATTATACATGGTGCCATTTTTTTAGCTTTTTCAAAAAGTTTTCTAACTCTTGATGCACCAAGACCTGCAAACATTTCTATAAATTCTGAACCACTCATTGAAATAAATGGAACTCCTGCTTCTCCTGCTATTGCCTTTGCAATTAATGTTTTACCAGTTCCTGGTTTTCCATATAATAAAATTCCTCTAGGAATTTTTGCTCCCATTTCTAGATAAGCACTTGGTTTCTTCAAGAAATCTACTATTTCTATTAATTCGTCTTTTTCTTCATCTAAACCAGCTATATCGTCAAATTTTACTCCTGTTGGCTTTGAACCATCTTCTCCGCCATAAACTTTTCCACTATCTCCACCTAATCCTTGCATTTTGAAAATCATTACTAATAATATGATTAATAGAGCTGTTGGTAATATTGAAAATACTGCATCAGATACTCTTAAAAATACATTAACAGGTTTTTGGATAAGTTCAATTTCTTTTCCTTCTTTATCTACTTTCTCTTGAACCCATTCCATAAAAGCTTGTATACTTGGAACTAGAACACTTTTTTCTCTTTCTTTCTCGTCTTCTTCTCCTTTAAGAGTAACTTTAATTGTTGCACTTCCTGTAGTCATTTCTAATTTTTCTATTTTATTTTCATTTATTAAACTAATTAGCTCTGTAAATGGAAGGTCTTTTTCCTCTTCGTTATCTTTTACGTTTAAGAAATAATATGCAGTAGCACCTGTAATTATTAAAATAAGTAATATTATTAATATTATTGTTTTAATTAGTTCAGTATTTTTCTCATTTTCCTTATTCTTTTTATTTTCTTTATCTTTCATAAAATACACACATTCCTTCTTCTATATTTCAGAACCATCTGGTTCTTTGTTATTTTCAATTACTGGTTCATCATCTGTTTTTCCTTTATCCTTTTCTTCTTTAGAATCATCTTTTTCTTCTTTTTTATCTTCTTCGTTTTTCTTTTTTTCTTCAGGTTCTTTCTCTTCTTGTTCATCAATTTCTTTTCTTACTTGTTTTTGTACTTCTATAATTTTTTGAAGTTCCGCTGTTTGTTTTATTAAATCATACTTTATCATAAATATAGCTGCAATTATATATACATAAGCTATTAATAAGTATATTACATTAAAGTATTGGATGTAAAATCTAGTAAAAATATACACAACATTATAAACACAATTTAATACTATTGATAATGATAGTGAATATATTGACAATGCAAACATTGGTGCTAATTTAAAATTAATACCACAGAATTTTGCTGCTATCCATCCAAAAACAGCTACTATACATAAATCTAGTAATACAGATAATAGATTTATGGCATATGTTGCAACACAGTCTACTATAAAATAAGTTCCAATTAATTGTGCAACTGTGCTTTTTTGTAAAATTCCTACTAAATCGTTTTTATTATTTATGGTTATTCCATAATTGTTTGTTAATGTTTCATAATTTTCTTCTATTTCATTTCCTTCAGATATAAAAATTGCTTTAGTATTTAAAATGATTATTCCAGACGTAGCAAATTTATTTTTATATTCTTTTAAGTTTTCTTCTGTTAGATTGTCATCTGTATTTATAATTAATCCAAAATCATATTCATGGTCATAAGCTTCAATATAATTATCAAAATGTAGCTTTCCTTCTTCATAAACAAATTCTGGTAATTCATTTTGAATGTAACTACTCATTCTATTTACCATTTTAAAAAAGTCAACAGTTGTAGCTACTGAAATTATTATAGATGCTAGCAATACTAATATAAAAAAGTATTTAAAAGCAACAGATACTCGTTCTCCTAAAAACATTCCATAATCTTCTAGTTTAAATATTGCCATTTTTAGTCTTTTAAAAAATCCTATTTTTTTACTTTGTACGTTTTCTTCCACTATACATACTCCCTTCTAATTTCATTACTTGTTTGCAAAGGTGTTATAGGTAACTCTACTTCATCACCTACATTAATATTATTGCTTTTGGTTATGTCTATAATTGCGTGGTACATTCCAAGTCTTCCAATTACTTTATAATATTCACCATTTATTTTTACTTTTAGGTTATTGCTCTTAAATATTTTTTTAATTTCCATACCAACAGAAATTAAATTATTTTTTAAGGAAAAATCATCTCTTAATTTATTTCTATTTAAGCCATCCATATATCCAACTGGAACTATTGCAATTTTAACATTATTTTTAGTTTTATAAGTATTTCCATAACTAATATTGTATCCTTCTGGTAAATTCTTTATTTCTGCAATGTTTGCTTTAAAAATACCTATTTTTTCAAGTCCTTCTACATGTGCTAATGTGCGTCCTTGAATAACAGACCCAATTCTAACTGCATCAAGCCACATTTCTGGATATTTTAAAAATGCAGTAGATGCAGAAGTGTGAAGCAATCCCAAGTTATATCCTTTTTCTTCAATAGATTTAACTAAACTTAAAAATCTATTAAATTGTAGTCTTGTCCACTTTTTATCTTCAGGTTTTGAAAAATGAGTATATGTGCCTTCTATTTTTATTTTGCTTTCACTTTTTAATATTTCTAAAATTGAACTTACATCATTATATAAAAAGCCATATCTTCCAAAGCCTGTATCTATTTTAATATGAACTTTTACCTCTTCCTTATTAGAAATTTCTGCTACTTCTTTTAAAATTTTAAATTCTTCTAAACTTCCAATTGTTAAAGTTATATCATTTTCAATTAATAATTGCAATTCTTCTTTGCTTATAATTGGTGTTAGCATTAATATTTTTGTATTAATATTTGCTTTTCTTAAAGTAAGAGCCTCATCTGTATTTGCTACTGCTAAAAAATCTATTCCATTTTCTGTTAGAAATTTAGCATATTCTACTAAGCCAAGTCCCATACCATTTGCTTTAACAACTGCTATTATTTTAGTTTTGTTTTCGCCTATTATATTTCTAATAATATTTAGATTATTTTTTAAATCTTTCTTGTTTATTTCTAGCCTTTTCAATTTATTTCCTTTCATTTTATTATGGAAAGCTTAAAAAAATATTAACTATTTTGAAGATAATTTCTTTTTTAAAGTTCTTAAAGATCTATATGTTTTTTCTGCTAATTTATATAATTTATATGTTAATGGTTTATATGGAATATAAATTTCTCCAATGAATTCTGTAAACTCTGCATTAAATCCTTTTTTAAATCGATATAAACCATATTGAGGATGTGATTCATCTACAACTCCAGATACACCTCTAAAGTCATACATATCTGCACCTCTATCTATTGCTTCTTGTATCATAGTCCATTGAAGTAAATAATTTGGCATTAAGTTTCTATGTTTATTACTACTTGCTCCATATAAATACCAAACCTTATTTCCATACATAATTGGTATAATTCCAGCTATTGGCTCATTTTCATGATATGCCATTAAAAGTTTCATATGGTCTGGTGCCATTTCATCATACATTTTTTCAAAATAAGCTAAACTTCTAATAATGAAGTTATCTCTTTCTCCTGTTTTTACCATTATTTTATGAAACTCTTTTAAATCGTCTTTTGTTCCTTCTTTTATAACAACTCCTTTTTTAGTTGCTAAACGAACATTATATCTTGTTTTTTGATGAAAATTATTAAATATTTCATCTTTTGTTTTTCCTTTTATGTCTAATCTAAAAACAAATCTTGGTTGAATTTCATCTTTGAAATCCTTACTATCATCTTTTATTTTAAATTTATGTTTTAAAATTATTTCTCTAAATTTTTCATCTGTTTTTAAAATATCTGGTTCTACTCTTAAAACAAATGCTTTATATTTTTTTGCAAGAAGATCTGCACCTTCTACTAAATCTGCTATTATTTCTTCATTATAGATATCACAAACAGGTCCTCTTGCTGAATACATAATGTTTCCAAAAATAGGTATTTTTCGAATCCAAATGCAAAGACTTCCTCTTATGTTTCCATTTTCATCTTCTGATAATATAACTTCTTTTTTCCAGCTTGTTTTTACATTTCCCCATTCTAAAGATTGTTGAAAGTTACATCTTTCATGATTTTCAAGGAATTCTTTATAACGCTTTTTATCATTTTCTTCTAATAGTTTCACGAGCTTAAATTTCCTCCAAAATTTTATTGTTTTTCTACTATTGTTCCTTCTTTACTATCTTTTACTGTATAGCCTTTTTCTATTAATAAATCTCTAATTCTATCAGATTCGCTCCAATTTTTAGTAGCTCTTGCTTCATTTCTTTGCTCTACTAAAGTTTTTATTTCTTCTGGTAAAATATTTTCTTGTTTTTGATAATCTTTTAAATTTAATCCTAAAACTTCATCAAATTTTAAAAGAAGATTTTGCAATTTTTTAGATTTTTTAGGATTTTTAACAACATCCCAAACAACACTCATAGCAACAGGCATATTTAAATCATCATTAATTGCTTCTAAAAACTTTTCTTCATAGTCTTTTATTTCTTCATCTGAAACATCATCTGTTCCTTCACTATGTTTTAAATATCCTTCTCTTAATCTATTTAAAGCGATTTTAGCTGAATCCATTGCTTCAAATGTGAAATTTATTTGTGCTCTATAATTTGAAGTATAGTTGAACATTCTATAAACTAATGGCTCATAACCTTTTTCTTCTAAGTCTTTTAATGTATATAAGTTATTTAAACTTTTTGACATTTTTCCGCCATTAATTTGTAAAAACTCAACATGCATCCAATAATTTGCGGGTATTTTTCCGCAAAATCCTTGACTTTGTGCAATTTCGTTTTCATGATGAATTGGAATATGGTCTACTCCGCCTGTGTGGATATCAAAATGGTCTCCTAAATATTTATATCCCATTGCTGAGCACTCTAAATGCCATCCTGGATAAGATTTTCCAAAGAAAGAATCCCATTTCATTATGTGATTTTCTGGTGCCTTTATCCATAAAGCAAAATCTGATATATTTTTTTTGTTTTTATCAAACTCAACTCTTGCTCCAGCTTTTTGTTCTTCTACATTTCTATTTGATAGTATTCCATATTTTTTAAGTTTTGATGTATCAAAATATATTGTATCTTCTGTTTGATATGTAAATCCATTTTCAATTATTTTCTTTACATATTCTTCCATAACATCTATGTGTTCTGTTGCTCTTGCAATAATTTCTGGTTTATCTATATTTAATTTTTCAATGTCTTTCATAAAAGCATTCATATAAAAATCTGCAATTTCAAATGGATTTTTATTTTCTCTTTTTGCTGCCTTTATCATTTTATCTTCGCCTTCATCAGCATCAGATACAAGGTGTCCAACATCTGTTATGTTCATAACATGTTTTAATTTATATCCATTATATTTTAATACTCTTCTTAAGTTATCCATAAATAAATATGCTCTTAAGTTTCCTATGTGAGCATAATAATATACAGTAGGACCACATGAATACATTCTTATTTCTTTCTCATCAATTGGTTTAAATTCCTCTTTTGTTCTTGTTAAAGTGTTATAAAATTTTATACTCATGTTTTATCTCCTTATATTAATTTTTGGGCGGAGACTATCCGCCCATGAATATTTTACTTAATTTTTTTTACTAAAGCATCATAATCTTATTCATTTCCATCATCTGGTACTTCTGGATCAGTAGTAGAATCAACTGTGTTGTCTTCTTTTGATGTATTTGTTCCTCCACTTCCTCCAGTTGAAGGTGTTGTGTTAGTTGACGGATTTGGTTGTGTAGTCGGTTTTAATTTTTCAATAGTTTTCGTCTCTTTTGTTTGACAAATGTCACAATGTCTTTCTTGTAATCCTTCTTCCTTTTCAGTTGCAGGTTTTGTTACTTTCCAAGCAGTCCATTTATGTGGTGCTTTTTCTAATTTTTCTGTTTGTGTTTCACCACAAGAACACCTCATTACTCTTTCTCCCTCTTTAGTACATGTAGAAGCTGTTTCAGAAACTTGTTCTGTAAAACTATGTTGATGTGGTGGTGCTACGTGAATATCACAAGTTTCTTCTGGTACTTCTACAGCTGATACTGTGTGCTGTGATGACCAAACTGCATTTCTTTCACGCTCTGGTAAATATCCTACAGATTCTGTTACATTTGTACAAAATTCTGTTGCTAGTTTTCCTGAGTCATTACATATTCTAATTGGTGAGTGTCCTTCGCAACTTTCTGTTGGAAGACTTGATTCAGTAAATAGTTCTGTATAAGCATTTTCTCCACACTCTGGTGTTGCAAGTTTTCCAGAAATTCTACATACACTTTGCTCTATAATTCCTTCTGGTCTTTCAAATTTTGCATTATCTAAATCTTTGTGTATTGCTGTCATAACAGCATCCCAAATTTTTCCTGCTGGGTTTCCACTTGCATGTACTTCTGCATTGTGTTCATATCCATACCAACATGTTGCTGTATAATATGGTGTAAATCCTGAAAGCCATCTATCAAAATCATCATTTGTTGTTCCAGTTTTTGCTGCAACATCCATTCCTGGAATTGCACAATATGTTGCAGTTCCACCTGCTCCAACTACTGGTTGTGTTAAAATACTTTTTGCAATATAAGCATTTTGCTCACTCATAACTTGTTTTTCTTCTTTTTTAGGTTCATACACAACATTTCCCATAGAATCTTCTACTTTTGTATAGAATGTTGGTGTTACATAAATTCCTCCATTTGCAATTGCTGAATATGCAGATACCATTTGAGCTGGAGAAACGCCTTCATCTAATCCTCCTAATGCAAGAGAAAGTCCTGATGCAGAAAGATCTGGAAGTCCAACACTCTCACAAAATTCTGCTGATGCCTCAACTCCTATATCTGATAAAGCTTTTGCATGAGGAATGTTTGCTGATAATGCAACTGCTGTACGCATATTCATTAAGCCTTTATAACCTGTATACCACTCTTTTGGAGACCAATTTCCTCCAAAAGTTGTAGGGCAGTCATCATATACAGTAGCACCTGTAATTTTTCCAGTTTCCAATCCTGGAGCTATTACAGATATTGGTTTCATTGATGAACCTGTTTGTTTTTTTATTGCAGTTGGGAAATTTAGATATCCAAGTTTTGTTATTGCACTTCTGTTTTCTTTATCTCCAGTTGCAGTTGCAGCTGCAACTATTTGACCTGTTTTATGATCTTCTATTACCATTGTTGGTGTAGAATATTGTGTTACTGATTCTTCTTTTCCGGTTTCTTTATTTTTATCTTTGTATTTTGAAGAAGTAAAATATTGATCTTTTACTATCTCTTCTTCTAGAGCTGTTTGAATATCTGTTTTTTGTGTTGTATATATTTTATATCCACTGCTATATAAATGCATTTTAGCAGTATCTCTGTTCATATCTGGGTTTTGTTCTATAATTTGGTCTACAATTTGGTTAAGAGCGGCTTCTGTATGATATGATACATCTGCTGTAACTTTTGCTCTATCTCCGTTTTTAAAGTTTAAACCATTATCTACTTCTGCAACTGCTTCTTTATATTCGTCATCTGTAATATATTTTAGGTCTTTCATTTTATTCAAAACAGTTTTTGTTCTAGTTTTTATTTTATCTTGCATTTCAGCTTTTTTAGTTTCATCACCATCAAAATCTGAAAACGGTTTATAAGCATTTGGAGAATTATTTATTCCTGCCATATATGCACATTCTGCAAGACTTAAATCTTTTGCACTTTTATCAAAATAATATATTGAACCAAGTTCAACACCATTTATATCTTCTCCACCAACAAATATTAAATTTAAATATAATTCTAATATTTGGTCTTTAGACAAAATATGTTCTACTTGTATAGCTTTTGATATTTCTTTTACTTTTCTCATTACACCTGCTAATGCTGTTCTTTCTTTATCTTGAGTAATGTTTTTAATAACTTGTTGTGTTATGGTACTTCCACCAAAACTTGATTTTCCAAAATGAATAATATAAGTAAATGTAGCATAAGCTGTTCTTCCTATATCTATTCCTGAATGTTTATAAAATCTTTCATCTTCTATTGCGACATAAGCTTTTGGTAAAAATTCTGACATTTCAGATAATGGAACACTTTTTCTTTTAGCATCTCCACTTAGAGTTGCTATTAAGTTTCCATCAGCATCGTAAACAGTAGAATTTTCATCTCCTACTACTAAGCTTTTTTCATCAATTTTTAGCTCTTCTCCAAATATGCCAACAAAAGCACCTACTAATACTCCTGCACCAATAATTAATAGTGCAATAAATACTAGTATTCCTATTTTTATTCTTTTAGCTGCTTTTGGATGTTTATCTTTAAATTTTACTTTTCCGTCTTTTGATTTTCTTGTTTTCTTTTTAGCTCTTTTATTAAGTTCTGAAGTTTTTATTCTTTTTGTTTTATCTTCTTCTGCTTCCATAACTCCTCCTTCACAATAGAAAAACTTTAAATTTGAATACTTCTAATTTTCCTATTTATCAAGTTGTATTATATTATAATTTAGTAAAAAGATAAAGCCTTTTTTATTATTTTTTTATTAAAATTAAAAGCATTTTTTTGCTTTAAAATTTAATATTTTTATTAATAAAATAAATCATCAGTTTTAGTAAATATGCTTGCTCCTTCTAAAATTAATTTATTAGTTCCAGTAGAATTAATTGAGTTTATGTTTCCGAGGAACAGCAAAAACATCTTTTCCTTGCTCTAAAGCATAGTCTGCTGTAATTAAGCTTCCACTTTTTTCTTTTGCTTCAACTACAATTACTTTTTTAGATAATCCGCTTATAATTCTATTTCTTAATGGAAAATTATATTTTTCTGGTTTTGTTCCAAGTTTAAATTCTGAAATTATAGTTCCATTATTTTCTAAAATTCTTTCAAATAGTTTTTTATTTTCAAAAGGATAAATTTCTTCATCTGATACTCCTGTTCCTAAAACAGCTATTGTTTTTCCAATTTTACTATCTAATGCTCCCAAATGTGCAAATTTATCTATTCCTGTAGCTAATCCGCTTATTACATTTACATTTTTATCTGCGATTTCTTTCGCAATTTTTCTAGCCACATATTTTCCATATTCGCTTGCTATTCTAGAACCAACTATAGATACATTATCATCATATAAATTTTCAATTTTCCCCCTTATATATAAATATGCAGGAAAATCATTAATATTTTTCAAAATATTAGGATATTCTTCACTTTTAAAAGAAATTAATTTTATATTCTTTTTTTCAATATAGTTAATATATTTTTCTAAGTTTAATTTCTTTTTAACATCAAGAATTTCTTCTAAAGCTTTAGCTGTAATATTATTTTTTAATAACTCTTCTTTTTTTACGTTCCAAAGATTTTTACTATTTTCAAACTTATCTAATAATTTTATTTTGCATGAATTGCCAATTTGTAAATTTGAAAACCATAAATCATAAATGTTTATCATAAATTCTCCTATCTTTACTTAATAAAAAAAGACATGGCTTTAAGCTATGCCCCTTTAAAAAATATTAACTTATTGTTGACCATTTCTTACTCTTTGTCTTGCTGCTTCTGCTGCTGCTTGTTGTGCACTTACATCTCCACCTGCTAAAGCCGCATCTGTTGCTGCTTGGAATGCTGCTTGATCTTCAGCTGAAACAGAACTTACTGCTCCTCCTTGATGAAGTGTGCAATATTCTGTAGGTATTGCAGTTACACTTCCTTCAGTTGACCAAATTGGATCTTTTTCATATTCTGGAATATATGATGCCATCCCCGTTACATTTGGGCAAGCACCTGTTGCAAGCAATCCAGAATCATTGCAGATTGTAACACCTCCATGACCTTCGCAAGTTTCAGTTGGCATGTTTTCCGCAGTAAATAATTCTGTGTAAACATCTCCACATCCTGGTCCTGGTAATTTTCCAGATACTCTACATACAGGTTGCCTTACAATTCCTTCTGGTTCTACATAAGTAGCATTTTCTAAATCTTGATGTACTGCAGTCATAACTGCATCCCATATTCTTCCAGCTGGATTTCCATTTCCATATTTTACTGTTGCATTAAATTCATATCCATACCAACATGTTGCTGTGTAGTATGGTGTAAATCCACAAAGCCATCTATCGTTATCATCATTTGTTGTTCCAGTTTTTGCAGAAACATCCATTCCTGGAATTGCACAATATGTTGCTGTTCCACTTATAACTGGTTGCTTTAATATATCTTTTTCTATATATGCATTTTGCTCACTCATTACTCTTTTTTGCTCTTGCTTTGGTTCTAGTATTACTTTTCCTTCGCTATCTTCTACTTTTGTATAGAAAGTTGGTGTTATATAAACTCCATCATTTGCTATTGCAGAATATGCTGCTGCTAAATCTGCTGGTGATATACCTTCACTTAATCCGCCCAATGCAAGAGATAATCCAGATTCGCTAAAATCTGGTAGTCCAACACTTTTACAAAATTCTACTGAAGCTGGAATTCCAATATTTGTTAAAGCCTTTGCATGTGGAATATTTGCTGAAACCTCTATTGCTTGACGCATATTAAGCATTCCTCTATAACCATCATAGTTTTTAGGATTCCATGTTCCCCAAGATGTTGGTCTATCATAATAAACAGTTGCACCTGTAATTGTTCCTGTTTCTAATCCCGGAGCTATTACTGATATTGGTTTCATTGATGAACCTGTTTGCTTATGTACTTGTGTTGGATAATTGAAAAATCCAATTTTTGTTATTGCTGTTCTTTCTTCAGAGCTTCCTACAGCTGTAGCTGCTGCTACAACTTGTCCTGTTTTATGGTCTTCAATTACCATTGTTGGTGTAGAATATTGCGTTTTTGTTTCTCCAGTTTTTCTATCTACATATGTTGATTTTGTAATATAATTGTCTTTTACAATTTCTTGTTCTAATATACTTTGTATGTTAGTTTTTTGAGTTGTATATATTTTAAATCCACTGCTATATAAATACATTTCAGCCATATCACGATTCATATCTGGATTTGCTTCCATTATTTGGTCTAATATTTGGTCTATGGCTGCTGCTGTGTGATATGACACATCTGTTGTTACATTTGCACTTTCGCCTTTTTTAAACTGTAATCCATTGTCTACTTCTGCAACTGCTTCTTTATATTGATCTTCATTAATATATTCAAGTTCTTTCATTTTGTCTAAAACTGTTTTTGTTCTAGTTTTTATTTTATCTTGCATTTCTGCTTTTTTAGCTTCATCCCCATCAAAGTCTGAGAATGGTTTATATGCATTTGGTGAATTATTTATTCCTGCCATATATGCACATTCTGCTATGCTCAAATCTTTTGCACTTTTATCAAAATAATATATTGAGCCAAGTTCTACACCATTTATGTCATCTCCACCAACAAATATTAAATTTAAATATAATTCTAATATTTGGTCCTTAGACAAAATGTGTTCTACTTGTATAGCTTTTGATATTTCTTTTATTTTTCTCATTACACCTGCTAAAGCTGTATTTTGCTTTTCTTGAGTTATGTTTTTTATAACTTGTTGTGTTATAGTACTTCCACCAAAACTAGAAGAACCTCCATTTAAAAGGTATGTAATTGTTGCATAAGCAGTTCTTTTTACATCTATACCAGCATGCTCATAAAATCTCTCATCTTCTATTGCTACATAAGCTTTTGGTAAATATTCTGACATTTCAGCTAAACTTATGCTTTTTCTCTTTGTACCACCACTTAAAGTAGCAAGCAAATTACCATCAGCATCATAAACAGTAGAATTTTCATATCCTACTTTTAAGCTTTCTTCATCTATTTTAAGCTCATCTCCAAAGATTCCAACAAAAGAACCAGCTATAATTCCTGCAGCTATAATTCCACATAAAATGATTAAAAATAAAATTACTTTAAAAATACTCCAAAAAATTGAAGTTTTTTTCTTTCCTTTATTTTCTTTTTTTGTTTTGTTTTTCTCTTTTTTTGAAGAAGTTTTTTTATGTTCAGTTATTCTATTAGTTTTATTTTTTTCTTTTTTCATATATTCTCCTTTGTAATCATTATATGAAATTTCATTAAAAGAGCATAGAGTTTTTCTATGCTCTATTTTATTTTAATTTTTGTGCAGATTTTACAACATTATTTAGAAGCATCGCAATTGTCATTGGTCCAACTCCACCTGGAACTGGTGTAATATAACTTGCTTTTTGTGACACAGCATCAAAATCTACATCTCCACATATTGTTCCATCCTCTAATCTATTAATTCCAACATCTATTATAACTGCACCATCTTTTATCATGTTTTCTTTTACAAATTTTGGTTTGCCGATAGCTGCAATAACAATATCTGCTCTTTTTATTACTTCATCAATATTTTTTGTTCTTGAATGACATACAGTAACTGTTGCATTTTTATTTAACATACACTGAATCATTGGTTTTCCAACGATATTACTTCTTCCTAAAATTACTGCACTTTTTCCTTCTGTTTCAATATTGTATTCTTCTAATAACTTAATAATTCCATATGGTGTACAAGATATAAATGCATCTTCTCCAATACTTAAATTACCAACATTTATAGGATTAAATCCATCTACATCTTTTTCTGGAGAAATTGTTCTAAATGCTTTATTTATGTTTATATGTTTTGGTACAGGACTTTGTAATAAAATTCCGTGTACAGAAAAGTCTTCATTAAGTTTATGTATAGTTTCTAATAAGGTTTCTTCTGAAGTATTTGCATCAAATAAATATTCTTCAAATTCTATTCCAGCTTTTTCGCAAGCCTTAGACTTATTTCTAACATAAACTTGTGATCCTGGGTCATCTCCTACCATAATTACAGCAAGTTTAGGATTAATTCCTTTTTCTTTTAATTTTATTACTTCTTCTTTTAATTCTTTTCTTATTTTCTTTGCAACTTCTTTTCCATTAATTATTTCAGCCATTTATTTGATATGCAATTATTTATATAACTGCTTCTCCTCTCTTATTCAGATTTTTTAATATAAAAATATAATCCAGCTGATACAAGAGTTATAGCAATTACAGTAATTATGACATATAAATTATTTGCAATATTGTTTCCTACCTCAGGAAGTACTCCAACTTCTTCTTGAATTTCAGCTAGTTTTTGCTCTTCTGTTAACTCGTTTGTTGTTTCATCTGTTACTTCATTCGTAATTTCATTTGTTACTTCATTTTGGTTTTCATCTTCCTCTGGTTTTGTGCTTGTTAATAGTCTTGTAGCTATATAAACTACTTGTCCGTTATATGTAATTCTAGACCAACCATTATCTGCAACACCAGTTCTTGTAACCTCTTGTCCTTTATCTAAATATCCTACTTTATCACTATCTGTAGACCAGCTTTTTCTTAAATTGCAATTTTGAGATGCATACATTTTTTCATTTACATCTTTAAATTTAACATCTTGATTAGTTGTTGCAGTAGCATTATCTGATTCTTTTTTTAAATATTGACTAGAAACATATCCCGTTTTACCATTATAAGTTACTTTAGACCAGCCATTATCTCCAACAGCTGTTCTTGTTAATTTTGTGCCTGCTTGTAATAAACCATATGTAGCACTTTTAGCTGAAGCTTCTCTTCTAAAATTAACATTAGTTTCTGTTATAACTATTTCATTTACATTAGTATATTTGGCTTGAGAATCATTTGAAGTTTGATTATTATTTTCAGTGCTTGTAGAAGCATTGTTATTAGTTGTTCCAGCGTTATCTGTAGAAGGATTACTTGGCGTAGGTTGTGTTGTTTCTGGTGGCGTAGTACTTTGTTGTTTTATAATATTAATAGTTGAAGATAATGAGCCTCCATTTTCAATTTTAGTATTATTAGTACTTCCATCGCCTATTTTTATGTCTGTAACAGAAATTGTAGCTTGACCTTCTGATGCTGAACTTGTAGATAGCACTACATAATTTACAAAATCTGCAGTTCCTTTTTGATAAACTATATTTCCTGAAGCAGTTTTTCCATTGCTAAATTTTATTTGTACATTTGCAGATCCCATATATGTGTTTGACGGAAAATCTAAACTAACTTTAATATTCTCTCCAAGTGTAACTGATGATGGACAATTTAATTTTGCTTTACTTTCAGCATTACTATTTGTTATAAGAACAGACATCGATCCTATCATTATTATTAATAAAATTAGTGAAATTTGAAATACAATTTTTTTCATATTTCTACCCCATCCTTTTATTCATTTTCATTTGAGTTTGTATTAGTATTAGTATTTGTGTTTGTATTTGTTGTGTTGCTTGTATTTGTTGTATTAGTATTTTCGTTTTCTTCATTGTTATTTTTTTCTTCTGCTTTTACTATAAGTCTTGATGTTGAACCATCTTCACATGTAATTAAAGTGATTTCTACCTTATTTTCATCTTGCAATAAACATTTTAAGTCTTCTGGTTCTGCCTTAGATATTTCTGTTACTTTATATATTGTTTCTTCTAAATACTTGTCTACAATTTTAAATTCATCTCCAACTTGAAGATTAGTTAAATTTGCAAACACACCTTCTTTATTATGTCCTGCTATGCAGAAGTTTCCATAGCTATTTAATGAACCACCATATAGTTTTGTAACTCCATTTTCTAATGCATTATCTTCATTAGAATCTAAAATGTATTGTTCTATACTTTGGTCTTCTATTACTATTTTACCTAAAACTTTATATCCTTCGATTTCTTCTATCATTTTATTTTGAACAGGTTCTACTGGTTCGTTTTCTTCTGTTTCTCTTGAAGAAAAATACCTATAACCCATAAATCCTGCTACTGCAATTAAAACAAGGATTAAAATAATTATAAAAAGTTTTTTAAAGTTAAATTCTTTTTCATCGTCATCAAAATCCATATAATTGTTTTCTCTTGCGCTTGCAAATCCATTTAAAAATTCATCTGCTCTTTTTTGAGCAAATTCTTCATCACTCATTTTTTCTTCATTATTTTCGTTTTCATCGTCATCATCATTTTCTTCGTTACTAAAACTATATGGCTTTTTTATTTCATCTTCATTTCTATATCCATAAGTTTTTTTTGTGTCATCTTCTGTATATCCTCTATATGTATAAGAACTTGTATCTCCGAAATCATTTGGATCTCCTGAATGCTTTCCTTTTCCCATATAAATTCCTCCATTTATCTTATAAATATTGTTCCTAATATTATAAGTCCAAATATTATTCTATATATTGCAAATATTTTAAAACTACCTTTTTTCAAGAAGTTCATTAAAAATTTGATAACTATTAATCCTACTATAAAACTTGCTAGTATTCCTAATATAAATGATAATGATATATCAAATTTTGTAATATCTACTAGCACAGCTGCAGCAACAATTGGAGTTGCAAGAAGAAAAGAAAATTTTGCAGAACTTTCTCTATCTATCTTTAAGGCTCTTGCAACTGTCATAGTTATTCCTGAACGTGAAACCCCTGGAAATGCAGCAGCCAACGCCTGTGAAATTCCTACTAAAATAGATTGTTTTAATGTTATATTTTCATAATTTGTTTCTGAACTTGCTTTTTTATCGACAACATATAATATTATTCCCATAACTATTAAAGCTATTGCTATTAGTGCCATTTCTAAATTTATGTTTTCTCCAACTATCATTTCAGATATTTTGTCTAAAACTAAACTTAATATTCCAGCTGGAATTGTAGCTATTACTAGATACCAAAAAATTTTTCCATCTAGTGAATCTTCTTTTTTAAATACTTTTTTAAATCCACCTTTTATAAGATTTATCCAATCTTTAAAAAAGAAAATGCATATAGCAAGTAGTGTGCCTAGGTGTAGGGCAACATCAAAAGATTCTGATATTTCTTCCCATCCAAAAAGCCATGGGAATACATTTAAATGTGCTGAACTAGATATAGGTAAAAATTCTGTTAAACCTTGAACTATACCTAATATTAATGCATGTATTGTTAACATTTTTTCCTCCAAATATTTTCATTAGTACACATATTATAATTCTTTTAATACATGGTATAATGTTTCTTTTATAAATTCTGCTGATGTTATAGGTGCCACTTTTGCAGGTAGTGACAATGCCCAAATAATTTTTAAACCTTTTTCACTTGCTGCTTTTCTATCTATTCCACCAGGATTAGAAGCTAAGTCTATAACTATTGCTTCTTTTTTTATTAAATCTAATCTATCTCCTACTAATAGTTGGAAAGGTATTGTGTTTATTATTATATCGAATTTAGACAAATTTTCATCTAAATCGTTTAAATGTATTGGGTTATATCCATAAGCTTTTATCCAAGATATATCTTCATTTTTTCTAGCTTCACAATATACTTTTGCACCTATTCCATTTAACATTTTTGCTAATACTTTTCCAATTCTGCCAAATCCCATAACTAAAACATTAGTGCCATGTATTGTTCTTTGTGTTTCTTCCATTGCAATTTGAATTGTTCCTTCTGCTGTTGCTATAGTATTTAAAACTGAAAATTCTTCTCTTTTTAGCAAATCTGTATATTGAATATTATTATTATCTAGTGCTTCTTTTTCTTTTGGTCCTATATTTCCTGCTATTAAATATTTTCCTTTTAAAGCTTCAAAAAATTCTTCTAATTCAACAATATTTCTTCCAAATGGTGTTGATAATCTTCTTCTATCACTAGAAAGCGGTACTGGTCCAACTACTACTTTAGAACTTCTTATTGCAACATCTAAAGTAGGACACATTTCTACACTTTCTAAGTTTAAAATTTCTTCAGAGTTTTCTAATCCATAAGTATAAACTTTATATCCATCTTTATCAAGCATTTCAATAAGCTTTACTATTCTTAAGTCTCCTCCGATAACTGTTATTGATTTTTCCATATCAATCACCTTTTCCTCTCTAATTTCTTTAATACTAAATTCTATGTTTTGTAAGTTAATTTATGTATTAATTCCTTTGTTTTTCTTCTTTTTCTTTCTTTTTTTCTTCTAGTAATTCTTCTAATTCTTTTTCTTTTAATTCTTTCTTTTTCTTTTTTTGATTAAATATAATATTAAGTTTTTCATTTATAACATCTTTATTAAAGTTCTCACTCATTTCTTCTATAATTTTTGAAGTTTCTTCCAAATATTCTCTAGCTATTTTTTCCTCATTAATTAATATAACATTTCTTTTTATTTGATTTTTATTTTCTTCATCGATTTCTTCTTTTTCATCTGGTTCATCCATCTTTACAGAAACAGTTATATGTTCTTTAATTTTTTCAAAACATTTTTCCTTTTCTGCTAGTTTTAATAGACTTGGTTCTAGTTCTATTGCTTTATTTAAAAAGTTAATAGCTTTATCTTTTTCTCCTTTATAAACATATATTTTTGCTAATTGATAATAAGATATAGCTTCAAAATCATCATATAAACTATTTTCAAAATATCTTTCTGCAGTGTCATAATCTCTTTGTATAAATGCAATTAGTCCTAAACTATAATTTGCTCCATACATTTTATGATTAATTGATGCAGCTTTTTCGTACATTTCTTTAGCCATTTGAAAATCGCTAAGTCTTGTATATACAATTCCTAAATTATAATAAAGATCATAATCTCCTGGATTATATATTAAAGCTGTATTATATACATTTGCTGCTTCTTTAAATCTTTCTTGTTCACAAAGAAGTTCTCCTAAAAGGCATGAACCTTCATAGCAATCTGGTTTTACTTTTACTAAATTTTCTAACATTTGAATTGCTTCATCTTTTTTTCCTAAGTCTCTAAGTAATTCTGCAATTTTGAAATATGATTTATAATCTTTTCTATTAATATCAACTGATGCAACATATTCATCAATTGCTCTTCTCATTCCACCTTCTTTTTCATAACATTCTGCAAGCAATTTATGTCCTAAATAACTTTCTGGATATTTTGTAACTAATTTTACTAAAATCTTTTTTGCAAGCTTTGTATTTCCAATCATCATACAAAACTTTGCACATAAAGTGCTTAAAGCTTCTGAAAAGTTTATGCCACCTAATTCCATAATAACAATTGACAGTGGAATTACTATTGAAAACACATATCTTATTACTCCTAATATAGTATTAGAAGTAATTTTTAGCTTTATTTCAATAAGTCCTATAGCAATTCCTATTGCTTGGAAAATTAATGAAATTATATAATTTGCATCATTTCTCCTAATTATTTTAAAAAATATTATTATAAATAGGGAAAAAGCTAATAAGTTGAAGAATATCATTTCAAACATAACATTTCTCCATTTCTACATCCTCTTAAATTTTTACGAAATTATTATATCATATAGACTTTCTTTAAACAAGAAAAATTGTAATTTGTAAAAATATAAATAAAATTTTAAGAAAATTATATTAGCCAATAATTTTATGTACATTATATGCAATAAAGCAAATTATTATTATTTCTGTTATTAATATTGTTGGAATTCCAACAGTAAATTTTAACTTTTTTGTTTTATGTCTAAAAAGATACATTCCTGTGAAAGTTCCAATTCCACCACCTAAAAGAGTTAGCATAAGTAAAGTTCCTTCTGGAATTCTCCAATATCCTTTTTTAGCTTTATATTTATCTATTCCCATTGCTAAAAAGCCTATTATATTAATAAGCAAAAAATATATTAATACATATTTAAAATTTATGTTTTTCACAATGTATTTTATAAGTACTTCCATATAATCCTCTTTTATACAAATAAACTCATTTGATTAGATTTTGTCATTCCCTTTAAACATCCAAATTTATCTAGTAAATCTGTTACAGATTTACCAATTTTTGCACGAGATTGCATATCTTCAATGCACTCAAATGGCTCTTCAAGTCTTGCTTGATATATTCCTTCTGCTGCCACAGATCCTAGTCCTGGAATACTATTTAATGGCGGTCTAATGCCATCTTCTTCCATAATAAATTTTGTACTATGAGATTTATATAAATCTATTGGTAAAAATTTAATTCCTCTTTCATACATTTCTAAAACTAATTCTAATATTGAATACATGTTTTTATCTTTTGCACTTGCAGAATTTCCTGCGTTATCTATTTCTTTCATTTTTTGACGGACTTTTTCTTTACCAAAAATCATACATTCACTATCAAATTCATCTGCTCTTATTGAAAAATATGCTGTATAATATGCTTTTGGCATATGAACTTTAAACCATGCAATTCTAAATGCATTTGTAACATAAGCTGCAGCATGTGCTTTAGGGAACATGTATTTTATTTTTTCACAAGATTTTATATACCAATCTGGAACATCATGTTCTTTCATAATTTTAACAAATTCAGCCCATTTTTCTGGATCTTTTAGAGCTTTTCCTTTACGAACAGTTTCCATTATTTTAAAAGCATGGTTAGGATCTAATCCTTGTTTCATTAAATAAACCATTATATCATCTCTACAACCTATTGCCTCACTTAAAGTAACTGTTCCATTATTTATTAATTCTTGTGCATTATTAAGCCATACATCAGTACCATGAGATAATCCAGAAATACTTATTAATTCACTAAAAGTAGTTGGTTTTGTATCAACAAGCATTCCTCTTACAAATTTTGTTCCAAATTCTGGAACTCCAAAGCTTCCGACTTCTGAATTAATTTGTTCTGGAGTTACACCAAGAGCTTTTGTAGAGCTAAATATGCTCATAGTTTCTTTATCATCTAAAGGAACTTTTGTTGGGTCCACTCCTGTAATATCATAAAGCATTCTAATCATTGTTGGATCATCATGCCCTAGAATATCTAGTTTTAACAAGTTTTGATCAATTGAGTGATAGTCAAAATGTGTTGTTATAATGTCTGAATTTGGATCATCTGCAGGATGTTGTACTGGCGTAAATTCAAAAATTTCCCTTCCTTTTGGAACAACAATTATTCCTCCTGGATGCTGACCTGTTGTTCTTTTAATTCCTACACATCCAGTAGAAAGTCTTGCTATTTCTGCATTTGGTTTATGAATATTTCTTTCTTCATAATAATTCTTTGCATATCCAAAGGCTGTTTTTTCTGCAACTGTACCTACTGTTCCTGCTTTAAAAGTAGTTCCTTTTCCAAAAATTACTTCTGTATATTTATGTGCTTTTGCTTGATACTCACCAGAGAAATTTAAGTCTATATCTGGCTCTTTATCTCCATTAAATCCTAAGAATGTTTCAAATGGTATATCCATTCCATCTTTATCTAGTTTATGTCCACATTTAGGACAATTTTTATCTGGAAGGTCGAATCCATTTTTTACACCATAATCTGAAAAATCGGAATATTTGCAGTTTGGACATCTATAATGTGGCTGAAGTGAATTTACTTCTGTGATTCCTGTCATATTAGCAACAAATGAAGAACCAACTGATCCTCTAGAACCAACAATATATCCATCTTCATTAGATTTCCAAACTAACTTTTGAGCAATTATATACATAACAGAAAATCCATTTTTTATAATTGAATCTAGTTCTTTATCTAACCTAGTTTGAACAATTTCAGGAAGTGGATCCCCGTATAGTTCATGCGCTTTGCTATATGCTATATCTTTTATAGTTTGCTCACAACCTGGTATATGTGGTGGACATTTTTCTGGAGAAATTGGTTTTATTTTTTCACACATATCTGCTACTAAATTAGTATTAGTTACTACTACTTCGTAAGCCTTTTTTTCTCCTAAATATTCAAATTCTTTAAGCATTTCTTCTGTTGTTCTTAAATATAGTGGTGCTTGAAAATCTGCATCATCATATTTCTGGCCTGCTTGAAGAATTCTTCTATAAACCTCATCTTGTGGGTCCATAAAGTGCACATCACAAGTTGCAACTACTGGTTTATTTAGTTTTTCTCCTAATTCAACTATTCTTTTATTAAATTCTATTAATTTTTCCTTACTCTCAACAATTCCTTCTCTTAGCATATATTGATTATTTTCTAATGGTTGAATTTCTAAATAATCATAATAATTTGCTATTTCTTCAATTTCCTCTTCTGGTCTATCTGCTACTATTGCTCTATATAATTCTCCTGCTTCACATGCACTTCCTAAAATTAATCCTTCTCTATATTGATTAAGCATGCTTTTTAATATTCTTGGTTTTTTATAAAAATAGTTTAAATGAGAATATGAAATTAATTTATATAAGTTTTTAAGTCCAATATAATTTTGAGCTAAAATAATAGCATGATATGAAGGAAGTTTCTTAAAATCTGCTACAAAAACATTATCAAAATCGTCTATATACTTTGCTTTCTTTTCTTTTGCTTTTTCTATCATTTCCTTAAAAACTTGAACTAAAGTTTTTACGTCATCTAATGCACGGTGAGCAACATCTACTTTAATTCCAAGTTTTTCTGCAATAATTCCTAATTTATATTTTGTAAAATCTGGGAATATTGCTCTTGCTAAACGTAAAGTATCTATGTATGTGTTTTCTAATTTTAGTCCTAGTTGTTCACAATTATATTTCATAAATCCAATATCAAAATCTGCATTATGTGCAACTAAAACAGAATCTCCCATAAATTCTAAAACTTTTGGCATAACTTTATCTATAGTTTCAGCATCCTTTACCATGTCATCTGTAATATGTGTTACTTCTACAACTTTTTCTGGTATTGGTTTTTCTGGATTTACAAAACATTCGAAAGTATCTATTACTTCTCCATTTTTTATTTTTATAATTCCTACTTCTGTTATTTTTTCTGTTATATGAGAAATACCTGTTGTTTCTAAGTCAAATACACAATATTCTGTATCATCTATTGTTTGTTTTTTAGAATAAAATACAGAAGGGTCTTTATCTGGAACAAAATATGCTTCTACTCCATAAATTACTTTTAAATCTGCTCCTGTTTTTTCTAAAAACTTGTGAGCATCTGGGAAAGCTTGTACAACTCCGTGATCTGTAATTGCTATTGATTTCCAGCCCCATTTTATCGCTCTTTTTAATAAATCTTCGCAAGGTGTTATTCCATCCATTTGGCTCATTTGTGTGTGCATATGAAGTTCTACTCTTTTTGTTTCTGCCTTATCTGTTCTTTCCTCTTCTTTTTTCATACCTGTTGATTCTATAATTGTATTTGCCATTATTTCAACTTCTTTAGTATATGGACTATATTTTGCAACACCTTCTATTCTTAAGCCCTTTGCTGATGATACTCTGCCCTTTACTTCTTTAAATTTATTTTTATCTAAAAATGCTTTGCAAGCAATTGTGCTAGTTCCATCAAAGAGATTAAACATTAATATTACTTTATCATTTTTTATATCTCTTGAATCAATAGAATCTGCTAAAATTTCTCCATCTACACAAACTTTCATTTCTGTAGATTCTTCCATAGGAATACTATCTATTTTTACAAGTTCTGTTTTTATCATAAGACTTCTACCTAATATTAATGGAGAAACCTGTCCTTCTACTTCTGGGCTTTTGTTTTGAAATGCTTCTATTTTGCTTGCAAGTTCTGGATTTTCATTTCTTAAGTTTTCTTTTATTTTTTCCTCTTCTTCTAATTTTCTTTGTTTTTCTTTTTCAAGCTCAATTCTTTTTTCTTCTTTTCTAGCCTCAATTTCTTCTTTAGCTTGTTTTTCAAGTTCTATTAATGCTTGTTTTTCTTCTTCTTTTTTTCTTTTAATTAATTCTTCTTCAAGCTCTTTAGAATTATTTTCTATAAACTCTACTTTATATTTTCTATTATATAAGTTAGATAATATGTGCTCTATTCCTTTATCAAAGTTTTGAGCAACTAAAAAAGAAGCCCCTTTCATTTCTAATTTTACTAATACATTTGGATAATTAATTTCCAACTTACTATTTAATAAAATAGCTTTACTGAATGGTTCTTTCTTTCCTATATATTCAATTATATTTTTCCAATCTTCTTGTATAGTTTCTTTGATTTCTAGTCCATCAGCATAATTTATATCAACAGAAGCTTTTGATACTTTAAATTTATTCATTAAAAATTCTTCAAAATCGTATATTTCATTTAATGAAATTTGATTATTAGATATTACTTTAACTTGCAACTTATTTGTTTTTTTAAATAAATTAATATTATCTATAACAGCTTCTAATAAATTATTACTTTTTTCACTATAATCGCTAAAAACTTCTTTTAAAGCTTTACCTTGCATTAAATTATTTTCTCCTTAACTTAATCCAATTACTTCCTTAATAATTTCTAAAATTTCAGTAGCATTTTCTACATTTTTAATTTGAAATCCATTTAATAAATTAACTCCTGGAATTGTGCCTTTAGCATAAAAACATAAATCAGCATAATCAAATCTTTTTTGAGTAAATCCTTGAAAAGGTGTTATATCTCTTAAGTCTGAATATTTTACTGTTTTAGTTGTATTAATAAAAAGAAATTTAAAAGTATATACAACCTTTTTTTCATAAAAAACTGCTTGTGTACCCATTGCAAGTCTTTTATCTATGAAAAGTATTACTCCCAATACTGCTCCTAATATTAATATAAGTAGTAGCTCTTCTAAAATTCCACCTGCTGTAAGGCATATTAAAGAAGATAGAATAAAAATTACAAAAACCCATGCATTTTTTGCAATTTCAAATGCTATTGAATATTTTCTTTTAATTTTAAATACTTCTTTTACATCCTTTTTTAGTTCTTCTTCTTCCTTGTAGGCTTTGTAACAATTAGTACAAATATCGCCTTCTTTTTTTAATTCTGCTCCACAAATTTTACACTTCATTTTCTTCTCCACTTCCTTCTAAAAAATTCTTATAATATCTCTATAAGACACGTAAAGTGAAAATAAAATTAATAATAAAAAACCTGCTGATTGTATTCCTAATTCTATTTCTTCTTTTAGTGCTTTTCCCCTAATTCCTTCAATTATTAGTAGCAATATTCTTCCGCCATCTAAAGCTGGTATTGGAAGAAGGTTCGTTACTCCTAAAGATAATGAAATTAAGCAAAGTAAATATATAAAATTATATACTCCGTTTGTTCTTACTACAATTTCAGAAATTCCAATAGGGCCTGTCATTTGTTCTATTCCAACTCTTCCTGTAAATAGCATTTTTAAACTTTGAACTATTGAATCTAAAAAGTTTGCTGTTTCCCAGAAAGAATAGTAAAATCTTTCCGTTATTTTTAAATCTTCTTTTGGTTTTGCTTCTATTCCTAAAATGTAAAAGCCTTCTTCATATTCTGTTGGTTTAACATTTAAATTAATTTTTTCATTGTTTCTTTCAACAATTATTGGTATTTCTCCACCTGTATAATCCATAAGTGCTTTTGATATATCTGATTTTAGTCTTATTTTAGTATTATTAACTTGTGTTATTTTATCTCCTATTTCAATGCCAGCAATATTTTCCTTTGCTTCTGGAATAATGTTTTCTACTATTGGAGTTACAACATTATTTGAGAAAAATGATAATCCAAAAAATACAACTATTGCAAAAGTTATATTAACAACTGCTCCTGCAGAAACAATAGCTATTCTATGCCACAATTTTGCTTTATTAAATGAGCCTTCTTCTTCAGATCTTTCTGTTTCTCCTGTCATTTTTACATAGCCACCAAATGGAATTAAACTAATTGAGTATTGTGTTTCTTTTCCTTTTTTAGAAAATATTTTAGGTCCAAATCCAATAGAAAATTCCTCTACTTTTACTTTGAATAGCTTAGCTGTTAAAAAATGACCTCCTTCATGTATAAAAATTAAGAATCCTAATAAAAATATTATTTTTATTGCATTAACCAAGAAACCCAAAATTTATGTCCTCCTATAAAAACATTGTGAATATTAAATAAGCAAATGGTGCTATAAAAATAACACTATCTATTCTATCTATCATACCTCCATGACCTGGGAATAATTCACTAAAATCTTTTACATCAAAATATCTTTTTATGCTAGAAGCAGCAAAATCTCCTATTTGTCCAATTATGCTTAAAATTATAGAAATGATTGTGATAAATAAATATGATATTTCTAAATTGAAATAATTATTTATTGCTAAAGTAAAAATAATATTTGCAAATATTGCCCCTAAAATTCCTGCTATACAACCTTCTACTGACTTATTTGGACTAACTTTACTGAATTTTGTTTTTCCTATTTTTCTTCCAACTAAATAAGCTAAAATATCTGTTCCCCATGCAGAACAAATAATATACCATATTAATATTTTTCCAGATATTTCTCCTTCTATACTATATGTTAATGGTATAAACACGCAAAATCCAAAAATATAAAGTATTCCAATTAAAGTATAGGCGACGTTTTCAAAATTTATTTTCATATTAGTAATTACTATATGTAAAAATAAAATTAATAATAGTGCTGGGATACCAAATTTAATTGCTATATTTATATATTCAATTGGTATAACATGTATTAGTGCAATAGTTGCAACAGACAAATAACTTATCCATGAAATAACTTTTGTTTTTTTAGATACGCAATTAATATATTCGTACATAGCAATAATTGCAATTATTGCTGAAGCAACATCAATAATATATTTATTTCCAAAAGCAAATACTAACACAACAATTGGAAGTCCCACTATTGCTGTTAATAATCTTTTTACACTCATAAATTCTAACCTCTTTTTATTTTTTATGACCCACCAAATCTTCTATTTCTTTTATTATAAATTTCAATTGCATCTTCTAAATCTTTTGAATTAAAGTCTGGCCAAAGTTTATCTAATATAACTATTTCTGAATATACAGACTGCCATGTTAAAAATCCGCTAAGTCTCATTTCTCCACTTGTTCTAATTAATAAATCTGGATCTGGTATATTTTTAGTATATAAATACTGTGAAACTAAGTTTTCATCAATATTTTCAACTTCTATTTTTCCGTTTTTTACATCTTGTGCTATATCTCTTATTGCATGAACTATTTCATCTCTACCGCCATAATTTAAAGCAATAGTAAAAATAGTTCCTGTATTTGTTTCTGTTCTTTTAACAGTTCTATCTATACTTGCTTGTAATGAAGGAGATAATTTAGTTAAATCTCCAATTACTCTAATTACTATATTTTCAGTATCTGCTTCTTTTGCAAAATCATCTAAATAATTTTGTAATAGTGTCATTAAAGCATTTACTTCTTCTTCACTTCTTTTCCAGTTTTCTGTTGAAAAAGCATATACTGTTATATATTCTAAACCAATTTTATTTGCATACCTTACAATTTTTTTTAAAGTTTCTGCCCCTTGCTTATGTCCTAATTTTATTGGCATTTTTTTGTTTTTTGCCCATCTTCTATTACCATCCATAATGATGGCAATATGTTTGGGTAAATTTCTTTCTTCCATAACTACCCCATTTAAACTAAATACTCATAATTTCTTTTTCTTTATTTTCAAGCATTTTATCTATTTCTGCTATATATTTATCTGTTAATTTTTGAATTTTTTCTTCTAAATCTGCTTTTTCATCTTCTGTAACTTGTGAGCTTTTTTGTTCTGATTTTACAGTTTCCATACCATCTCTTCTTATAGAACGAACAGCAACTCTAGCTTCTTCAGCTATTTTTCTTATATCTTTTGCTATTTCTTTTCTTCTTTCTTCTGTTAATTCTGGAAAGTTTAATCTAATAAGTTTTCCATCATTATTTGGATTTAGTCCTATGTCTGATGCTAATATTGCTTTTTCTATTGATTTTAAAACACTAGCATCCCATGGTTGTATAACTATTGTTCTAGCTTCTGGAACAGATATTCCTGCTACTTGATTAATAGGTGTTTGAACTCCATAGTATTCTACACTTATTTTATTTAATATAGCTGGATTAGCTCTTCCTGCTCTAATTTCTGATAAATTTTCACTAAATACCTCTATTGTCTTTTGCATTCTTCCTTCTAAATCTTGTAATTCCATAATTTACATCCCCTTTATTTTTAATTTTTAAGATACGATTGTACCTACTGATTCGCCTTTTATAACTCTTACTATGTTTTCTGGATCACTAATAGCAAATACTAAAAGTGGTATATTATTATCTTTGCAAAGTGCTGTTGCTGTTGAATCCATAACTTTTAAATCTTGAGATAAAACATCTTTATAAGAAATTTTATCATATTTTTTGGCTGTTTTATCTACTTTAGGATCTGCTGAATATACTCCGTCTATTGTTTTTGCAAGTAATATAACTTCTGATTCTGTTTCAGCAGCTCTTAATGCTGCAGCTGTGTCTGTAGAAAAATAAGGATGGCCTGTTCCACAAGCAAATATAACTACTCTTCCTTTTTCTAAATGTTTTGCAGCTTTTCTTTTTATATAAGGCTCTGCAATCTCTCTCATTTCTATTGCAGTTTGTAATCTTGTGTATAATCCTCTAGCTTCTAATGCATCTTGTAGTGCTAATCCATTCATAGCAGTAGCAAGCATTCCCATGTAGTCAGCTGATGCTCTATCCATTTTGTGTCCGTTTCTTGCGCCTCTCCAAAAGTTTCCTCCGCCTACTACAATAGACATTTGAACACCCATATCAACAACTTCTTTAATTTTGTCTGATATTGCTCCAACCACATCTGGATCTATTCCGTGTCCTTCTTTTCCAGCTAAAGCTTCTCCGCTAAGTTTTAATAATACTCTCTTATAGGCTATCATTTTTTTCTCCTTTATTTTTATTTGTGGATAACCAATATTATCCTATTATACTTTTTGTATTCTATCATAAAACAATTTTTTTTACACTATTTTTTTACAATATTTTTAAAATATTTTCTTTAAAACTTTCTGGCAAAAGTCTTATATTTTTTATTTCTGATTTAGGAATAATAACTGGGATGTAACTGCCTCTATCTGCATATTTTGGATTATTTGAAAATTCAGGTCCTGTTCCTGTTCCTAATTTTCCACTTACATATTCGCATCTATATAAATATTCATCTAATTCGTTTTCTATTGTTCTAAAGCATATTTGCTCTTTTACATCAACATTTATTCCAAATTCTTCTAAGATTTCTCTTTTAGCACACTCTTCTAAAGTTTCATTTTCTTCTAATCCACCTCCTGGAAAAACATAGTAATCTCCATAAGGTTTTTTAGGATTATCGCTTGGCTTTACATTCATTCTATGCATTAGGGCATATCCGTTTTCCATTTCTATTAAACCTGCTACTCTTATTCTCTTCATTTAATTTTCCTCCCTTTTATATACAAAAAGAGGGTATATGAAATTCATATATCCCCTTTAAAATTTATTTTTTTATTGATAATATTTTTAATTTTATAATTCCAACAGGAGCTTGAACTTCCACTATATTATTTCTTTTTTTACCTAGTAAAGCTTTTCCTATTGGAGATTCATTAGATATTTTATTTGTTGCAGTATCTACTTCTGTTGAACCAACTATTGTATATTCAATTGTTTCATCATATTCCATATCTAAAACTTTTACAATGTTTCCAACTTGAACTACTTCTGTATCTATTTCAGATTCATCTATAATTTTTGCATATTTAATTTTTTCTTCTAATTCAGCAATTTTTATTTCATTAGCTGCTTGAGCATTTTTTGCTTCATCATATTCTGAATTTTCTGATAAATCACCAAAGCCTAAAGCTACTTTTATTCTTTCAGCTATTTCATATCTTACTTCGGTTTTTAGTTTTTCTAACTCCTTTTCTAGATTGTCATATCCTTCTTGTGTTAATAAGAATTCTTTTTCTCCCATAACTTTAAGACCTCCTATTTTGTTTGTTATTATATACTCAAATATAATAAAATTATTTTTTGAATTTGTCAAGTTAATTTGCTATTTTTTTTGATAAATTCAAATATTCATTTTTTCTTATTCTGCCACTTTTTCCGCTCAAAAAAGTTATGTTAACACCATCCTTTTCAATTTCATTTATTATATTTTTACAGCTTGTATTTTTATATATATAACTTTCATATAAAACAGAATTATCAAAATCATTTAAATATATGCTATTTTTCAAGTATTTCCTTGGCATTGGTATTTCAAAAAATTCTACATTTATTCCTTCAAAAGACTTTAAATTTATTTTTACAGATTCATTTAAATTTATAATACATGTCCTTTTTGGCAAAGTATATTTATTTAGTTCTTCTTCTGTAAAATCAAAGTTAAAAATTATATCACTTTTAGTTAAGCTTTTTTTATAATTATTATTCATATTAAGAATTATTCCTTTTTCTTCATATAATTCTCTTTCAACTTTTCTAAATTTTCTTTCATCTTGTGTTATAACATTTAATATTTTAACTTTAGAAGATATATCTTTTATATTTTCTACAACAATATCGCTTATTCCATTACTTAAAAAAGATACCTCTTGATATGCTAAGTTTTCCCTTTTGCACTTACATATATAATCTGCACAATTATTGGCTAAATGCTTAAAAAGCCATTTTCCATCTAATATTTTTACATTTTCATTTTTTATGAATTCCATAAAAATTTTATTATTTAATAAATTATTAGAAATACAAACTTTGTTTATACAGTTTTTTTTAATATATTTTGATAATGAATTTAATGTTTTATTAGAAACATCATTAATAATAACTAGTGTTTTATTTTCATTTATCTCTTCTTTTATTTTCACAAATTTATTTTTTATTCTTTCTAAAAAATTTATATTTTTCTTATCTATAATTTCTTTATTTTCAGCTAGTTTTATATATATCACAAAAATCACCTCTTATATTTTATATATGAAATGATTTTTATTTTATGATAGTTTTTTAAATTAAAAGTGATACACTTTTTAGCGCATCACTTTATATTATGGCTCGGGTGGTTAGATTCGAACTAACGAATGTCGGAGTCAGAGTCCGATGCCTTACCACTTGGCGACACCCGAATATTAATCTCGTATATTATATAACTTTATTAATAAATTTACAAGTTTATTAATTATTTTATTAAAATTAAAATTGTAGGTTAGTCAATCATATGTCACACTTTTTTGAAAAATATATAGTTTGAGTACCTTATATTGTTAATAACGAT
>CANQYM010000014.1 GCA_947628085.1 uncultured Clostridia bacterium
CCACCTCATTTTTTTGACTTAAAAGAGTCGCTATTGATAGTCCTACATATCCTGTTCCTGCTACTGCTATTTTCATATATCCTCCATATATACTTTCTTATTTTATAGATTTCGCTATAAGATAATAAATCTTTTAATATAAATATTTTAAATACTTAAATTTTTCTTTTTCTGATAACTTAATAATAATATATGATAATAAAACTGTAATGCCCATTACACATATATATACTATAAATTCATTATTCCATAAAAAATTGCTATATATATTTTTACAAATTTGTTCATATGCAAACTGAATGCCTGAATGAATTAAATATATTAAAATACTTAACTTTCTTAAAATAATTGTATTATTAATCTTGCATTTATTATTAACTAAATAATTAAATATAAAAAATGTACATGCTATTAAAGATATCTGCAATGCAAAATAAGTACTTCCTATTTTTTTTATAATCGTTGTTTCTACAAATAGTAATATAATTGAACATATAATCGCAATAAAGTTAGTTTTTTTATTGTATTTAGCAGGATATGTTGACAAAAATGCGCCTAAATCAAAGAAAAACATTCCAAAAGTAATTCCATTTCTTCCCATTATTCTTTCATTTCCTTCTACTATATCTAGATTAAATAAATCACTTATAATAGGAATTTTTTCTATAATTCCATCAAATATTGGATAATATGGTACTAACATTAGTCCTATCATATAAAAAATAGTAGAAACTACCATTGTTTTCTTTATTCCTAAAAAATGATTACATACAAATGTAGCAAAAGCAGCAACTAATAGAGCTTGTAAATACCATAATTGAATAAAAGGACCGTCAATTAAGTAATGTGCTATAAATTTCAATATACTAAAGTGCTCTCTTGTTGATATTACATATGGTATAAAGTAAATTAAAGACCATATTGTATACATTATAAATATTCGCTTTAAATATTTTGACATTTGCTTTTTGCGATTATTTTCTTCTAATTTATTAAGTTTATTAAATAATAAAAATCCTGAAATTGTAAAAAATAGTGGCACTGCTAATCTGCACACAGTATTATTAAAATAAAAGTCTATATTTTTGCTTATTGCCTTAATCGGATGTAAATGAATTGCTCCTACCAAAAACGACAATATAAATTTTGCTAAATCAAACAAATTGTACATATATATTTCCCCCGTTTATAATGAATTTTTTAATATTTATTATCTTGTTTTTAAACAGGGTACTCTTCTATATAATATGTACCTGATTTTTATATTTTTTAATTTTTCTTCTTTATAGTAGTCATTATATTCCCAGTGTGTGTGTGTGTGTGTACAGTATCAACGGTTTTATCGTTTACATCTGCTGTGCTTTTTTTCATTATTTTTCTTTCCTTTCATTCAACAATTATGCAACTTATATCCATTTTCTATTTTTCATCTCATCTATCAATTTTTTTACAATTTTTTGTGGATTAAAATCTTCTTGTAATTTTTCTTGTAATTTCTTTACAACATTTTCATATTCTGTATTGTCCATAGAATACAAGTCATAAACTATGTCTTTCAGCATTTTGGGATTGTTTTTTTCGTATAATAAATTTTTCATACTATCAGGATAATATATAGATGTTACATTCAAGTCAGTTGTAATGCATGGTATTCCATATTGTATAGACTTTATGATGTTAATTAGTCCAGACACTTTATTATCCTTTAAAGGACATATTGTTATAAAAGCATTTTTCATTTTTCCATAATACTCTTCTGTTGGTAGTTCTTCAAAATATTCTATATTATTGCTTAAATATTTATTCTTTATGTCATTTTTTCCACTAACAATTATGTATTTTATTTCCGGAGTTTCTTTAACAACTGATATTAGAGTATCCCAGTCCCTATTATTAACTCCACCTGCAAAAATATATTTTTCTTTTTTATCAAATTTAGGATTTAACCATTCATTATTTTCATCATAAACATCTGGTAAATAAAATCCATGCCAACTTTTTAGCTTATAATAATCTATAAATTCTTTCTTTAAATTTTTATCATTTATTATTGGCATAAAGTTTTCATTATTCAAACATTTCGTTATTTTTTTATACATTCTTTTATATTGCAGTCCAATCCATGAAAAAGATACTATCTTTCTTTTAATTTTAAAAATTGAACAAATATGATTCATTATTACTCCCTGAGTATGGCCCCAAGTTATAATTATATCATCTGGATTAGAAAGCAGAATTGCTTTTATTGTTTGTAAATAAATAAAAAATCTAACTAATATTTTTCCCAATTTGATTTTAGAAAATTTTCTTCCTAATCTAAAATAAGTTATTTTAATTCCAGTTTTTACTAGTTTAACTTCTCCGATATTCTTTTAAATATTTATAAAGCCAAAGTTTATCACATTTTTCTATTGGGCAATCGTATAATAAAAAAATTTTTTTCATTTTTTCCTCTTTAATATTGGATAATTTTTCAATATTATTAAAAATAATTACATATAAAACTCTTTATACCATTCTGCAAACTTTCTTAAGCCCTCTCTTAATGTTGTATGAGGCTTGAATCCAAACTCTTTTTCTAAAGGTGTTGTATCTGCATATGTTATTGGTACATCGCCTGCTTGCATTGGTACTAATTCTTTATGTGCTTCAAAATCATATTCTTTTGGTAATACTTCTGCTCTTACTAGTTCTTCTTGCAATATATTTACAAAATCTAATAAATTTTCTGGATTTGAATTTCCTATATTATAAATTGCATATGGTGGTATTGGTAAACCATCTTCTCCATTTTTCTTTTCAGGTGCTTTTTTCATTACTCTTATTACACCTTCTACAATATCATCTATATACGTAAAATCTCTTTTACAATTTCCATAGTTAAATATTTTTATCGTTTCTCCTGCTAATAATTTATTTGTAAAACCAAAATATGCCATATCTGGTCTTCCTGCTGGTCCATATACTGTGAAAAATCTTAATCCAGTTGATGGTATATTATAAAGTTTTGAATAACTATGAGCTAATAATTCATTAGATTTTTTTGTTGCTGCATATAGTGATACTGGATTGTCCACTTTATCATCTGTTGAAAATGGTATTTTTTTATTTCCTCCATATACTGATGAACTTGATGCATATACTAAGTGCTCTACTGGATAATGCCTGCAACATTCTAAAATGTTATAAAATCCTATTAAATTAGATTCTATATATGCATCTGGATTTGTTATACTATAACGTACTCCAGCTTGTGCTGCTAAATTTACTACTATTTCTGGTTTATACTCTTTAAATATATTTTCAACAGTTTCTTTATCTGCTAAATTTCCTTTTATAAAATTAAAATTATCAAAATCTTTTATTTCATTTAATCTGTATTCTTTTAATTTAACATCATAATAATCATTTAAATTATCTAGTCCTACTACTTGAACATCTTTTTCTTCATTTAAAATTCTTTTAGCAAGATTTGATCCTATAAATCCTGCCACACCTGTTATAAAAATCGTTTTCATTTCTTTTTTCCTTTTACTTATTTACTAAAATTCTTTTTATAATATTTAAAAAGCCTTTCAATTTATCTCTATAAAATATTAGTGAGCTTAATATTGTAACTATTGTAGAAATAATAAATGCCAAAACTCCCATTATAACCCACTCTAACCATATGCCAATATTTATTAATAATATAGAATTAATAAGTTCTATACATATTATAGAAATTCCAATGTTTAAAACTGTCCACAAAATTAGCTTGATTAGAATTGCTTTTTTTCTAATAATTAAATTTTTATTTACAAATAAATAAAATTGTGTAGTTCTAAATACATTTGCAACTAATGTTCCTATCGTTGCTCCATATAAACCAATAAATTTTACTAATATAATAGATATAGTAAAATTAAGAAATGCTTCTAAAAAAGCTCCATTTCTTGTTTCCTTGTATTTTCCAGCAGCCTGTGTAATCATTAAGTATGGAGATCTCAAGCACCAAAAAGCTTGTGTTATTAATGCTAATATTGCATAGCCTGGTAAAATATATTCAACGTCATTAACATTTTTAGTATATAACCTTATAAAAGGAATAATTAGGTATAGTGCACAAGAAAAAATTACAGAAATAAAAACACATATAAAAAATTCATATAGTCCTAAACTACTATTCATTTTTTCTTTTTCATTCTTAACCCACATATTCCCAAAAGCTGCTTCCATTCCAGATGTAAAAGTGCTAAACAACTGTTTTAAGCCTAAAATAACAAGATTATAAACTGTATAAACAGAAACTATTTTAACATCGCAAAACAATGTTAATAAAGTTACATCTGTATTTTCATGTATAATATTTGCTACAGAATGTGCTACAACATCTTTTCTATTTTTTAAAGCTGTATTATCTGGCTTTGCCTTTTTATCTAACTTATAAGTTTTAGAAACATATAAGTTTAAAATTATAGGACTAATTGTAAATATTATAGCGCTACCTAGTTTTACTATTTGAATAGGAAAATTAAGTTTAATTAATATACAAGAAATTATTGTATTTAAAATCGTTGTAGCAATTTGAATGAAATTATATATATATAGTTTTTGATCAGAAGTTAGCAAAGTTTGATATGTAATTCCAAAAAAATACTCTGCAAAAACTCCTAAACCAATAATAATTACTAAAGAAAATACATTAAACCATTCATATGAAGTATTAATCATTAGTGGATAAATCACTGATAAGCATAATAAATATAACAAGAAAATCATTGCAATTTTTCGCATAAAAATTTCTGTTGCTTTGATTATTTCACTTGTTTTTTTATTATCCTCTTTTCCTAGTGATTTATATAGTTCTACACGAGTAGCCCCCGCTACTCCAATTCTTAAAATTGAAATAATATTAAGAAACTGTGTTATTGATGAAACAATTCCATTATATTCAGAACCATATTGTAGCAATATAAATCTTGGTAATATTAAATTAGATGCAAAAACAACAATTTGATAAAATGTTAAAACAATAACATTATATGTAGCTTTTTTTAAGCGTGATTCTTTCATATATATCTTATTTTTTTCTTTCTAAACTATAATTTTTTACTCCTTCTAATAGGAGCTCTTGCCATGCTTCACAATCTATTGTATTTTGTATAGATAAAGCTTTTCTTTTTAAATAAAATTTATTAAAATAAAATCTTTCAAATCTTCTTTTTGAAAGCAGATTTAATCCTTTAAATAATAGTGTTGAGCTAAAATAATCCAATCTTTTTAAAATCATATATATGCTTTCTTTTGAAAAATCTGCATAGTTTTCTTTTATAAAATTTTGCTCTTTTATTTGATTACTTCGCATTTTCATTTCATCTAATATTTTTTTACTTGTAGTTGAATCTGCTAAAGTTATTCTATTATTTACTTTTTGTGTAACTATATATGAGAAGTCATTTAAAACATGATTTTTAGAAATAGTTAGTTTTATTAATAAACCATTCTCCCATTCCTTTCTATTCATTAAGTCAAATAAAAAATTCCCTTGCCCATATATAATTTTTTTATTATTATAATTTTCTTCACAACCTATGCAATGACTGTGTTGACAAATAACTATATCCGCACCATTATCTATAAATTTTCTACATCTCTTCTGTAAAAGAGGAGAAGGATATGGATAATATTCTTTTCCCCCATGGTATAATATAATTAAGAAATCAACATTTTTTGATATGTTATTTACGTGTTCAAACGAATTAAAAACATCAAAATAATTTGCTCCTGGTGTGTTTTCTGTTGCATTAGAAAATTCACTTTCAACACAACAATAAAACCCTATTTTAATATTTCCTATATTTTTAATATATATTTTTGAAGCTTCTTCTATATTTTTTCCAATACCACCAAATTCAATATTATTCTTTTTCAATGTATCTATTGTTGTTTCTAATCCTTCTACGCCATGATCCATAATATGATTATTAGCTAATGTCAAAAAGCTTGGATTTAATGCCTTAATTCCCTTAATAGTCTCTTTATCAATTCCTAAATTAGGTCCTACTTTTAAAATCGGTGTTTCTTTTTCAATTAAAGGTGTTTCTAAATTAAAAACTCTTGCATCTGAATTAGTTAGAATATCATTAAGTTTTTCGCCAACTAATTTAACAGCATTTCCCTCTATAAATAAATCCTTATTAGCCTTAGTTGGTACAAGATCAGCTCCCACCAATATGTTTATTTTATCCATAAGTTATTTCTCCTATTTTTTAGCTAAAATGTTTATTTTTCTATAATATTGTTATATAATCTTTTCCCCTAATTTTTTGTCCCATCCTTCTGGCATAAATTGCTCTAATCCGGTTACCATGATAAAATGTAACTTCTCCGAAATAGATAAAAGTATCAGTTATATAAAAATCAATTCTTAATAATTTAGGATCATTCATAAGTTTAGATATTTTTTTCACAATATCTATAACTTCATCTAATTTTTTAGGCTTTTCTATATATTTCTTTTCGTTAGTAGGATAACAAGTAGTAAATGGTAAATAATTCCAATTAGTATCGTAAAAGTTTCTATGATGATCTGTAAATCTATCATAATCTACTTGTATACAATAAACATTACCTGAAAAAACAAAAAATTTATAATCATTTAAGTTTCCATCTGAAGTTTCTAAATAATCTTCTATAATTATTCTTGGTTTAACATCCTTATACACCCATTCTCTGCCATGATAATAATAATTTTTTTTCAAACATTTATTAATATATTTTCTGGCTGAATTTATATCAAATTCTTCTTTATTTTTACAAATTATTATACTTCCAGAATCATGTGTACATTTTATAACAAACTTATTAGGTAATTTATCAAAGTCAATATCATCAAACTTGTCCCAAACGCCTATAGTAGGAACTACATATTTTTTACCAATTTTTTCTTCTATAATCTTTTTAACTTCATATTTGTCAGCAAAATTAGTATAATATGGATTTCTATCATTTATTTTTAACCATTGAACTTTTTCATTAAATGTTTGTGGATTATCTAAATTTAGTTTTTTATTAAATTTTAATTTATAATATATTTTTAAATAATTTTCATCACTCATTCCATTAAATAATCCACTTCTTAATAGATACATCAAAACATTTTTAGGATGAAATAAATATTTTTTTATAGTATTTATATTCATTTAATATCTTTCTCCTTTCGCATTGCTATATAAATACTTATAATACACAATAAAATTGCATTAAACTTATTCTCATAACTAACATTTCCATAATCCAAAAGAAGAATCATACCTACTAATATAATAAACATTATTGTTAAGTTCTTATTTTTATCTTTTTTTAATCCCTTAAATAATGATATTAGTATGTAAATCCAGTAAGAATAATAAATTAAAAAGCCAATTATTCCTAATGTAGACAATAATTCTGTAAAATTATTATGACTATATGCTATATGTGAATAGTTTAGTTCTCTCATATATGTTTTAAAATTATTTCCACCATATCCCAAAATTGGATGTAAGGAAAACAAATGCATTGCTTGTTTCATATAAAATGTTCTTTCTACTAGGCTAGCATCAATTTGTTTAGTATCAGCCTCTCCTATTATTGTTAAAAACATTCCTTCAACTCTTTTTCCCATAACTTCATATAAATCTTTATTATTAAAAATCAAAAATAGAATTGAAATTCCTATTACTGTAAATATCAAAAACTTTCCAATAGCCTTTACACCTTTTGATATACATGTTTCAAATAAAAGACTTCCAACTACTAAAAGTACTAATGCTTTTTTTGATCCAGAAAAAAGTGCTATAGTTGCAAATATAATTGCTATAATTATATAAAACATCTTTTTAATTGAATTTTTCTTATTCAATTCCATATTACATTTATGAAAGTAATATAATGAAAACAAAACTCCTGTTGACATTCTAAGACCCAAATTATTAGGATGCAATCCTATTTCTAATCCAACTCTGTCACTACCCCAATCATCTATTGGTGTTTTTATTATTAATAATACTGCTGTATAAATTAATGAAAAAAATAATAATTTTAGCACAACATTAATATGAGATTCCTTCTTAACAATTGAAGGAATTACAATATATAAGCCCACCATTTGTATACCAATCGTTATATATTCTAGTAAATCATCTTCATTTTTTGCCCATAGTAAAGATAAAAAATAATATGACCAAAATACTATTCCCCAAATTAATATATTAGAAATTGTTATTTTTTTATTGAAAAAAATAGTATATAATAAAAGGAAAAATGTTATAATAGTAAAAATAGCTTCATGATATGTAGCAAATGACACAAAATATAAAAATAAAATAATATATTTAATATGTTGTATATTAATTTTAGATTTTTTTATAAGCATAAACTATTTCTCCCCACTACATTTATTATAAATTTCAGTGATATAGTCATTCCACATACTATAAATTTTTTGTGGTGCTAAATCTATTGCAATGTTTCTAGCGTTTTTTTGTAATTTAGATGAAAATTCATCATCTAATAATATTTTTTTCATTGATTCTACTAAAGCATTTTCATCATTTACATTTATAAGTAAACCGTTTTCATTATTTTTAATTAGAAATTTAGGTCCGCCACTCGGACAATCAGTAGAAATAACTGGTAATCCTAAAGTCATTGCTTCCATTAATGCATTTGGCATTCCTTCATAATCAGATGTCAAAACAAATAGTGATGCATCATAAATTTCATTTTTTATATCTTTAGAAATACCTGGTAAGAAAACTCTGTCCTCTAAATTTAATTTTTTTATTAATTCATTCAATTCATCTCTTAAAATACCATCACCATATATGATAAGCTTATACTCTTTAAACTCTTCAGATATTTTACTAAAAGCATTTATTAAAAATTTATGATTTTTTTGTTTTCCTAATCTGCCTACAGAAACAATTACCTTTTTTCTTTTTCCTTTAAACTCATCAATTATGAATTCTTCATTTATTGGATTAGGTATTATTTTTTGAGAACAATTTAAAATGTCTTTAAAATATTCTTTTGCTTCTTCTGTTTGAAAAACAATTCCATCTGTTTTAGGATACAATCGTTTCATTATGAACCTATATAATTTTGTTTTATATTCCATTTTAGGATCAACTCTTACAGAAATAATTGTAGGAATTTTATTAAACTTTTTTAAAAATAATACTAAAAAATTAGGTTCTGGTAAAAATGAAACAATTATATCTGGTTTAAAATTATTTATAACTATATTTAATTTTCTTAATCTTGTTATATTTTTATTTACTTTTCTAATAGCATTTTCATCTTCAGACTTTTTTTTGTCAAAAAGAAAATCATCTATAAATTCTACTTTAACATTTGAATTTAATTCATATGCAATTTCTGTTCTTGATATAGAAACTAGTTCTATTTGATTATTCTTTACAAGATTATTAGCTAAATTGCATATTACTCTTTCTGCACCACCACTTGTTAAAGTTCCTATACAAAGCATTATTTTCATCTATCTTCTCCGATTTAAAATTTTCATATAGTAGTCATAATATTTTTTGCTCATATTATTCATTGTTAAATTACTTTTTGTTATATCAGGTTCAAATGAATAATTCTCTTCCATTTTACTTTTTAAATTGTTAGTATTTCCCAGTTCATAACAAACTCCACAATTATTTACTTCATTTAATATCTCTTTATGTTGTGGAATATCAGATAAAATAACTGGTAATCCCGTTGAAATAGCTTCTATAACTCCGTTTGGTAATCCTTCTGATTCACTGCTAGATACAAATATATCTGCTAATTGTAAATACTCACAAACTTTATCTGTTTTACCAACAAATACAACATCTTTATTTTTACTATATTTATTATATATTCTTTGATATTCTGACCCTGTGCCAAGCAATAACAATATTTTATTTTTTACATTTGAATTTAAAAATGCTTCAATTGTTTCTTCTATTCTTTTTCTAGGTATAAAGCTACTTGTAGAAATAAATATTTTTTGGTTTAGATTAAAATTGTATTTTTTTCTTAAGCTGTTTTTAGTATTTAAATCTACTTTTGTAAATTTTTCAGTATCTACTCCGTTTTGAATAGCCACAATGTTATCTTTCTTATATTCAAGTTTCATTTTTTCTTTTATACTATTAGAACATGCAACAACATATTTAGTGTTTAATAAAACCTTTTTATGAACTTTATATGCTAATATTGCAGAAAATAAATTCATTCTAGAAAAAATATCTTCTTTAGGAAAATTTCTTAATGTTATAACATGAGTTGCATTAGTATTAGATATTGATTTTTTGCAAATATAGTCTGGTTTAATACCATAAGAATGAACAATTTTTACTTTTAAATTTAATATATTTTCATGTAAAAATTTTTTCCCTCTAAAAACAAATGTAAATCTATTTAAATTTAAACATTTAATTTCTATATTATTTTTTATGTATTCTTCAATCATTGAATCTTTAGGTTCTTTAAATAATGTAATAACAATGCATTCATTTTTAATTGGCAAATTTTTAATAATATTTAGTGTTTGATTTGAAGGTCCAACTCTTTTTAAATCTGAAACCACATACATTATTTTAAATTGTTTATTTTCATCTATATTTCCTTTTTTCTTACCTATATTCATTCCTAAAAATCTAACTGCCATATTAGGTAAAAATTCTAATATAGCTTTTATGTTTTTTTCTTGAATTGCTCTTCTTAAAATATATTTGGCTAATCCTCCACCAGTTTTATTAGTTCCATATTTATCTAAATAACTATTTTGTTTAAAAAATATTCCTGTGTCATAATATCTTTTATATAATTGCTTTAAAGTAAAATTATGAGAATGATAAACTACAGAATCAGCACAATATTTGATTTTATAGTCATTAATTATTAATTTGTAAGCAATATATTGATCTTCATTTGTAGGTAAATTTTTCGCATCATATCCTTTTAAATCTTTAAAAATAGTTGTTTTTATTGCTGAAGCTGCATCAGAAAAGAAAAAAGCTCTCATTCCAATTGTTTGCAAAGATTTTTTTTCAACAATATAAGAATTTTCAGGATAATTTTTTTCTCTAGTATATTTTTCTATATTGTTATATTTTGATATTTGTCTACTAAATGTAGCTTCTGCTTCTTTTTCAATAATCGGTTTAGTTAATTTTTCAAGCCAATCATCATTTACAATTTCAATATCTTGAGTAATAAATACTAAAATATCTGCATTAGATTTCATAGCAATATTTTCTCTAGATAAGCTATGTGAAAAATCTTCTTTTTTAACGATAGAATACTGAGCAGATAATTCTTTCAAAATCTGTTCAGTATTATCATTACTTTCTGTTAATATGTAACTAATTTTAGCTATCTCTACGTTTTTTTGTTTTTTTAATGATTTATCTAAATTTTCTAAATATTTTTCTGCATTATATAGAGGGCATATAATTTCTATGTTCACAACTTAAACTGCTCCTTCTTTTTTTATTACTGAAATAACAGTATCAAAAAGTATTTTTATATCATTTAAAATTGAATTATGATCGACATAATAAACTTCCATTCGAACTCTATCATCATATGATGTATTACTTCTTCCATGAGCTCCCCAGTATCCTGTTATACCTGGTTTTACTGAAAGTACTTTATCTTTGTATAATCCAAATTTTTCAATTTCATCATCAACAACAGCTCTTGGTCCTACTAAACTCATTTCGCCTTTTAATACATTTATAAATTGAGGAAACTCATCTAAACTTGTTTTTCTTAAAATTTTCCCTAGCTTAGTAATTCTTGGATCATTTTTTAATTTTCTATTTTCTTCCCATTCTTTTCTTGCTTCCTCATTTTCATTTAATAATTTTTCTAAAACTTCTTGCGAATTATTAACCATTGTCCTAAATTTATACATATAAAAATGTTTTCCATCTTTTCCTATTCTTTCTTGAGCATAAAAAATAGGACCATCTTCTTTGTTTATTTTATTTAAAATCCAAATAATAGCTGTAAGAGGTATTAAAATTATTATTCCAACAAGAGCACCTATTATATCTATTATTCTTTTTATAAATAACGAAAAACATTTAGAAATGTAATGAACAGTATCACTTAACATTTCTCCTACATTATAAGTTTTCTTTTTTCTTAAAGTTATAAGTAATGTAATTAATATAATTTTTACATCTATAATAAATGATTTTGCATAGTGATATCTAACATCCATATCTAGTCTATCTAGAAATTCTACTCTATCTGTTCCCGCAATTTGATATACTCCAGTTATTCCTGGTTTATGCTCTACTATGTATTTATAATATGAACCCATTTTTTCTATTTCTTCTGGTAAATATGGCCTAGGACCTACTAAACTCATTTCGCCTTTTAATACATTTATAAATTGAGGAAACTCATCTAAACTTGTTTTTCTTAAAATTTTTCCGAATTTTGTAAGTCTTGGGTCATTTGGAAGTTTTCTATATTTTTCATACTCTTCTTTAATTTTTTCATCTTGTAACATAGCTTCCAATATTTCATCTGCATTTGTAACCATTGTTCTAAATTTGTACATTTTAAATATTTTACCATTTTTCCCTATTCTCTTTTGAGTATAAAAAACAGGTCCAATATCATTATTTTTAGTGTTTTGAAAAAATACAACTATTGATATAGGAAGTAATAAAATTACTCCAAAAATAGCTATAATTATTTCTATAGTTCTTAGCACAGCTGATATAACTGCTTTTTTTATTTTTTTAGCTATTCTTTTGGCTGTATTTTCATGTATAGCTTCAATATCAAATGGTATTGTTAGCTCTTGCTCATCCATGAACAATCTTTCCCCCACATAAAATTTATTTGTTAGTATGCAGTATACAACAATTGTAACTATTATACCATATTCCTTTTACGGGTTCAAGCTTTTTACGACATTTTTTTGTTTTTTCATTCTATCTTTTTAGTTACAATTTTAGTATTATATTAATTTTGCATTACATTAATATTTTTATTTAATTTTTAACTTATATAATTTATTCTATTTTATTTTTTTATTTCATATATTCTAATAAAAATTATTTTTTGGAGACTGTTAATTGAAACGTTTTAAAATTTTTATTTTTAATACCTCTATTCTTATAATAACTTCTCTTATTTTTAGAGCAATAGACATTTATTTTACTGCATATATTGCATCAAAAATTGGAAGTGAAAATGTTGGAATATATCAATTGGTAATGAGTGTTTATCTATTTGGAATTACTCTTTCTACTTCTGGAATTAATCTTGCCGTTACTAGAGTTATTTCAGAAGAACTGGCTTTAGATAATCCAAAAGGCATTTTAAAAATCATGAAAAGATGTATTTATATTACTTTAATCACAAGCATTACATCAAGTTTAATTTTATATTTTAATGCGGATTTTATTATTTTAAAATGTTTACATAGTAAGGTAAGTAGGTATGTTATTTACTTAGTTTGTTTAGCTTTACCATTAATTTCTATGAGTTCTGCAATATCTGGCTATTTTGCTGGTGTGCGTAGAGTTTATAAAAATGCAATTGGGCAATTTATAGAACATATTGCAAAAGTTATTGTTACTGCTTTCATTTTAATGCATTATCTTCCAAATGGACTTGAATATTCATGCTTTGCACTAATTTTAGGAGATGTTATTTCTGAAATAATTTCTTTTATTTATATTTACGTAATTTTTGTCTTAGATAAAAAAAGGTATAACCGCTTTCCAGAAACTGTTCTTAGGAAAAATTATACCTATAAAATTATAAGAATATCTATGCCAATAGCAATTACTTCTTATATTCGTTCTGGACTTAGCACTTTTAAACAATTAATTATTCCCTCAAGTTTAGAAAAAAGTGGAATAAATTGTTCTGAATCTCTTGCAAAATATGGAATTATAAATGGAATGGCTCTTCCCATTATAATGTTTCCAGATATTTTGGTAAAATCATTTGCAAGTCTTTTAATACCAGAATTTTCAAGATATAATGCTAAAAAAGATTATAAAAGAATAAAGCAAGTTACTGGAGTTTTATTATTTCTAATATTGGGAATAGCTCTTCTCCTTACTTGTTCATTATTTATATTTTCTAATCTTCTTGGCAAGTTAATCTATAAAGACATACATATTGGATTCTACATAAAAATACTATCTCCACTTGCAACTTTTATTTATGTTGACACAGTAGTAGATAGTGTTTTACGAGGGCTAGATGCTCAAGTTGGTGTAATGATTATAAATATATTAGATTTGGTAATAAGCACTAGCTTCATATATTTCTTAGTTCCAAAACTTGGATTAGTAGGATATATAATTTCAATATATATAAGTGAAGTTTTAAATTTCACTATTAGTCTTATTCAATTAATAAAAATTGTCTATTTTAAAAAAGCAAAAGAGTTATAATAGCTTAACTTATGGCTATTATAACTCTTGATTTTTATTTTCCTACAATAAATACATAATTTGTTGTTGCAGATCCTCCAATGTTAAGCATTAAAGCATTTTTAACATTTTTTATTTGATAATCTCCTGCTTCATTCGCAACTTGTTTATATAAATCAAGCATCATTCTAACACCAGATGCACCAACAGGATGCCCACATCCAATTAGTCCTCCACTAGGATTAATTGGTTTACTTCCAGTAAAATCTATTGTTCCATTTTCAATAGCCTCATATTCTTTTCCAGGTTCTGTTATTCCAAATGCAGAAATTGCCATATATTCACTTGAAGTAAAGCAATCATGAGTTTCAAACACATCTATATCTTCCAAGCTTAAATTTGCTCTTTTATATGCATCACATACTGCTTCTCTTGTCCATGGAAGAATGTATTTATTGTTTTGACTTTCTATCATCTTCTTGTTAAATTCATAAGGTGCTACTCTATGTCCATATCCTTTTATGATTGGTTTGTTTTCTAAATTGTTTTCTTTAGCATATTTTTCACTTGCAAGAACAACCACTGCTGCGCCATCTGTAACTTGTGAACAGTCTGAAATTCCAAGCATACTACCTATTTTTTCATTTGTTGGATTTCCTCTAAAATTTGCTTGTTTTTCATTCATAAACCATTTTCTTGTTTGTGCATTTGGGTTTCTTTTAGCATTTGCATAATTTATGCAAGAAATTTTTGCTAGGTTCTTTTTAAATCTTTCTTCATCTAAATTATATTTCTTAACATATTCATCAGCTAATTTTCCAAATAACTTTGGAAAAGGAAATTCTATTCCTTTTGCTTCTTTTTCATAAATTGCTGCTCTTCCTAAATAATCCCCACTTATTTTGGCATTAACTGTTTTCATAAGTTCAAATCCTACTACAAGAACTATGTCATAATCTCCTAATCTAATTTTTGACATAGCACTATCAATAGCAACAGATCCAGAAGCACATGCTGCTTCATATCTTGCAGAAGGCACTCCATAGAATACCTCATTTACCTCTGTTAATAATGGACCTAAATGCCCTTGATCTATATAATATTCTGCTGCAAAATTTCCTATGCAAACTGCAATTTTATTTTCTTTATTCAATTTCTTTATTTTTTCGTAAGATAAATTTGTATTTTTAAGAGCACTGTTTATAACCTCTTTTAATAAAGCTATTACATTTTTTCCTTCTTTGAACCAATTTCTTTCAAAATCTGTTTGAGCTCCACCTAAAACATATACTTTTTCCATATTTTACCTCTTAGCTTTCAAAAATTTTTCATATTGATAATCACTTTTTAAGTTTTGAATATTTATACTACTCATTAATTTATCATAACCATATTTTAACGTTAGTTCTTTAAATTTTTCTTTACCTATAAATTCTAATAAGGCAATTGGTGGAATCCAATTAAATCCTTCTGCCATAGCTATATCACAATCTGTTATGTTTTCTGCAAGTTCTTTAGAAATTAATAAAGAATAAACTATGTAATCTACTAAAAATCTTAAGCAAATTTCTGATTCAGTAGAATTATCTAATAATATAGTTTCTAAGCCTTTTTCATATTCCCCTATTTTAAAATCTTCTATAACTTTATCTATAAAATCTATTTTATAATTTTTCTTTTTTCTATATTCTTCTGTTTTTATGTCATATACTTCATCACTATTTCTATATAGTCCTTCTCCAGATTTTGTTCCATATCTGCCATCTTCAATTAAATCTAAAACATAATTTGGCAATTTAAATTTTTCGTGTGCATAATCGTTTGTATGTTCATAAACATTATCTACAATTGCTTTATGAACATCTAGTCCAACAAAATCTGCTGTTTCCATTGGAGCCATGTTTCTTCCTGTAAATTTTCCTAAAATAGTATCTATATAATCAATGCCTCCATTATCTTTATAATTTTCTGCATATTGCATTGCTTGATTAATAAACATGAAACCAATTCTATTTGCTAAAAATGCTGGTTCATCTTTTACAACTATTACTTTTCTATTAAGTGTTTTAGTTAAATAACTTTTTATAAATTTTGTTATATCTTTATTTGTAAACTTTGATGGAATTACTTCGCATAGTGGCAAACTATATGGTGGATTGAAAAAATGTATTCCTAAAAAAGATTTTTTATGTTCTTCATTATAGCAACTTGCCAAACCATTAATTGAAATTCCTGATGTTACAGATGAAGAAATAGCATCTTCTTTCATATATTTATTAATTAATTTATGTATTCTTTCCTTTTCACTATAATCTTCAACGATTGTTTCAATTATATAATCTGAGTTTTTTAAACATTCTTCTAAATTATCGTAAGTATATGGTTTCATATTATCGCAAACTTTTAAAGCTTTAACAGAATTTCCAGCTTTTTCAATAGCAATTTTAGATTTTTCTAAACTTCTTGAGATCATATTAACTTTAACATCTCCAAATGATGCAAATATTCCAGAAACTCCAACTCCTAAAGCTCCATTTGCTCCAACAACAGTAATTTCTTTTATTTTCATACTTCCCCCTTTTAAAATTTTTAGCATATAGTAGCATTATTATAGCAGATTATTTTTTATTTTTCTACTTTTTTTATTTTTTTTAATTTTTAAATAAAAAAATATCCTATAAAGTTTATTGCTTTACAGGATATTTTAATGTTTTATTTTTAATATTTTTTAAATTTCAATTCTATATTCTTGACTTACTGTTAATTTTTGACTAGAGCTTAAGTCAGCTTTTTTCAAGATTTCATTTCTACTTGAGATATAGGAGCATAAAATAAGTATAAAAACTATAGTAACCCACATTACTAAAGATAGTTCCTTTCCTATTTTTTCTATAAAATTATTGAAATGATCTTCAGCTATATTTAACAATTCCATATTTTTTGCTCCTCTATTTTTAATTTCTATTTTTAAGTTAGCACAAATATACAGCTTATTTTTAAAAATAGCAATTACAGTTATATTACCTTTTTAATGCGATTTCTAGGGATGACTAACTTTTGCTTTTATTAAGTTTTCATTACATTCCAATTTTTTCATAATTTTACAAATTTTTACTGCACAAAATTATATGTTTCATCTGCACTTTCTAATCCAGTTAAATTATAATATGTTTCTGGAACTTCACCAACAATAATTGCTTCTGTGAGCAAAACATCTGAATTAACATCTTTTCCAAATGTAGCAAAAGGCGTTAAAATTCCAACTTTTGTATTTATATCTAAATATATTTTATGTAGTGTTTGATTAATTCCAACAGATTCAAACTCTGTTTTTACAGTTGCTTCGATGTTTCCAGCACTTTCAAGCTCTATTTCAAATTGTGGTTTAAAATTTTTTAATATGCTTATTCCACTTATAGAGCCCATATTTAAATACACTTTTATTCTAGGAATTTTATCAAATTCTTCTTGAATATTAGCAACAATTTTACCAACCACTTCATTCATTTTTGTACTATTTGTTTCTATAAAACTAATTTTTCCATTAACATCTTTTTCAATTTTTATTAAGCTATCATATGTATATTCTTTCATCACTTCACTTACTTTATCATTTACAATTTTGTTCCCTTTGGAACTTGCCGTAGTTTCACAAGTTGTTTTCAAAACTGGATATGCACTTCTTAAAAAAACTGTTATTGCTAAAATTATAGTAAAAAGCAATATTAATAATAGAATTTTAAAACTGCTTATTTCTCGTAATCTACTAAAATTGGGTAACTTTATTTTTCTTCTTGAATATAATTTATCTTTCATTATCCCCCCTTTATTTAAAAAAGACGGATTTTTCCGTCTTTATTTCATAATATATAATCTATCTCCAACATTTATTTTTTCTGGATTTTCAATACTATTTACGCTTATAATATCATTCATACAAACTCTAAAATTTTTAGCTATTTTCCAAATTGTGTCACCAGGTCTTACAAAATATATGCACATTTTATATTCATTTTCCTCTTCTAATTCATCATTAGTTACATTTTCTATGATAGTTATTTTCTTTAAATTGTTATTGTTTTTCTTATAAAAAACATCTATATCACAATTTACATTTTCATTGCTAACAGAAAATTGATTTTGATTAATTTTAAATTCTAAATCATCTTCTATTTCATTTTTTATCATAAATGGAATGCTTACTTTTTTAACATTTAATCCATTCCTGTTATCTGCCTCATAATATATGTTCAAATTTAGCTCACATTCATGATTATAAAAATTGCCAGACTTTGTTGTGTTTACTACTCTTGGAGAAGATTCAACATCAAGAACATTTAAAATATCTTCAACTTGAAAGCTTTCATTTACATTAATTTTTTCCATTATTTCATCTGTGCTAGTTTCTACATCAATGTCTTTTTTAGTAAAATTAACATTAGTTTTTAGTCCATACATATCTTGAACAATTTCAATTTCCTTATTTTCATAAGATATGCAATTTACTTCAAATTCTATTTGGCAATTAATTGAATGCATTTCTTTTGAATTTACTTTAAATAACATATTTCTAATGCTGTAATCTACACTGCATATATTTTTATCTGTTATTTTGTCCATATCTATAAAACTCATAATTGGAATTTTAGAATCTGCTATTCCAATTCTGCCATCTTCAGCTAAGAAAATTATTTTCACATTAGCATCTGCTTTCGCTAAAACTTTGTTAAAGCTAATTTTGTTTTCTATATTGCTCACTTTAATACTAGTTTTTAAAATTTCAGAAACTTCAAAGCTATTATCTACAGCCACATCTTCTTTAATTGAAGTTTTTACTTTGTTTGAATTAACTATAGATTTTATGTTTATAGTTTCTTTTAATTTTTCAACATTTTCTAAATTTTCATAATCACTATTAATTTCTATTTCGCTTTTTTCATAAATTTCACTTTTAATTTTTACTACTGCTTTAATTGAAATTTTTCTTTCATTTAAAACTTTTGCCTCAATATTTTCCAATGTTAAATTTTCTTTTACTAGAGAGCTTTCCAAAATTCCACTATTTTCTATACTTTCAGAAAAAGTTAATGTTGTTTGAATACTTCTGTTTTCTCCATTATCTGCCAAATATACAATATATGTATCTATATTTCCATCTATTCTAATTCTTCCAGAATTTACCTCTTCTTTATAAATAAATGGCATTCCGTTTGCATTAACAATATTCACTATATCTGGCTTTATATCTGGAACAATTATATCTCCTAATACTTCTACATTTTTTGTATTACTTGCAATTTTTTTATTTATAGTGACAATATTTTTCTCCATAAAAAAATCCTCCTTAAATGATATCTATTAATACCACTATATGAGGATTATAAAAAAAAATTCCTAAAAATTAGGAATTTTCTATTAATGTAGCTTCTTGAGCTTTAGGCTTTTTTACTTCTAATTGTGGTTGTACTAATGGTTCGTATGTTTCGCCATTATACATACTAACTTCTACAGACCTTGTAAATAAATCTGTGTAATTATAAGAACCAACTCTATTTGCCTCATCAAATTTAACTCTAAAATAGCTATTATAAACATTTTCAATTGTTGCTAATTTTTCTTGAGGCTTGCTTCTTTTTCCTGGTGATTCTTTTATTATAATTTTTTGTCCTATGTTTTCCTCAATATTTTTTCTTAAGTCTGCAATTTCAGATCTGTAAATTCCCATTTCCAATCACCTACTTCTTTCGATTTGATGAATTTTTTATATCACGGATGAACTAAAAAGTCAAAAAAACCGACCTGATGTTCATTCCTTGAATGTGGCTTTTATCTAGGAATTTACGAATTTTATATGCTTCTTTATCATTTTTATTACATATTTGTTTCATTTTTGTAACATTGTTCTTCCTTTATTTTTACACGCTTTTCAAATTGTCTTTATTATGACTATATTTTAATTTTGTTGCCATTCCTCCTCTTATGTGTCGCTCTGCTTTATTTTTATCTAACACTTTTCTAACTTCCATTGCTAATGGATAATTAATTTTAAGTAAACGTTGACTTACATCTTTATGTATACTACTTTTGCTAATTCCAAATTTTTTAGCAGCACCTCTTACTGTATCTTCTGTTTCTACTATGTATTGTGCAACAGCTATTGCACGTTCTTCTATTGATAAACCTCTCATAATAAAGTAAACCTCCAAACGAATAACTTTGTTTAAGTTTATTCATTTAGAGGTCATACTAGAACTTAATATTCTTCTAATTTTATATATAGTTTTTCTTCTTCACTATATGTTTTCTCTACTTCTAATTGTGTAATTTGATTATCATCTTTAAATGCCATTTTATTTAATGCATCTAAAACAATTTTTACTACATTATCTATATCTGGCTTTTTTGTAGGACTTAAAAGGCCCTCTTCAATTAATTTTCTGTTTTTCTTAGTTGTATTTTGTGGTATTTTTAAATATATTATAATTTTTACTTTAACTCTATTTTCAAAAGGAATATATCTTGGATATTTTACTTTAAAGTATTGTTTAATAAGATTTTCATAATTTTTAGTATTACTATCTGTGTAAATATTTCCTGTATAAGTATTTAATCTTGGTCTTGCTTTTCCTTTTATCTCTCCTATAACTTCAAATTCATATATCATTTATATTTCTCTTTCCTTTACATTTTATCCTTTAATTGTTAGTTTAATTTTATTATTGCTTGCTTCTAATTTTACATATCCACCTATTGGGAAAGTTATTATTGGTGTTGAATGTCCAAAATCTACTCCTGCAATAACAGGAATATCTTTTAATTCTGGTTTATTTTTTATTAATTTAAACCATTTTTCTTTATTCATTTCAGTTGCTTTTTGACTTCTTCCTAAAACTATTCCTTTTACTGTTTTGAATTCTGGCATATGCATTAAACTTTGAAGATTTCTATCAAACTCCATTAAATAAATTTTTCCAGCCATATCATCATCTTCTAAAAATAGCACTTTATTTGAAATGTCTGGCATATATGGAGTTCCTTGTAATAAATTTAAAGTGCAAAGATTTCCTCCAACTATATTTCCTTCTGCTTTTCCTTCGTTTATAATAAACATTCCTTCATTATCTATAAATTCTCTATTTTCTTGGTCAATAAACCATGCATCATCACTCCATTTTTCTGATGATAGCACTTCAAATTCTTCATCTTGGAAAAACATCTTTTTAAAATATTCTAAAGAATATTCAAAGCCTTTTAACATTCCAAAGCTAGAATAATGAGGTCCTGAATATGTTACCAATCCTGTTTTAGCATGAATTGCGTTTGATAAAGCTGTTATATCTGAAAATCCACAAAATATTTTTGGGTTTTCTTTTATAGCTTCATAATCTATATAATTTAATAATTGATTTGAATTAAATCCACCAATTACAGTTAAAATTGCCTTCACATTTTTATCTCTAAATGCATCGTTTAAATCTTGAGCTCTATGTTCAACAGATGTGCTTAAATAATCGCTATCTGCTTCCATAACATATTTTCCAAAAGTTACTTTTAGTCCCAAAGCTTCTAATCTTTCAGTTGCTATTTTTTTGCAATCTTCTCCTAACATTATCATACTTCTAGATGGAGCTATAATTCTTACTTCATCTCCTGATTTTAATTTTGCTGGTACCATTGTAATTCCCCCTTAGTCTAAATTTACGTTATTATATCATTATCATATAAAAAAAGCAAAAATCTAAAATTTTTAAGTTTTAGATTTTTGCAAGTTTACAACATAAACTACTTATAATTAAAAGAATAATATAAACTAAAACAATTCCTGCTCCTGTTGGCATATTTAAGAAGAATGATGTAAAAATTCCTATTATAAAACAAATTACTGATGTTAAAACAGACATTGTAACTAGTCCTTTAAAACTAGTTGTAAATTTTTTTGCAATAATTGCTGGGAAAACAATTAAACTTGAAATAAGCATTGTTCCCATCATTCTCATTCCAACTACAACAACTAAAGCAGTAATTAAAGCAATTAAAAATTGATAAAAACTTACATTTATTCCTGTTGCTTTTGCATATTTTTCATCAAAAGTTACTAAAAATAATCTATTATAAAAAACAATATATATTATTATTGAAAGTATTGTTATAGCAATACTTAATAGTACGTCATTTTGAGTCATAGCTAAAATACTTCCAAACATGTAATTATAGCTATCTGTGCTAAATCCACTAGTAGCTGTTGTTATGATTACACCTATTGCTAGTGCTCCAGTTGCAACTAAAGCAATTATTATGTCTGCTGATTCTCCTTTTTTTTGGCTTATTATCATTATTATTATTGCTGCAATTATTACTATTGGTATAGATATAGAAATTGGTGGCAAGTTAAGTGCAATAGCAAGTGAAATTGCTGCAAATCCAACTTCTCCAAGTCCGTGTCCTATCATAGAATAATTTTTAAGTGTTAAAATAACTCCTATTAAGGCTGCTGAAAAAGATATTGCTATTCCGCAAATTACAGCTCTTTGCATAAATGTATATGATAATATGTTTAATATTTCACTCATTTTAAAATCCTTTCCAGCCTTCTAAATTTCCATCATATTTTATAGTTTTAGCTAAATAAATTATTCTTGGTTTTGTTTCGTTTATTTCATCAATATCGTGTGTTGCAAGTATTATTGTCATGTTGTTTTCTTTATTTAAATTTTCTAAAATTTTATATAATTCTTTAGTAATATTATAATCTAGCCCTGTTGTTGGTTCATCTAAAATTAAAAGTTTAGGATTTCTAATTAAAGCTCTTCCTATTAATACTCTCTGCTTTTGTCCACCAGATAAATCTCCTATTCTTCTGTTTTGAATATCTCCAATTTTTAATTTTTTTATTACTTCTTCATAATCTTTTTTGTCTTGTTTTGTATAAAAAGGAAGTTTTTTATGTTTTTGAACTCCAGACATTATTATTTCCTTTGAAGTTGCTGGAAAATCTAGGTCTTTTAAATTAGTTTGTGATAAATAAGCAACCTCATCTAAAGAAATGTTTAAATTTATTTTTCCTTCATCTTGTTTTAATAGTCCAACTATTGTTTTTACCAAAGTGCTTTTACCAGAACCATTTTCTCCAACCAAGCAAACATATTCTCCCTCATTTACTTTAAAATTAATATTTTCAAGTGCAGTGTGATTTGAATATGAAACTTTTAAGTTTTCTACTTCTAATACTGTCATTTTCCTCTCCTAAATTTATATTTTTCTATACTTTATATTTATAAACTTCATTTTAAGTTTTATTTTAATTTGAATCTTCCAAATAATTTATAGTTTAAATTTTATTAATTTGTGCTTTCCAAACCTTGTTTTAAGTTTTCGAAATTTTTTTCCATTAAAGATAAAAAAGTATCTGTTTCTGGATTTCCATTATGAATTGAATATAAAACAAGTGGCTTAGCCTTAGTTTCTTCTGCAATCATTTTCGCAACAGTTCCTTCTGAAAGTTCTTCATAATATACTACTGGTATTTTGTATTTATTTATATAGTCAATTACAGATTTAACTTTTGCAATGCTAGGATCTTCACCTTCTCCGCAATTTGTATATACGCTTACAAATTTTAAATTATAGTAATCAACTAAATAGCTATATGCAAATTCGCCTCCAACTGCAATTTCTTTTCTGTTTGAATTTTCTATTAATTCTTTATATTTTTGATTTAAATTTAATATTTCTTTTTTGTAATTATCTGCATTAGCTGTATAATAACTTTCGTTTTCTGGATCTATCTTACAAACTGCTTCTAAAATATTATTTATCATTATTACAGCATTTTCTGGATTCATCCAAATATGTTCATCATAAATTTCTTCTTTTTTATGTTCTTCATCTTCGTTTAAAATTTCTGAATTTATATTTTTTTCTTCGAATTCTTCTATTTTTATTAAGTCTATATTTTCTGAAACATCAACAATGTTGCAATTATATTCTTCCAAATTTTCTACAATCTTTGTTGTCCATGGTTCTAAAACTGTTCCATTATATAAAAACATGTCACTATTATTTAAAATAGTTATCATGTCTTTTGCAGTTGGCTCATAGTTGTGTGCTTCAACACCAGAATTTAATAACAATTTGACTTCTGCTTTATCACCCACTATTTGCTTTGCAAAATCATATTGTGGAAATAATGTTGCAACTATTTGTAGTTTATTATCATTTTTCACATTACTATCTTCTTTAAAGAATAATATAATTGCTGTCATTATAACTATTAAAATTAAAAAGCTTAAGCATGCTACTATTTTCTTTTTCAAGTTATCCCTCTTTCTCTGTTTTAATATATTAGTTTTATAAATTTACCTTATTTTTGGTTAATTTCTTTTTAAAGCTTTTATAACACATATTGTGTTTTAAAAGTTTTTCCTCCAATTTTAGCTTCAACAGATACACTTTCACGTTCTGTTTTATCTACAATAATTTTAAATTCTTCTACATTTTCACATATTTTTATTTTATCAAAATATATCATATCACCTATTTTTACAAAAGTATTCGTGGTTCCATCACTTTTAGCAAACGTTATATAATAGCTTGAATTATCTTCATTATCAACTAGTCCATAATCATTTACTGTTATATTATCTAGTTTAGTTGTTTTTAAAAAATATAAATTTAATTTACTATAATCTGAAGATACCTTTAAACTTAAATTCATTTTTTCTATATTTTTATAAAAATAGCTCATAATACAAGCAATAACACAAACTGTTATTGCAAATACTATAACATATATAGATAAATTTACAATTAAAGAATTTTTATTAGATTTCATTTTATATTCCTTAAATTTTAAATAATTTCTAATCAAATATATCACATTTTGGAACTTTTTTCAACAAATAGCCTAAAAGAAGAAAAACTAGGTAGCTTAATTACTACCTAGTTTAAAACTTTTATTGTTTGTGAAATTAAATTATTTTAATTCAACTGTAGCTCCAGCTTCTACGAATTTAGCTTTTAATTCTTCAGCTTCTTCTTTAGCTACACCTTCTTTAATTGTTTTTGGTGCTCCATCAACTAAATCTTTAGCTTCTTTTAGTCCTAATCCTGTAGCATCTCTAACAACTTTAATTACAGCTATTTTATTTCCTCCAGCTTCTGTTAATACAACATCAAAAGATGATTTTTCAGCTGCAGCTTCTGCTGTAGCTCCTCCTGCTGCTGGTGCTGCAACAGCTGCTGCTGTTACTCCGTATTTTTCTTCAATTCCTTTTACTAATTCTGATAATTCAACTACTGTTAATTTATCAATTTCTTCTAACATTTTATCTGTTTTTTCACTCATTTTTAAATCCTCCTAAATTTTTTTATTTTTTAATTTTAATTTTTTTGAGTTTTTTAATTTTTAAAGCATTATTTTTCTTCTGCTTCTTTTTTTACTCTAACTGCATCAAGTGTAGCAGCAAGTTTTGAAACATTTGCAAGTAAGCATCCAGCAAGTTTTGCGATAAGTTCTTCTCTTGATGGAAGTTGTGCAAGTGTTGATAATTCTTCTACTGAAGAAACTTTTCCTTCTAATACACCAGCTTTAATTTTGTAATAATCATTAGCTTTAGCAAATTTATAGATTGCTTTTAATGCTGGTAGGTATTCTTCTTTTGCAATAATAACTGCTGTTGGTCCTTCTAGAGCTTCATCTAATGAATCTATTCCACATTCTTTTAAAGCTCTTCTTGTAATGTTATTTTTAATAACAGAATACTCAGCACCAATTTCTCTTACAGTTTTTCTTAATTCAGTTACATCTGCAACATTGATTCCTCTGTAATCAACTAAAAGTACTAAGCTAGCGCCATTCATTTTAGCAGCTAATTCTTTTACTTCTTCTTCTTTACGTTTAATTATTTTCTCGTTAGCCAATTTAATTTCACCTCCAATATAAATAAATTTTATATTAAAAATTTAAAGACTTTTTTAATTTTTTATATTAACAATTTATAATTAATTTATAATTGCAATATAAAAAGCTCTTTATTACCTAAAACACCAAGGTAATAAAGAGCCTTAAAACTTTCTCTTTATAATTTTACCTCGGTAGGATTTATCTTTGCACCTACTGTCTTAGGCTAATATTCAAATTTTATTTTTGATTTATACGAATGCTAGGTCCCATTGTTGTTGTTAAAGCAACACTTTTAATGTATTGTCCTTTAGCAGCAGATGGTTTTGCTTTTATAATTGCTTCTAGAATTGTTTCATAGTTTTCGTTTAATTTTTCTGCTCCAAAAGAAACTTTTCCAATTCCTAAGTGGATAATATTTGTTTTATCTAATCTGTATTCAACTTTACCAGATTTAATTTCTGATATAGCTTTTGTAACATCCATTGTTACTGTTCCAGATTTAGGGTTTGGCATTAATCCTTTTGGTCCTAAAACTTTACCTAATCTACCAATTACACCCATCATATCAGGTGTAGCAACTATAACGTCATAATCAAACCAATTTTCTTTTTCAATTTTTGGAACTAATTCTTCAGCTCCTACATAATCTGCTCCAGCAGCTTCAGCTTCTTTAGCTTTATCTCCTTTTGCAAATACTAAAACTTTTTGTGATTTACCTGTTCCGTTAGGTAAAACAACTGTACCTCTAACTTGTTGATCAGCATGTTTTGAATCAACACCTAATTTAACGTGTAATTCAACTGTTTCATCAAATTTTGTTTTTGGCATTTTTTCGATAATTTCTAAAGCTTCTTTAGCTTCATAAGATTTTGTGCTGTCTACTAATTTAGCAGCTTCTTGATATCTTTTTCCTCTTTTCATTTTTTCCTCCCGTGGTACTAACGAATTAATTTCTTAATTCTCCCAAAATATTTAAATTTATAAATAATTTATAAATTCCTAAAATTAATCTACTACAACTACACCCATAGATCTAGCTGTACCTTCAACCATACTCATTGCAGCTTCTATTGATGCTGCGTTTAAGTCAGCCATTTTTTGTTCAGCGATTGCTTTAACTTGTGCTTTTGTTATGTTTGCAACTTTATCTTTATTTGGTTTTCCTGAACCGCTTTTTATTCCTATTGTTTTCTTTATAAGAACTGCAACAGGTGGAACTTTTGTAATAAATGAGAATGATTTATCTTTATATACTGAAATTACAACTGGTATTATCATTCCAGGTTGATTTGCTGTTCTATCATTAAATTCTTTTACGAATTGCATAATATTTACACCACTTGATCCTAATGCTGGTCCTACTGGTGGAGCTGGTGTAGCTTTTCCAGCTTCTATTTGTAATTTTATAACATTTACAACTTCTTTCTCTGCCATTTTATTCTAGCACCTCCTTTTAATTAACCTTTTGAACTTGTGAAAATTCTAGTTCTACTGGTGTTTCTCTACCAAACATAGATACTAAAACTTTTACTTTTTGTTTTTCTTTATTTATTTCTTGAACTGTTCCAACAAATCCTTCTAATGGTCCATTAACAACTTGAACATTGTCATTTACATCATAGTCAATATTTACTGGAACTTCGTCAAATCCCATATTTCTAATTTCTGCATCTGTAAGTGGAATAGGGTCTGTTCCTGAACCAACGAAACCTGTAACTCCTCTTGTATTTCTAACTATATACCAAGATTCTTCTGTTACTATCATTTTTATAAGAACATATCCTGGAAAAACCTTTTTTAAATTTGTTTTTCTTTTTCCATCTTTTATTTCTACTTGTTCCTCCATTGGAACAACTATATTAAAGAAAAAATCTTCTAATTCTCTGTTTTTTATTGTTTTTTCTAAGTCTGTTTTTACTTTGTTTTCATAACCAGAATATGTATGAACTACATACCACTTTGGCTCTAATTTATTCTCATCTTGAGACATATTTTAGCCTCCTTTATATTCCCTTTTATTAGTAATTCTAGTTACTAATTGTTTTCATTTACAGAACTTTCTCCATTTTCAACTGTTTCAGTAGATTGTCCTTCTGCACCTTCGTTTGTTTGTGCTTCTGCTGATGTATCAGTTGTTCCTGCTTCATTAGGAACTTCAGTTTGATCTGCTCCTTCAGAATTTTCTACATTTGTTTCTTCACCTGATGTAGTGTTTTCTTCTGAAGTTTGAGCACTTGCATCTTCTTCTGATTCAGCATTTTCTTCTGAGCTAGATGTAACTATGGCTTTAAGTCCTCCTACACCTAAATTAGTTAAGTTTTCGAAAATTACATCTAAAACAAATACTATTACTGCTACAACTATAACTATTGCTAAAACAGCAACTGTATTATTAACTAATTGTTTAAAAGTAGGCCAACTTACTCTTTTTAATTCTGCTTTAAACTCTTTAAAAAATTTCTTATTTTCTTTACTATTTTTATTATCTTTTTTTGCTTCTTTAGCCATATTAACTCCTCCCCTTATTTAAAGGTTTTATCTATTTTGTTTCTTTATGAGTTGTACGCTTTTTGCAGAATTTACAATACTTAACAACTTCTAGTCTTTCAGTATTGTTTCTTTTATTTTTTGATGTCATGTAATTTCTTCTTTTACATTCTGTACATTCTAATATAATGTTTTCTCTTGGTCCTTTTGCCGCCATTCTTCTACACCTCCGTTTTACTTTTATGAAGCTTTTTTATATTTTTATTTTTAACGATGTGATTGCATGAACTTTTAAAATCATGCTTATATACTTTATCACAAAACATATGATATGTCAACCATTTTGGAAGATTTTATTTGTATTTTTCAAAGTTTTTTTAATTAGCAAAATATAATGCAAAATTTATTTAATTATTTTTTTGTTTTTTTCTTTTTCTTAGCTACCGAATATCCGAATTTTCCTACTTTTTTGCCCAGTGAATAATAATTTCCATTTGCATAAGCAATTAACTTACATTTTGATATATCAAAAGCTCCTTTTTCATCAAAATATTGTTCATCTGCATCTATTGAAAGCACTTCTGCTGTAAACAAAGTATGACTTCCTAAATTTTCCTCTTTTATTATTTTACATTCAATTGAAACTGGACTTTCTTTTATAAGTGGTGCTTTTATAAAATTTGCCTTTTCTTTTGTTAGCTTCATTTCTTTAAATTTATCGTACTTTGCTCCACTTCTTACCCCGCACCAATCTGTTGCAAAAGCTAGTTTTTCTGTTGTTAAATTTATAGCAAATTCTTTATTTTCTTTTATTAAATTATATGAATAACGTTCTGGTCTTACAGAAATATATACCATAGCTGGATTTGTATTTAATATTCCAGTCCAAGCCACTGTTAAAATATTTGAATTTTCCATATTGCCAGAAGTAACAAGAACTGCCGGTATTGGATAAATAAAAGTTCCTGGTTTCCAAACTCTTTTTGCCATTTAAATTCTCCTTTAAATTATTAACAATAAAATCTAATATTTAGTGAGCTCATTATATATTAAGTTTGTTCTATTTTCAATATTGATAGAAGTTTTCTTTTATGATAAAATAATTTAAATTTTATGGAGGAGTTTATGAAAAAAAGAAAATTTTCTAAACACATTTTTTTACCCTTAGTGCTGTTTACACTTGGTACAATAATATTTATATACTCTTTTTTTAATATTTGTAAATGGTTTATTGATTCAAAAAAAACAAAATCTATAATAAACGAAATTAATGAATATTCAATTATCACTGATACTAACTCTAATAGCACCACTACTAACATAGACTTTTCAGCCTTAAATCAAAAAAATTCAGATACTGTTGGATGGATTCAAGTTGTTGGAACAGAAGTAAATTATCCATTTACTCAAACTACAGATAATGACTTCTATTTAACACATTCATTTGATAAAAAGAATAATTCTGCTGGATGGATTTTTTTAGATTATAGAAACAATTCAAATTTTGCAGACAGAAACTCAATTATTTATGCTCATGGTCGTTTAGACAATACAATGTTTGGTTCTTTAAAGCATACATTAGATGAAAATTGGTTAAATGATTCTAGTAGCCATAAAATAAATATATTTTCTCAAAACAATCCAGATACTACCTGGGAAATTTTTAGTGTTTATCACATACCTGCTACAGACGATTATACTAAAGTTACATTTAAAACAGATGATGAATTTTCAAATTTTATTAATATGATTAAAAATCGTAGCGTTTATAATTTTAATGTAAATATTAATGCATCAGATAGCATCATAACTCTCTCAACTTGCTACAATAATAATAGTAATGAAAGAATGGTTGTTCATGCAAAATTAATAAAATAAAAACTTCATTTAGTAAAACTACTAAATGAAGTTTTTTTAGTTTTATTTTTTATTTATTTTGTTATTTTTTTGATGTAAAAACACTGCAATTAAAATACATGCCAAACCTATTAAACTACCTATTACATAATTTATTATATTATCAGCTGTTTTTGGTGATAGTACATTTGCAAGTGGTGCACTACCATTTGAATCACCTGCTCCTGCTCCGCCTCCACCTGAAATAACAGGTATTTTTTCATATATTGGTTTTATTGTTATGTCTTCTGATATTATTGTTTTATTAGTAATGTCTTTATTATCTTTTGAATTTTTAAATCCTACAAATCTTTCATCATCGCCATGATTATTTTTTATTTTCTGTAATTTATCATTTTCTTCTTTTGTTAAATCACTTAATGTTTTTCCCTCTTCTAAGAATATTTTTTCAGTTGTTCCGTCTGGATTTTCTACTGTTATTGTTACTTTAAATTTTCCACTTATTACAATATCATTGTTTATCACTGTATTTTCATCTATAGTGTTTCCATTTTGATCTACAAATCTAGAAAATGGTCTGTTTTCAGATATTTTGAAATTTTCAAAATATTCTTTTGCTTCTGAATTTTCATTAAATAAATCTTTTAAAGTTTTTCCTTCTTCTAATAAATATGTTTTTTCTCCTATTTTTATGGTTACTTTGAATTTTGGATTTATTATAGCATTATAATCAAAAACGGTTTCTTCTGTTATTGTGTTTCCATTTTGATCTACAAATCTAGAAAATTCTGTCTTAGAATTTTTTAGTTCATTACAATATGTTTCTGCTTCTGGATTTTCATCAAATAAATCTTTTAAAGTTTTTTCCTCATCTAATTTATATGTTTTATCTCCTATTTTTATTGTTACAGAAAATACAGGTGTTAAATTAATATTACTATCTATTGGAGTTGTTGGATCAAAATCTTTGTTCTTATCATCAACAAATCTAGAAAATTCTCTATCTTCTTTTTTCTTTGTTTCTTCAAATCTATTATCTTTAATATCATTTAAAGTTTGTCCTTCTTCAACAAAGAATTCTTCAACTGTTCCATCTGCTTTTGTTATTGTAATTTTTGCATTATATTTTGGCATTAATATAGTATTTTCATATAATATAGTATATAAATCTACTATATCACTTGTTTCCTCATATTCACCGTTTAACTCTTTTAGCTTTTTAAATTCTTCTGCAAATTCTAAATTACTTTCTTTTACAAATTCTTTTATAGCTGATTCTTGTTGATGTAAAACTGTTCCTTCAGAAATAGTATATGATGTTGTGCTTTTATCCTTTTTTACTACTGTTATATCTATAGTATATTTAGGAATTATTTCTGTATTTTCTTTAAACTCATATGAGTCTTCTAATGTTTCATTATCTTTTGAAACAAAACATTGAAGTTTTTTGTTATCTGGAGAAACAAATTTGTTAAATTCTTCAATTTTCTTTATATTTTCTAACGTTGACCCTTCTGGTATATCTTTTTTTGTTACTTCTCCATCTCTTGCTGTTACTGTTACTTCTATAGTATATTTTGGAATTATTATTGTATTTTCTTCAATTTTATCACTTTCTATATTCACATCACTATCATCATTTTCATAAACAAAACCTTTTAACGTTTTGTTTGTTAAATTAAATTGCTCTAAGTCGTCTTTTATATTTTCTAGAGTTTCTCCCTCTGGCATTTCAAATGTTTTTTCTTCCTCATACTTTGGAGATACAGTTATCAAAACTTTATATCTAGGTATCAAAGTAATATTTTTTGGAAGAGGTGTATCAAATTTATATTGTTTTTCATCTACATTTTCTTCTGCAAAATAATAGAATTCTTTATTAAGTCCTTTAAAGTAATCAATAACTTTTTGTAATACGTCTTTAAATGGACTTTCTTCATTTAGTAAACTATTTAAATTTGAACCAGTAGGCACGTCTTCTAATGTAAATTCATTATCTTTATCTAATTTTATTGTAACTGTTATTTTATCTTCATATTCAGGACTTAACGTCATATTCTCTTTAAACTCATAATTTTTTAAATCCTCTAATTTTATTTTTTCACCTTTTTCATTTATCAAATTAACAAGTTTTTTTCCTTCTACTTCTAAAGCTTTTTCTATCTCATCTATTTCTCCATTATTTAATTTTGTTCCTTCAGGACGAGAATATGTGTGTATTACATCTCCATCTATATTTTTTACTTTTATCTCTATATCATATTTTGGTTTTAATGTTACATGTTCTTTTATTGCTTCTTCATATGTAAATTCATCATCGTCTTCTGATTGTTTAAAGTCTGCAATAAATTTTTTTGTAAATGACTTATTATCAACATTTACTAAATTTTCTATTTTTTCTTTATCTTCATTAGATAAATCATTTAAAGTTTTATTTTCATCTAAAGTAAATTGTAATGGATCTTTTCCATCCACTTCTATTGTTATTGTTACTGTATATGTAGGTTTTATAGTTATATCTTCATTTATAATCTTTTCCTCATAGTTTACTTCTTCATTTGTTTTTACGTTTACATATTTAGAAAAAGCCTTATAGTCTAAATTTTCTAGTTCTTCTAATGTTTCTAGCATGTCAGCATTATCAAATAAAGAACTGGCTTCACTCAAACTTTGCCCTTGCTCTAAAGTAATTTTTTTATCTTCTATTCCTTCTACTTGCACATATACTTTATACTTTGGAACTATAGTAGTTTCTTGAACTATTGGTTCTTCAAAATGAATTTCATATCCATTTTGATCTAAGAATCTTGAAAATCTTTCTTCTTCTTTTATCTCATCTAACTTATTCTTTAGTCCTTGTAAATTAGAATATTTCTTAAAAGCATCATCTAATGAACTTCCTTCATTAACGTCATAATATTCACTGTCTCCATCAATATGTACTTTTACTTTAACAGGAAGTACAGGAAATAAATCCATATTTTGTTCTACTTTACTCTCGATGTTGAATTCTTTTCTTTCATCTGCATCCTGTTCATACCATTTGCATTCTGGATCTTGCGATATTGGAAGACTTTTTAAAAAATCTGTTATTACTCCTTTAGGATGAGATTGTATTGTTAAATCTCCGTCTATATCAAAAACACCCACAATTACAGAATCGCCATCTGTATGATATTTTCCATCAACAGTATTTGGTGAAAGTGTTGCTTCTTTTTCTACAAATATTGTATTACTTTCTTCTTGGACAGTACCGAAATTAAAAATGCTACTACCAACTATGCTAGATGCTAAATTTTGCATCGTAGATTTTCCTTTAATTGAAATTTTAGAATTTGTTATGCCTCCTTCAAATGAAATTACATGTACTGGAATTGATCCATATGGCACATGTGCAGTAACAGTTGTGTTTTCAAAGTTCATAGTTAAATGATCTTGGTTTGCTATTGTAATAGCCTTATTATTAGTTGAAAATCTTGAACATCCTGATAAGCTTGAACTTTCAAATGTTATATTATTACTATCTGCATGGCCAGATAAATTAAGTATTTTTCTGCTTGCAGTTGTAACATTTTTAAATGTTAAATTATTATTTGAGGATTCAACTTGTATTGAATCACCCAAAAGAGAAAATACTGAATTTTCTACATTAAGATTTGTACCACTAGATCCTGGAGATAGTTTAATTGCTATATCTACAATATTGGCATTTCCATTAATATACAAGACTGTTATATTTTTTAGTGTTAAATCAACTGGTTTTTGTATATCATAATATACTTTTGGTTCACTTGGGATAATACTACCATTATTAATTCCCTCTAATCTTACAGTATTTTTAGTATTATCTTCATCATCAATTACAATTTGTGGTATTATACTGGCTTGACCACCCTGAGTTATTATATTAATGCTTCTTTTTATTGTTATTTTATCTCCACCAGTATATCTTTCTCCAGCTACTAGTTTAAGAGTTGCTCCAGGAGGAGCATTATCTATTGCTTGTTGTAAAGTTCCATTACCTGGTTGAACTTCTACTTCAGATACAGCATCAATAGTTGCTATATTGTCTTCCAAATTTGCTGTCATTGTATTTACCTTAAGATCTTCTGTTTCTTCTACTGTAGAATTCGTTAATTCTTCACTTGATAAAGTATTAGTTGTATTTGTTGTATTTGTTGTGTTTGTTTCATTAGTTGTATTAGTTGTATTTGTCGTATTTGTTGCATCAGTAGTATTAGTTGAATTTGTATCTTCTAAAACTACATTTTCATTTGAAACTGTATTACTCTCTACTGATGAGTTTGTTACATTTTCAGTGTTTTCTAGCTCTTCCTTGCTTTGAATATCACTGCTACTATTGCTATTTTTCTCAGTTTCATCAGTTTTTGTTGTGTTCTCATTTATTGTAGAGTCTTCCTCTGAATTTTGGGCTTCTAATAAATCATTAGCTCCTTCTACTGCAGTAGCTATATTAGGAAGTAATAATGATATTATTATAAATATAATTAAAATACTTTTTTGAATTCTAAATTTTTTCATAAAATCCTCCTCAAAATTCTTTTATACGCACACTGTAATATATCAAATTTTAGAATATTATGCAATATTTATAATATTTTTTAATATAATATTTTTAGCATTTTTTTGTAAATTTAAATAATATTTAATAAGTTTTTATTTTTATACTATACTTAAAATTTCTTTTTCGAATTCTTGAATTATATTTTCATGAGGTATTTTTTTAATAACTTCGCCCTTTTTAAATAAAAGCCATTCATTATTTCCTCCAGCAATTCCTATATCTGCTTCTCTTGCTTCTCCAGGGCCATTTACAGCACATCCCATTACAGCAACTTTAATATTGCTATGTATAGTACTGCAAAAATTCTCTATTTCTTTTGCAATTGGAATCAAATCTACACAAGTTCTTCCGCATGTTGGGCAAGAAGTAAAATAAACTGAATTTTCATACAAACCACTATCTTTTAAAATTTCTTTTGCAACTTTTATTTCTTCTACAGGACTATCTGATAATGATACTCTTATTGTATTTCCTATTCCCTCTCTTAGCATTATTCCAAGGCCTATACTTGATTTTATTGTTCCACTAAATTTTGTTCCAGATTCAGTTATTCCTAAATGTAGTGAATATTCAAATATTTCTGATGCTAATTCATAAGCTTTTATACATAAGTTTAAATCTGATGCTTTAAGAGAAATTACAATATCATGAAAATCTAATCTTTCTAGAATGTCTACATGTCTTTTTGCACTTTCCACTATAGCCTCTGCTGTAACTCCATATTTTTCTAATAAGTCTTTTTCTAAAGATCCAGAATTTACACCTATTCTTATTGGAATATGATGTTCTTTGCATTTGTCTACAACTTTTTTAATGTTTTCTTCTGAGCCGATATTTCCCGGATTTATTCTTATTTTGTCAACACCAGACTCTATTGCTTGAAGAGCAATTTTATAATCAAAATGTATATCTGCAACTATCGGAATATGTATTTTTTCTTTTATTTCTTTTATTGATTTTGCATCTTCAATATCTAAACAAGCCACACGAATAATTTGGCATCCTTCTTTTTCAAGTTCTAATATTTGTTGCACCGTAGATTCAACATCTTTAGTTTTTGTATTAGTCATAGATTGAATAATAACATCATTATTTCCACCTATTTGAACATTTCCAACCAATACTGGCTTTGTGTTCTTTCTATTTATCATTATTTATACCTCTTTCTATAATTTCTCAAAATCACTAAAACACTTGGTATTGAATAAATAAAAATACCAAGTGTTTATTCTCTTTTTGACTTTATCTTTCAAAAAACCTTCCTATTGGTCCACGTCCGTTTTTTATTTTGTGTTTGATTTTCAGCTGTTTTTTTTGTTTGTGCTATAATTTGTTGTTTTTGTGTATCTTGATACTCTGAAATTTTTTCAGGTTGATTTCTTACTATATCTACCATATTTCTTTGCAAATCATCTATAATTCCACCTTGTTCACAAAGTTCTTCTAAAGTAGCAAATCCAGAACCACAAACTCCAGGATACATTGATGCATATCTCATTGCTTCACTATCACTAGAGAAATATGGTAATAATCTATCTTTCGTTATTTTTGGTGTTCCTTTGCCATCTGGAATAACAACTCCTGCATATCTATTATAGACTTTTTCTACAAGATTTAAATATAAATCAGAGAAAAATATTTTTGAGAAAAATTCTCTTTGCTCTGGTGTTATTCTATCTTTTTTTACAATCACATAATCTTGATAATCTTTGTCTCGCATTTTTGCATTTCTACCATCTACATAGAAACTTACTTCTTCATCTCTATCAGGATCAACTTCAAAATCTTTTACTAGTTTTGCTTTATCAAAAGCTGTTACAAAAAAATATGTTTTTTCTCGGTCTGTTCCAATTCTAGTAACTCCTATTAATTCTAATCCTTCATGATTATCAACATCATCACTTTTTTTATAATCTATTGCTCCATAACTAATTGCAATAACTCTTTGATTTTCTATTCCGTTTTCAGAATAATCAGCTTCACCATCAAAAATTATAATAGGCTTTTTATATTTTTTAAATTCCCAATCATATGCACCTTTCTGTAGTGGTTTATTTCCAGCTGTATTACCAAGTATTGAGTTTAAAATTCCATTTTCATTTGCTTCTTCTTTTTCTTCATCACTCATCATAGCATATAATTCATTTGTAATGTAAAAATCTCTTCTTGCACCACATCTATCTATTAATTCTTGTTTTCTTAATAAAAGTTCTTGTTGTTTTAAGATTTCATCTCTTTTTTTAATATGTTCTCTTAAAAATGCATCATAAATTTTAAGAGATGTTTCATTTGATAAAATATCTGCAGCATCTTGCAATCTTTTCCATTCTATATTTTCATCTCTTTCAGCATAAGTACGGATTTCTTTTTTTAATTGCTCTTGTGCTCTAGGTACATAAATTGTTTGCAATACTAAATATCTAATTTTTTCTATATCTTCTTTAGGTAATGTATCCATACATTGTTTAATTATTTCATCTTTTATTGGTTTCATATTTGGGTTATCAATATTTCTTTTCACATACAAAAGATATTCTTTTAAAGATTCAAATCTTGCCTCATTATCAGAAGTATTATCTATTTCTCTTAAATTTTCTAATAATTCTTCTTCTCTACTTGGTGGAAAATCAGTTTCCATACCATTTTTATTAGCTTCATAATTATTTAATAAACCATTTATAATTCTATTAAGTACTTCATTATAAAAATTATCTATTACTGGTCTTCCATTAACAACTGGAATGTCACTTAATTTAATCATTAAATTTGTTGTAGAAAAATCATTTTCCGCTTCTGGAATATATTTGCTTAATATATCGTAGAAAGTATTACCTTCTCCTATATAATCAAACATAAAAGATATATTCTTTTGTGAATTCATTCTTCTCATATATATACCTAACCTTTTTCATAATATTATAGATAAAATGATTATATATTAACATATATTTTTTTTCAATACAGATAACTAAAAATTTTATCTCCTCTTGTTGAACTCGGCTAACTACGTTTTCTAACCAACGACCATACAGCTTAAAACTAAGAGCAAAGATTTTCTTGTTGGACTCGGCGAGCCGCGTCGGGAAAATAGTCCACCGGACTATTTTCTAATCCTCCTTTTCGAGTCCTCCAATTAAAATGCAAAATAAAAAAAGTCCATTTATAATGGACTTTTTTATTTTGGCTCCTCTTGTTGGACTCGAACCAACGACCTATCGGTTAACAGCCGAGCGCTCTACCAACTGAGCTAAAGAGGAATATAAAACTGGCGACTTCCTATTTTCCCAACAAGGTAACTCGTAAGTATCTTCGGCACTAAGGAGCTTGACTTCTGTGTT
>CANQYM010000015.1 GCA_947628085.1 uncultured Clostridia bacterium
AACACAGAAGTCAAGCTCCTTAGTGCCGAAGATACTTACGAGTTACCTTGTTGGGAAAATAGGAAGTCGCCAGTTTTTTATGCCTTTTTACTCATTTGGGAGTAAACTAATTTTAAAGAATTGAAAAATAAATTTAAAATGGTTATGTTCGAAACAGAAAAAGGTGCCATAAAAGAGTGCAAATATAATTGTGCTCTTTTTCATTTTTCAAACTTAAAATTATTTCTTCAACTTAGAATTTATAGTATTCATATGTAACTTTAAAAGTGACGCGTAAGCGACCAACCGAAGCGTAAGCGGAGGGCGATTGGAGCAATCTTCATATTATAAATTTTAAAAATGAAGATTGCTTTCGCCAAGTCACTTATAAAGTTACATATGAATACTATAAATTTTAAATTAGAAAATAGAAAAAGTTAATAAAAAGGACTAAATATATTATTATAAGAAATAATATAAATATGTATATAAATTTTGAAAGGATTAATTTTGAAAAAATTTTTAAGAAGTTTAAATGATTTTTTTATAAAATGTAGAGAAGATTTAGTAAGTGAATATGCAGCAGAATGTGCATATTTTACTTTTCTTTCGTTTATACCATTTATAATATTCCTTTTAAGCATAGTGCAATATATTAATATAAATCAGGAAACGGTTTTCTTTGCAATAAAAGAAGTAATTCCTTCTCATATGCAAGAAAGTATATTAATGATAATTAATGAAATATATTCAAAATCATTAGGAACTATTTCTTTAGCAATTATTATAACACTTTGGTCTGCTGGACGTGGATTTTTTGCTTTAACAAAAGGATTAAGAAAAATATATAAAGTCGAAAATGAGAAACCAAACTTAATTATAAGATTAGAAGGAACTTTATATATTTTAATTTTTATAGTTGCTATAATTTTATTTTTAATAATTATGGTATTTGGAAATAAAATTCATAAATTAATATTAAATAAGTTTGGACAGATAAGTAATATATCATTATATATTTTAAATATTCGTTCAATATTTTTCTTGTTTGCAATGTTTTTTATTTTTTTAATGATATATAGATTTATACCAAGACATAAATTAAAAATTAAAACACAACTTCCAGGAGCAATTTTTGCTTCTATTTCATGGCATATAATATCATTAGTATTTTCTTTATATATAGATATATTTAATGTTTTTTCAAATACTTATGGAAGTTTGTCTTCAATAATACTAATAATGATGTGGCTTTATGTTTGTATGTATTTTATTTTAATGGGTGGAGAAATAAATATGCTATTAATAAATAAAAAGTATAAAGATATGAATTCAAAAAATGAATTAGTAAAGTATAAATCCAAAAAATTTAAATGGGAGAATTAACATAAAAAATTAAAACAATTTATGTAAAAACTATTGAAATAAAATGATAATTTGTGTTATACTTAGCATTGGTTAAAATATCTTATAGGGGAGAAATAAAATGAAATCAAATTTAAGAAAAACAAAAATAGTAGGTACTATTGGACCTTCTAGTGAAACAAGATTAGAAGAATTATTTGAAGCAGGATTAAATGTATGCAGAATTAATTATTCACATGGAAGCTATGATGAACAAGAATGGAAAACAAATAAAATAATAGAACTTAGAGAAAAATTAGATTTACCAATTCCAATGATTCTTGATATGCAAGGACCAGAAATAAGAACAGGAATGTTAGTTACAGGTAAAAATGAGAAAATTCCTTTAGAAACAGGTCAAAAATTTACTTTAGTAAATGAAGATATAATAGGAGATAAAGATAAAGTTTCTGTAACTTATAAAGAATTATATAAAGATGTAGCTCCAGGAACAAAAATTTTAATAGATGATGGAGCAATTGAATTAAGAGTAGATGAAATAGTTGATAAAGATATAGTTTGTACAGTAGTTCATGGAAATCCTTTAGGAAGTAGAAAAACAATGAACTTACCAGGTACAATTATTCGTTTACCAGCTTTAAAAGAAAAAGATATTAATGACTTAATCACAGCTTGTGAACATGATTATGATTTTGTTGCAATATCATTTGCTAGAAATGTAGATGATATTATGCAAGTTAGAAAAGTATTAGATGAACATGGTGGTCAAGATATAAAAATAATTACAAAAGTAGAAAACGTAGAAGGTTTATCTAATATGGAAGAAATAGTAAAAAAAGCAGATGCTCAAATGATTGCTCGTGGTGATATGGCTACTGAAACAGATTTTACAGAACCACCAGTAATGCAGAAGAAATTTATAAAATTATGTAACAGAGTATTTAAACCAGCTATTACAGCTACACAAATGTTAGAATCAATGACACATAATCCATTACCAACTAGAGCTGAAGCATCAGATGTTGCAAATGCTATATATGATAGAACAAGTGCAATAATGCTATCTGGAGAATGTGCAATGGGAGAATATCCTCTTGAATGTGTTCAAGCAATGGATAAAATAGCAAGAAGAGTAGAACCAGAAATAAATTATTGGAAAAGATTTGATGATAAAGATAAAATTGTATTAGATAGCTTGGAAGAAAACATTACTTATTCAACTTGTATAATAGCTAAAAATACAAATGCAGATGCAATTGTTTCATATACTCATACAGGAGACTCTGCAAGAAGACTATCAGGAATGGGAGCTGGTTGTCCAATTTTAGCAATTACAGATAGTAAAAGAACATTCCGTCAATTAGGACTAGCTTGGAATGTACATCCAGTATATGTAGATCCAAAAGATTCTATAGATAATACTGTTGAAGCAGGATTAGACAAATTAAAAGAAAAAGGAATACTAGAGCCAGGAGATAGAGTTGTTATCGTTGGTGGTAAAAACTATGTAAAGAATGCTAAAGCAAGTAAAATGATTGGTGGATATGTAGAAATTTAGTAAATAATTTAGTAAATAAAAACCTTTAAATATTTTTAATATTTAAAGGTTTTTTTATGAATAAATTCTCGAAAGTATTGACATACTAGTAATATAAAAATTTTAAAAAATTAGCACTCGACACTTGACATTGCTAAAATAAGTGATATAATTATATCGTAAAAAGAAAAAAGTACTTTTAATATAGGTTTTCTAAAAGCTAGCAATTGAAAGCCTAAATTATGTGCTACCATACAAAGTGGTGTCAACACATAAAACAATTAATTTTTATAAAGGAGTGATTTATTATGATGATGATACCAAGAAAAAGAAATGAATTTGATTTATTTGATGACATGTTTATGGACCCATTTTTTGAAAGAAAAGAAACAAGATTAATGAAAACAGATATTAGAGAAAAAGGAAACAATTACATTATAGATGTTGACTTACCAGGATATGAAAAAGAAGATATTGATATTGAAATGGAAAAAGGCTATTTAAAAATTACAGCAAAAACAGATAAATCAGTAGAAGATTCAGACGAAGAAAAATATATTCATAGAGAAAGATATTATGGAGAATGTTCTAGAAGCTTTTATGTTGGAGAAAATATAAAAGAAGAAGATATAAAAGCATCTTTCAAAAATGGAATCTTAACTTTAACATTTCCAAAAGAAGCACCAAAACAACTTGAAGAGAAAAAGAAGATACAAATTGATTAATTAACTATAAAAAAGTAGTCAAAATTTTACATTTTGACTACTTTTTTTCTGTTTTATTTGAAAAAACTAGCATACCGTGCTATAATACAGATACGCTTTGATTACAAATAAAGGACTAGACTAGCCCTTTGTAATGAAAGAATAGACGTTTTGTATTCAAAGCATAGAAATAAAGCTACTTGCCCGCGTGGCAAAATAAACTAACGACTTAAAGATTGGAGAGGGTAATTTATGAAGAGTAGTGATTTCAAGGCCTACTTATCTGCCTATCATAATGAGGTAACAGGATCAAGAATTTTACTTGGAATCTCATTTCCAGATGGCAAAGAGTATCGGCTATTAATTGACTGTGGGTATTTTCAAGAGGTTCAGTATCGGTATTTAAACTATGTGGATGACTTAGATCCTACAACAATTGATGCAATCCTGATAACGCACAACCACATTGATCATACTGGGCTTCTTCCAAAGATGGTAAAGCAAGGCTATAGGAATCCCATCTATATGACAGAAATTACCAAAGAACTTCTGCCAAGATTTTTGATGGATTCCGCGGATCAACAAGAAGACAATGCAAAGTACCTTCAAGACAAGTTTCCTGGTGATGAGTGGAAATTTAATGTTCTGTATCATCGCGAAAATGTTGATAGAACAATTAAACTATGTCGTGGCGTGAAGTATCAGAAAACTTTGGAGATTCTTCCTGGAGTTAAAGTGACGTTTTTCGTAAACGGACACATTTTGGGAGCTTCAATGATTCTGGTACAGTGCACAGCGTACTCAAGAAAACCTCTGAACTTCCTATTTACAGGGGACTACCGGCTTAAGAATCCATTTTATAAAGTTCCAGAACTGCCTAACTGGCTTAAAAAGATGGAGCTAATCATGGTTCATGAGTCAACTTATGGAACTACCGATTCTAGCAATATAAAGGTATGTTTTAAAAGACATCTTCTGGAAGGATTTGAAAGAGGTCAGGACATTTTGATTGGTGCTTTTGCGCAAGCAAGGATGCAGGAGATTCTATTCGAACTGAAGAAAATGCAAGATGAAGGTCTAATTCCTGAGGAATACAAAATCTATGTAGATGGTCCTTTAGGAATAAAAACCAATTTGGCATATGAAGAAATCTTAAAGACTTTTAGCCCTGAAAATAGTAACTTCATGCCAAAGGACATTCAGATTGTAGATCCAAGATCAAGAGATAATTTTTTCAGTCTTGAAGGAAAGAAGATCCTCATAACAACTTCTGGAATGCTATCAAATGGACCGGCAAAAAACTATGTTCCAATGTTTATTGAGAGGGAGAATGCTATGATTCATCTAACAGGTTATGCTGCAGAGGAAACTTTAGCAAGAAACCTACTTGATGCAAAAAGAGCGGAAACGATTCAGATTGGTAGCAAGCCATATCAGAAGCGAGCAGTGATTAAAACAACACGTGAAAAAACTTCGCATGCAACAAGAGACGAAATGCTTGGATTCATAAACCAGTTTACAAATATTGTTTTCCTAGCAGTTAACCATGGAGCAAGCGAGGTAGAAAGCGACTTTGAAGAAACAATTTTAAGCCAATGCCCACGCATTCAAAGAGTTGACATTTTAAACAGAGACTACGTTTACTGTATTTATCAATTTGGAAACGAAGAAGATAAATTCAGCAATGTCATTGTGAAAAGAATGCCAGCTAAAATGCAAGTTCTTTCGCCTAAAGACAGAAACTATAGAAAACAGAAGCAAAAACAAAAGCGAAAGAGTAGGCATGAGGAAAGGGTCATGAAAAAGGCAGCCAAGAGAAAATTAAAGCAAAAAAATCAATTCTAATTTATCACACAATCATTCAAAAAAACATCAAATTTCTATGCAAAAGCAAGACTCTAACCCCGGCAGTTCTGACTGCCGGGGAATTTCTTTTTTTTTGTTTAAAAAAAGTTAGATTAATCTAACTTTTTATTGACAATATAGCACATATGTTATATAATGTTAACCGAGGCTAACAAAAAGGAGAAAAAGTATGATATCAAATGCGTTAGAAGAATATTTAAAAAATATGTATATTTTGCAAAAACAAAATAATGAAATACGTGTAACAGATATTGCAAATAAAATGAATTGTTCTAAGCCTAGTGTAAATAAGGCTTTAAATAATTTAAAAGAAGAAAAGCTAATAAATTATGAAACTTATGGAAGAATAGAATTAACAAAAGAAGGAGAAAACTTAGCTAAAAAAATATTAGCAGCTTATGATATTGGATATGTATTTTTTAAAGATGTTCTAGGTTTAAATGAGGAAAAAGCTTGTAGTGAAGCCGAAAAATTAAAGTCAGCTTTAGAAGATGAAACAATAAATAATTTAGCAAAATACGTTCATAAAGTATTAGATTTTAATGATTTAGAATGTGGTTATGATATAAATAAAGAAAAATGCAGATCTTGTGCAAGAATTTCTTTAAAAGGAAAAAGTATAAAATAAAAAATTGAAAGGATATATTATGAGTAAACTATTAGAAATTAAAAATTTATTTGTAAATGCGGGAGAAAAAGAAATTTTAAAAGGAATAAATTTAAAAATAAATGCAGGAGAAATTCATGTAATAATGGGCCCTAATGGTTCTGGTAAAACAACTACAGCAAATGCTATTTTGAATAATCCGCTATATCAAAAAAAATCAGGAGAAATTATTTTCGAGGGTGAGAATATAAATGATTTAAAAACAGACGAAATAGCTAGAAGAGGAATATTTATGTCTTTTCAATTGCCAGAAGAAATACCAGGAGTTTCAGTAACAAACTTTTTAAAATATGCTAAAAGCAAAGTAACTGGAAAACCTGTTAAAATTTTTGAATTTAAAAATGAATTAAAAACATATATGGACGAATTAAAAATGAATCCAAAAAATATGGATAGAAGCTTAAATGTTGGATTTTCTGGTGGAGAGAAAAAGAAAAATGAAATTTTGCAATTACTTGTGCTAAATCCAAAACTTGCAATTTTAGATGAAACAGATTCAGGATTAGATGTAGATGCAATTAAAACTGTTTCAAAAGGTATAGAAATATTTAAAACAAAAGAAAATTCTGTTTTAATAATAACACACAACACTAAAATACTTCATAGCTTAAAACCAGATTATGTGCATGTTTTAGTAGACGGAAAAATAGTAAAAACAGGAGATGCAAGTTTAGCAAAAGAAATTGAAGAAAATGGATATGAACAATATAAAAAATAATTTATTAAATTTCGTAGATGAAAGGAAAGCAAAATCTTTATGAAGAAAACAAACATAGATGAAATTAATAGAAATATTTATGATATTAAAAATAAAGATAGTTATGATTTTAAATCTCAAAAAGGTTTAAACAAAGAAATAATAGAAGATATTTCTAAGCAAAAAGGTGATCCAGATTGGATGAAAGAATTTAGATTAAAAGCTTTAGAAATATACAATAAATTAGAACTTCCAACTTGGGGACCAGATATATCAGAATTAAATATGGACGACATCTCAACATATGTTAAACCAAAATCAAAGTTAAATAGTTCATGGGAAGATGTTCCAGATGATATTAAAAAAACATTTGATAATCTAGGAATTCCAGAAGCAGAGAAAAAATCACTTGCTGGTGTTGGAGCTCAATACGATTCAGAAGTTGTTTATCACAGCATGAAAGAAGACTTAATTAAGCAAGGCGTAATTTATACAGATATGGAAACAGCTGTTAGAGAATATCCAGAAATTGTAAAAAAATATTTTATGAAATGTGTGCCAGTATATGATCACAAGTTTGTTGCACTTCATGGAGCAGTTTGGTCTGGAGGATCTTTTGTATATGTTCCAAAAGGAGTAAAAGTAGATATACCACTTCAATCATATTTTAGATTAAATTCGCCAGAATCTGGTCAATTTGAGCATACTTTAATTATAGTTGATGAAGGTGCATCACTTCATTTCATAGAAGGATGTTCAGCACCAAAATATAATAAAGTAAATCTTCATGCAGGATGTGTTGAACTTTATGTTAAAGAGAATGCATATTTAAGATATTCAACAATAGAAAATTGGTCTAAAAATATGTTAAATTTAAACACAAAAAAAGCAATAGTAGAAAAAGGCGGACAAATAGACTGGGTAACAGGTTCTTTTGGTTCAAAAATATCTATGCTATATCCAATGAGCATTTTAAACGGAGAAGGAGCAAAAACAGAATTTACTGGAATATCTTTCGCGGGAAAAGGTCAAAACTTAGATAATGGATTTAAAGTTGTTCATAATGCACCAAATACATCAAGTGTTGTTAATGCAAAATCAATTTCAAAAAATGGTGGAAAATGTACTTATAGGTCTTTAGTTAGAATAAATGAAGAGGCTAAAAATTCAAAATCTTCTGTTTCTTGTGAATCATTAATGCTTGATGATATTTCAATATCAGATACAATTCCAACAAATGATATAAGAAATGATGATGTAGAATTTTCACATGAAGCAAAAATTGGTAAAATAAGTGATAAAACAATTTTTTATTTGATGAGCAGAGGAATGTCTGAAGAAGATGCAAAAGCAATGATAGTAAGAGGCTTTGCTTATCCAATATCAAAAGAATTACCAGTAGAATATGCAGTTGAAATGAATAATTTAATAAACTTAGAACTAGAAGGGGCAATTGGATAAAATTATATAGGAAAGCAAAAAACTTTTAAATTAAGCAAATTTATAAAAAGGGGCAATATTATGGAAATGCTAAAATTAAATGAAACGCCAGTTAGAACTTCAAGAAATTTCAACATTAATAATATTAAATTAGAAAATGTTGATTTGCCAAATGAAGTTCAAGAATTTTCAAATTTAATAATAAAAAATGAAAATAAAGATATAAAAATAGATTTTGAAAAAAATGAAATATCTTTAAAATATGGCGTTGGAGACATACTTTTAGAAAATTCAAAAAAATTATCAAATAAAAATTTAAAAATAACAATAGATTCTAAACAAAAAAGAGAAGTTTTTTTAGATTTTTCTTTGGATGAAAAAAATAATAATTTAATAGAAAATATTGAAATTATTGCAAATGAAAATTCTAAAGCAACTATTTATTTAAAATATGAAAGTAAGGTAAAATCTTTTCATAACGGAATTTTAAAAATACTTGCAAAGGAAAGCTCAGAATTAAATATTGTTATTGTTAATTTAGTAAGTTTAGATACAAATAATTTTATCAGTATAGATAGTGAAGTTTTAGATAATGCAAAACTAAATTATACAATTGTAGATTTTGGGGGAAAGGCAAGCGTAACTAATCTATATTCTAATATAACTGGAAAAGAAGCAGAAAACAATATAAATACAATTTATTTAGGAAAAGAAAATCAGTTAATAGATATAAATTATATTGGTGAATTAAAAGGAGAAAAATCTAATATAAATATTGAAGTTCAAGGTGCTTTAAAAGATAATGCAAAAAAACATTTTAAAGGAACAATAGATTTCAAAAGAGGCTGTAAAAAAGCAAAAGGAAATGAAAATGAATTTTGCACACTTTTATCAGATACAGCGAAATCTTTAGCTCTTCCAATGCTTTTATGTTCAGAAGAAGATGTTGAAGGAAATCATAGTAGTGCAGCAGGAAAAATTGGACAAAAAGAACTATTCTACATTATGAGTAGAGGCTTTAATCATAAAGAAGCCATGAAATTAATAGTACGAGCTAATTTCAATAATATAATAGAAACTATAGAAAATATTGAAGTAAAAAATAGAATTGCTTATGAAATAGATAATAGATTAGATTAAGAGAGGGATAATATGAATATAAAAAAAGATTTTCCAATTTTAGAAAAAGGTATAACTTACTTAGATAGTGGAGCAACAACTCAAAAACCTATTCAAGTAATTAATGCAGTAGATGAATATTATAAAACTATGAATGCAAATCCACATAGAGGAGCATATTCTTTAAGCATTGAAGCAACAGAAATTTATGAAAATACAAGAACTAAAATTGCTAAATTTATAAATGCTAAATCAAGAGAAGAAATTATTTTTTCTAAAAATGCAACAGAAAGCTTAAATTTAATTGCTTATTCTTATGGTATGGAAAATTTAAAAAAAGATGATGAAATAGTTATATCTATTATGGAACATCATTCAAATTTAGTTCCTTGGCAAAAAGTCTCAAAAGTAACTTCTTCAAAATTAAACTATATGTATATAAATAGTGAATTTGAAATTCCTGATGAAGAAATTGAAAATAAAATTAGTGATAAAACTAAAATAGTAGGAATTACTCATGTTTCTAATGTTTTAGGAACTATAAACAATATCGAAAAAATAATAAAATATGCACATAAAAAAGGTGCAATAGTTATTGTAGATGCCTCACAAAGCATTCCACATATGAGAATTGATGTTCAAAAATTAGATGCGGATTTCCTTGTTTTTTCAGGACATAAAATGCTTGCTCCACTTGGAATTGGAGTTCTATATGGAAAGAAAGAATTATTAAACAAAATGACTCCATTTTTAATGGGTGGAGATATGATAGAATATGTTCACGAACAAGAAACAACATTTGCTCCGCTTCCAAACAAATTTGAAGCAGGAACTCAAAATGTTGGTGGAGTTGTAGGCTTAGGTTCTGCAATAGATTATATTGAAAATTTAGGATATGACAAAATAAGAGAAATAGAACAAGAAATAGTAAACTATGCAGAAGAAAAATTAAGAAAATTAGATTATTTAGATTTATATTTAACACCAAATAAAGAAAATCATTCAGGAGTAATTTCTTTTAATATAAAAGGAGTTCATCCACATGATGTTGCAAGTATTTTGGATTCTAATGGGGTATGTGTGCGTTCAGGAAATCACTGTGCACAACCACTTATGAGATATTTAGGAATAGACTCAACTTGTAGAGCAAGTTTCTATATCTATAATACTAAAGAAGATGTAGATAAGCTAGTTAGTAGCTTAGATAAAGCCTATAATATGTTTAAAAAGTATATAAAATAGTAATTAAAAAAGAAAGGTAAATTAATGGAAGATTTAACAGATGTTTATAATGAACTTATTATGGAACATAGTATGAATTCATATAATAAGAAAAAACTAGATAATCCAGATTTTGAAGAAATAGGACATAATCCTAATTGTGGTGATGAAATTACTTTAGAAATAAAGTTAAATGGAAACATAATAGAAGACATGGCTTTTTCAGGACACGGATGCGCTATTTCACAAGCATCAACATCAGTTATGATAGATACTTTAAAAGGAAAAACAGTTGAAGAAGCAAAAGAAATAATAAAAACATTTATAGGAATGATAAAAAGAGAAATAAATAGTGAAGAAGAACTTGAGAAATTAGAAGATGCTATTGCTTTTAAAAATGTATCAAATATGCCTGCAAGAGTAAAATGTGCTTTACTTGCTTGGCACACAATGGAAGATATTATTTCTAAAAATGAAACTTCTGGAAAAGGAAATATAAATTGTTGTAATTAATATAACTTTAAGAAATAAAAATTAATTTATATTATATAATAAAGAAAAAAATGTTTTATAGGAGAAGTAAAATTGGAAAATAGAAGAGTTTTGCTTGGAATGAGTGGAGGTGTGGATAGCTCTGTTTCTGCACTTCTGCTAAAAAACCAAAGATATGAAGTTATAGGAACTACTATGGAACTCTTTGCAGGGAGTAGTTGCTGTAACCAAAATACATATTTAGATGCTAAAAACATTTGCAAACAAATTGGAATTCCTCATTTTACATATAATTTTAAAGATGAATTTAAAGAATATGTTATAAATGATTTTATTAATTGCTATTCAAATTGTAAAACTCCAAACCCATGTATAGAATGTAATAAATATATGAAATTTGGACTTATGTATGAAAAAGCAAAAGAAATGGAATGTAATTATATTGCAACAGGTCATTATGCTAAAACAGAATATAGCGAAAAATATAAAAGATGGGTTTTAAAAAAATCTAATGCAGGAAAAAAAGATCAAAGTTATGTTTTATGGAATTTGCCAAAAGAATTATTATCACACATAATTTTTCCATTATCAGATTTTGAAAGTAAAGAAAAAATAAGAGAAATTGCACGAGAAAATAATTTAAAAGTGGCAAATAAACCAGATAGTGAAGATATTTGTTTTGTGCCAGATGGAAATTATAAAAAGTTCTTAGAAAATAATTCAAATATAAAACCAAAAGAAGGAAACATTGTAAATTCTTCTGGAAAAGTATTAGGAAAACATACTGGACTATATAATTACACAATAGGCCAAAGAAGAGGACTTGGAATTTCAAATCCGGTACCACTTTTCGTTTTAGGATTTAATAAGGAAAAAAATGAAGTAATAGTAGGAGAAGAAAAAGAACTTTATAAAAAAGAGATTTTAGTTTCTAATATAAATTTACTTTTAGTAGATAGCATAAAGGATTGGATGGATGTTGAAGTTAAAACTAGATATTCTTCAAAAATTTCCAAAGCTAAAATTATAGAAAATGAGAATAATATAAAGGTAGTTTTTGATGAACCACAAAGAGCTATAACACCAGGTCAATCTGCTGTATTTTATGTAGATGACATTGTTCTAGGTGGCGGAAAAATAATAGGTTAAATTTATATTATTAGGAGTTTTATATGAAAGTAAAAGAAAAACCAGAAAAAAAAGAAGTTAAATTAGAAGAAAACAAAGTAAATGTTGAAAAAATAAAACCTAAATTTGAAATTTCAATGTGGAGAGTAGCTGCATATTTTATTGTATATAGCTTTGTAGGTTATGTTATTGAAACAATTTTTGCTTTGTTTAATTATGGTGTATTAGAAAGTAGAAAAAGCTTTTTATATGGCCCTTTCTGTAGTATTTATGGAGTAGGAGCAGTTATTATAATTTTAGCATTAAGATATAAATTCTTTAAAAATAATCATACTTTATTTTTAGGTGGATTTATAGTAGGGTCGGTTGTTGAATATATAATTAGCTTTTTAGGTGAAGCAGTACTAAATGTTAAATGGTGGGATTACTCAGACAGATTTTTAAATATAAATGGTAGAATATGCTTACTTTACTCATTGTTTTGGGGACTACTTGGAATATATCTACTTAGAGTAATTAATCCAAGAGTTGATAGATTAATTGATTGGATAAAATCAAAAATAAATATAAATATAGCACGTTTAGCAACAGCTCTATTAATTGTATTTTTATTTGTTGATTGCTTATTTTCTACATTTGCAATAGATATGTTCCTACTAAGAGTTAGTGTAGAAAAAAATCTTCCTGTAAAGAAAAAGGCAGTTGCAGAAGAAACTTATAGAGGAGTTTATGGAAATAAGAAAGTTTCAGACTTTATTTATAAGTATATTGGAAATGAAAAAATGCTTATGACATATCCAAATTTAACTATAACATTAGAAGACGGTTCAATTGTTAAAATAAAAGATTATTATCCAGATGTTAGAAATTGCTATTATAGATTTGATACGTCAAATAATTTATAATGAGCAAAATATATGATTTTTTAAAAGGCAATACTTTAAAAAACTAAATATTTTATATGAGGAGTAAAATATGAAAAAGGAAAAATATGATGTTCAAGGAATGACATGCAGTAGTTGCCAAGCACATGTTGAAAAAGCAGTAGGAAAACTTGATGGAGTAAAAAATGTTAATGTAAATTTACTTTCAAATAATATGGTTGTTGAATATGATGAAAATATTGTTAATTCTTCAAAAATAATAAATTCTGTTGTAGATGCAGGATATGGAGCTACTTTAGTTTCTAAAGAAAAAAAATCTTCAAATACAAAATCAGAAATTACAGATAAAAATAAAGCAAATTTAAAATCTATGAAAAATAGATTAATAATTTCAATTTGTTTTTTAATTCCGCTTATGTATATAGCAATGCATCATATGTTATATGAATGGTTTAAAATTCCAATACCAAATATTATAAAAAATATATTTGATGGTACATCAAATGCCCTTACATTTGCATTTACACAATTTTTATTACTACTTCCAATTATGTATGTAAATAGAAACTATTTTTTAGTAGGATTTAAAAGATTATTTAAAAGAAGTCCAAATATGGATTCATTAATAGCTTTAGGAAGTTCTGCTGCAACAATATATGGAATTTTTGCAATTTATATGATTAGCTTTGGATTAGGTCATAATAATCTTAACATAGTCCAAAGATATAGCATGGATATATACTTTGAATCAGCTGGAACAATACTTACATTAATTACAGTAGGAAAATATTTAGAAACAAAATCTAAAGGAAAAACAAGTGATGCTATAAGCAAATTAATAAACCTGGCTCCAAAAACAGCAATAGTTTTAAGAGAAGGAAAAGAATATGAAGTTTCTTTAGAAGAAATTTTACAAGGAGACATAATAATAATAAAACCAGGAGATAGCATACCAGTAGATGGAACTGTTATAGAAGGAAATTCTTCAGTTGATCAATCTAGTATTACAGGAGAAAGTATTCCAGTAGAGAAAAATATTGGAGATACACTAGTTTCAGGAACAATAAATAAAAACGGATTTCTAAAAATGAAAGCAACAAAAGTAGGAGAAAACACTACTCTTTCACAAATTATAAAATTAGTAGAAGAGGCTAGTAACTCAAAAGCTCCTATATCAAAAATAGCAGATAAAGTAAGTGCAATTTTTGTTCCAACCGTAATAGGAATAGCAATTTTAACAGCAATTATATGGACTATATTAGGTCAAAGTTTTGAATTTGTTTTAACAACTGCAATAGCTGTTTTAGTAATTTCTTGTCCATGTGCATTAGGATTAGCAACACCAGTTGCAATTATGGTAGGAACAGGAAAAGGTGCTGAAAATGGAATTTTAATAAAATCTGCAGAAAGCTTAGAATTACTACATTCAATAGATACAGTAGTTTTAGATAAAACTGGAACAATAACTACAGGAAAGCCAAAAGTAGTTGATATTATAACGAGTCAAAATTTTGTTGGTAATACAGAAAATTTAAAAAATGATAGAGTAAAAATAATTGAAAACACAACTTATAATGAAAAAGTAGAAAATGAATTATTAAAAATTGCAGGAAGTCTAGAAAAAAATTCTGAGCATCCTTTAGCAGAAGCAATATTAGAAAAAACTAAAGAAAGAAATATAGAGCTCTTAGAAGTTACAGACTTCTTTGCAGTGTCTGGTAGAGGTGTAAAAGGAAAAATTGATGGTAAGCAGTATTTTGGCGGAAACTTAAACTTTATGAACGAAAACCATATTAATACAGATGATGTTAGAGAAAAAAGCGATATGCTTGCTAAAAATGGAAAAACACTTCTTTACTTCGCAAAAGAAAACAATCTAATAGGTTTAATTGCAGTTTCAGACATGATTAAGAAAACAAGTAAAAAAGCAATTGAAATTTTAAAAGATAAAAACCTTGAAGTAGTAATGCTTACAGGAGATAATAAATTAGCTTCTAGTGCAATAGGAAAAGAAATAGGAATAGACAATGTCATTTCAGAAGTTATGCCACAAGATAAAGAAAAAGAAGTAGAAAAATTACAAAAACAAGGAAAGAAAGTTGCATTTGTTGGAGATGGAATAAATGACAGTCCAGCATTAGTAAAAGCAGAAATAGGATTAGCAATTGGCTCTGGAACAGATATAGCAATAGAATCAGCAGATGTAGTTTTAATGAAAGACAACTTATTAGATGTTTGCACAGCAATAGATTTAAGCAGGTCAGTTATAAACAATATAAAAATGAATTTGTTTTGGGCATTTTTCTATAATACAATAGGAATACCAATTGCAGCAGGAGTATTTTATTTAAGTTTTGGATTAAAACTTAATCCTATGATAGGTGCAGCTGCAATGAGCCTTAGCTCAGTATGTGTAGTTACAAATGCATTAAGATTAAGAAAGTTTAAAAGCAAATATAAAGAATTTGAAAATAATGAAATTGTTCAAAAAGAGCAAGTAGATGAGAAAGCTCACAATAATCAAAATATAAATAAAAAAGAAAATTTAGAGGAGGAAAAAAGCATGGAAACAACAATTTATGTAGAAGGAATGCAATGTAATCATTGCAAAATGACTGTGGAAAAAGCATTAAGTTCAATAGAAGGAGTTTCAAAAGCAGAAGTAAATCTAGAAGAAAAAAAGGCAGTAATAGTATCTGATAGAGAAATTGATGGTAGTAAAATAAAAGAAGTTATTGATGAAGCAGGATTTACTGTTAAAGATATACAAAAATAAGTGGTTTTAAGTTTTAGTATTTTTTATAAAGTTTTTTATAAAGTTTTTTATAAAATTTCTTATATAATTTTTTAAAATATTTCTTATAGTATTTATATATAACTTTATACGTGACTTGGTGTCGCAATCTTCTTTTTTAAAATAAGAAAAAGGAAGATTGCTCCAATCGCCCTTCGCTTGCGCTTCGGTTGGTCGCTTACGCGTCACTAGTAAAGTTATATATAAATACTATAAGAAAGAATTATAAAATTTATATATAACTACTATAAGAAATTAATTTATAATTGAAAAATACTAAAACTTAAATTTTTATTTTGTTGCTTTTTAAAGTATATTATAATATAATAACAAAAAATAAGAAGGAGAACTTTTTAAATGAAAGATACAAAAATATCAGACAACATAATTTATATTGGAGCAGATGATAAAACAATAGATTTATTTGAAGGACAATATGTTGTTCCAAATGGTATATCTTATAACTCATATTTAATCAAAGATGAAAAAAATGTAGTTATGGATACAATAGATAGAAGAAAAACTGATGAATGGCTTGAAAATTTAGAAAAAGCACTTGATGGACAAACTGTAGATTATTTAGTAATTTCACATTTAGAGCCAGACCATGCTTATAATATAGGTGTTTTAGCAGAAAAATATCCTAATATGAAATTAATAGGAAATATGAAAACTTTTGCATTCTTACCACAATTTTTTAGTATTGAAAACTTAGAAGAGAGAAAAATAGTAGTATCAGAAGGCGAAGAAATAAATATTGGAAAACATACATTACAATTTTTTATGGCTCCAATGGTGCATTGGCCAGAAGTAATGGTAACTTATGAAAAAACTGAAAAAATAGTCTTTTCTGCAGATGGATTTGGAAAATTTGGTACTTTAGACACAGAAGAAGACTGGACTTGTGAAGCTAGAAGATACTATTTCAATATAGTAGGAAAATATGGGGTTCAAGTTCAAGACTTACTTAAAAAATTAGCAACACTAGATGTTAAAATGATATGTCCATTACATGGACCAATTTTAAAAGAAAATTTAGGATATTATATTGGAAAATATGATATTTGGAGTAGCTATAAACCAGAAGATGATGGAGTTTTTATAGCATATTCATCAATTCATGGAAATACAGCAAATGCCGTAGAAGAACTTGCAGAAATTTTAAAAATTAAAGGAGCAAAAAAAGTATCTATGGCTGATTTAACAAGAGATGATATGGCAGAGGCAATAGAAGATGCTTTTCGTTATGATAAAATAATTCTTGCTTCATCAAGTTATAATTTTGGAGTTTTTCCACCTATGGAACAATTCTTACATCACTTATTAGGAAAAAACTATCAAAATAGAAAAATAGGTTTAGTAGAAAACGGAACTTGGGCTCCAACAGCAGGAAAATGCATGAAAGAAATTTTAAGTCAAATGAAAGATATTACAATTGTTGAACCAATGGTAACAATAAGATCAACTCTTAATGAAGACTCAAGAAAAAAATTAGAAGAATTAGCTGATGCTATATTAAATAAATAAAATATATAATAAGCGTAGCACTTATTATATGGGGAGTAAAGATGATACAAATAGTTTTATTAATAATTCTAATATTATTAAATGGCTTTTTTGCAGGAGCGGAAATCGCTTTTATTTCACTAAATGATGCAAAAATAGATTTAGAAGTAAAAGAAGGAAACAAAAAGGCAAAAAAAATAAAAAAGATGCTTGAAAATCCAAGTAACTTTTTATCAACAATACAAATTGGAATTACACTAGCAGGTTTCCTTTCAAGTGCATTTGCTTCAGAAACATTTGCAAGTAAATTAGCACCAGTATTAAATGACTTAGTTCCTGCAATTGGAATTAGTGCATGGAATAATATTTCAATAATAATTATTACATTAATTTTATCATATTTTACATTAATTTTTGGCGAACTTGTTCCAAAAAGAATTGCAATGAAATATTCAGAAAAAATTTCTTTTGCAACAATAGGAGTAATAAGAGCAATAGCATTTTTAACATATCCTTTTGTAAAATTTTTAACATTTTCAACGAATGTAGTATCAAAAATATTTGGAGTTTCTAGTAATGAAGAAGAAACTGTTACCGAAGAAGAAATTAGAATGATGGTAGATGTTGGAAAAGAAAAAGGAACAATAGACCAGTCAGAAGGAGAAATGATAAATAATGTTTTTGAATTTAATGATAAAACAGTTAGCGAAATAATGGTTCCAAGAACAAAAATATTTGCTTTAGATATGAACTTATCTATTTCAAAAGTTATTGAAGAAATATCAGAAGATTTTAGATATAGTAGAGTTCCTGTTTATGATGAAACTATTGATGAAATAAAAGGAATTGTTTATGTAAAAGATATTTTAGTTTCTACTAAAAATAAAAACGTTAAAATCAAAAATTTAATAAAAGAAGCTTACTATGTACCAGAAACAAAACCAGTAAATGAGCTTTTTAGTGAACTTAGAAAAAATAGAAAACAAATAGCAATTGTTGTAGATGAATATGGCGGAACAGCTGGCATTGTTACAATGGAAGACATTTTAGAGGAAATAGTTGGTGAAATTTATGATGAATATGATGTAGTTGAAAAAAGTTATGAAAAAATAGATGAAAATACTTATATGATAAATGGAAGTCTTTCTATTTCAGATGTTGAAAAAATTTTAGAAATAAAAATTCCAGAAGGAGATTATGATACTATTTCAGGATATTTAATAGAAGAACTAGGAAGAATTCCAGATGAAAAAGAAAAACCTGTTATAGAAACAGAAAAAGTAACATATAAAGTCGAAAAAATTAAAGATATGAGAATAGTAAAAATAAAAGCTTGTAAAAATGAAACAGTAGAAGAAAATGAAAACGAAGATGAATAAAATAAAAATAACTTTAATTATTTAAAATAATTAAGGTTATTTTTTTAAATGTTAAATTTGGTTGACAAATTTATAATAAGAATTGATAGAAAATATTGCTTTATTATTCTATAATTTGTTTATAAATTTGAAAGGAGTACAAAAGAGATGTTTAATGAAAAATTATTAGAACTAAGAAAGCAAAAAGGTTGGTCACAAGAAGAACTAGGATATAAAATAAATGTTTCAAGACAAACAATATCAAAATGGGAAGCTGGACAAACAACTCCAGAACTTGAAAAATTGAAAACATTAGCACAAGTTTTTGAAATATCAGTTGATGAGCTTATAGATGAAGAATATAAAAAAGACAATCAAGTTTTAAAACCTAAAAAGAAATATAAAAAAATTATAATAGCTATAATATTAATTTTTATAATTGCTTATATGATTATTGTAGGAGTAAGAACATATATATTGTATAAAGTAGACTTAAAAATGAGCAAGGTTTATTTTGAAAGTTTTAATGGATTTGAACTAAAAAAGAATGTTACTTCTACATATGGGAAAAGCTTTACAAATGAAGAAATTGGTAGAACGGAATATTATTTTTTATTTGAGAATAATATAGAAAAGGGAAAAATATTATATTTTAAAACTGAATTAGAACCATATATGGCAACATATACTACTAAAACTTATTTAGATAATAATATTACTAAGTATGAAAACGTAGAAGTAAACTTAAAAGATAAAACATATAAAACTAATATGTTTGAAAATAAAATTCAAGAAGAACCATCTGTTTTTTATAATGAATGGAACAATATGTTTAATATGACAAAATTTTTGAAGAATAAAATTTTTACAGCTATGGACTTTAGAATAAAAATATCAAAATCTAAAGAAACTTATTATATAAGTAATTATGAGTTAAATGAGCCTAAAATGAAAGATTCTATAAAGGTAAAAATTGATATGAATGAAAACAAGAATATTATAACATTGGAAAAAACAGAGCATAATAAAGAAAATTTAACTGATAGTATGACCATATTATATGAGATAAAACCCAAAATAAAAGTTTTAGAGAATAATGATCAAGAAATTAATAATTTAGATTTGCAGAATAAAGTTAAAATTCCAGATTTAACTGAATATAAACTTATTGAAGAATAATATAAAATATGATATCGTATAAATAATTATATGGAGGTGTTAAATGAAAGTATTATTAGTTAATGGAAGTCCAAATGAAAAAAAGTGCACATATACAGCACTTTGCAAAGTGACAGAAGCTTTAGAAGAAGAGAATATAGAAACAGAAATTTTGCATTTAGGAAATAAATTAGTTGCAGATTGCATAGCTTGTGGAAAATGTAGAGAAACAGGAAAATGCGTGTTTGATGATGTGGCAAATGTTTTAATAGAAAAAGCAAAAACAAGTGACGGATTTGTTTTTGGAACACCAGTTTATTATGCACATCCAACTGGAAGAATTTTATCAATATTAGATAGAGCTTTTTATGCAGGAAAAAAAGAATTCGAATTTAAACCAGGAGCAAGTACAGTAAGTGCTAGAAGAGGGGGAACAGTTGCATCTTTTGACGTTTTAAATAAATATTTTACAATAAATCAAATGCCAATAGTTTCTTCAAATTATTGGAACAATGTTCATGGAAATACTGTAGAAGAAGTTAAACAAGACTTAGAAGGAATGCAAGTAATGTATAATCTAGGTAAAAATATGGCATGGATGTTAAAATGCATTGAAGCCGGAAAAAAAGAGAATATAAAACATCCTGAAAATAAAGATGTAAAAACTAATTTTATTAGATAAATCAAAAATATATTTTACCAGAATAGAACAATTTAAAATTTATAGAAAAATAAAAAAATTCTCGGAAATTATTTCCGAGAATTTTTTTGTCTTTAGCTTGCTAAAATAATTTTATTAAGAGCTATTTACAATTATTATTATTTAAATAATAATTGTTTCTTTGATATAGCTTTTCTTGAACTCCATTTAAAGCTTCACCAAATCTTTGAAAGTGTACTACTTCACGTTCTCTTAAATATTTTAAAACATCAACAACATCAGCATCATCTTTACATAAATCAATTAGTTTTTCATAAGTTGCACGAGCTTTTTGTTCAGCAGCTAAATCTTCTGTTAAATCTGCAACAGGGTCACCTTTTACTTGAATAGAAGCAGCTGTGTAAGGATATCCAGCAGCTGCTTGTGGATAAACTCCGAGTCCGTGATCTGTGTAGTATGGCCCAAGTCCAGCTTTTTGAATTTCTTCAGCACTTGCACCATCTGTTAATTGATGAACTAAAGTACCAACCATTTCCAAATGAGCTAATTCTTCTGTACCAATGTCATTTAGTATTGCTTTAGATTTTTTATCAGGCATACCAAACCTTTGTGATAAATATCTAAGAGAAGCACTAAGTTCTCCGTCTGGTCCACCATATTGTGAAATAATATTTTTAGCCATCTGTAAATTACGATGTTTAATGTTTATAGGATATTGTAAAGTTTTTAAATAGTAATACATATTAATAAGCCCCCCTTTCCCAAGGCCATGGTTCATCTATCCAATCCCAAGTATCTGAAGTAAAGTTTATAGTTAAAGGACCATATAATTTTTGGTATTCTTCAGTAAGTTTTTCAACCTCTTTAACATATTCATTATGCTTACAAATTGCTTGTGAATCAGTAGGATGAGTATCTAAATATAGAGATAAATCGTTTATAGCAAAATTTAAACTCATAATTTTATGAAGCATTTCTTTTTTACCAGTATTTTGGCATGAACAAGAATTATCCATTTTCTTTACCTCCATTTTTCAAATAATTTATAAAATCCATAGATTGACCAGGAGAATAAGGACTTACAAGTTCAGGAAAAATTGTACCATTTTTTAAGCCAATTTCTGGAGTAAAAGTCTTTTTTAAATATTGAACTGGAGTGTATGCATGACCAAATAAATAATTTTTTGGGAATACGGCATTATTATTTGTAAAACAAGAATTAGAATAGATGTTTTCTTGAGATTTACAATTACAACTACTCATAAAATAACCTCCTTTTATTTTATATAATACATAATATGAACTAAAACTTTTTATGTTACATAATTTGCTCAAAACTTGCTATTATGCTTGATTTGTGATATAATGATAAATGATATTATATTTTTGAAAGGAAGAATATGGAAAGCACTGTCTTATTACAAGAAGAATATAATAAATTCTTAAATTTACTAGAAACAGAAATTCAAAAAAATACGTTTAAGAATTTACTTAAAAAAGCTGAATTAGTAGATTCAAAGCACTATACAAAAATAGTGTCAACTGAACAATTAAAAAAAATAGTTAATACATATAAAAACAAAAGCGTAAATCAAAATTCTATAAAGAAAATTCAAGCAATTTTACCTGGGAATCCAGAAATTGTTTTTTGTTTATTAATAGAAACATTTAGAAATAATATTGATATGCTAATAAACATTGAAGATTTTTGTGTTGCACAGAATATGGTTTTAATAGAAACTGTAAAAGATGTCTTTTCAAAAATTAGATTTAAAAGAAAAGTAGAATTGAAAAATCAAGTAAGTTTTAAAGAAATAATAGATGTTTCTCAAAATGTTGATAGAACAATTTGTATAGGAAATAGTAATGATTATCAAGTGTTAAAAGAGAAAATTCAAAATTTATCATTATATCCATATGGTATTTATGAAATATTTTGCGATTCAGAAGAAATGTATGAGCTAAAAGAAATAATTTGTGAATATGCTTTTCAAAATGAGTATGAAATAGATATATATGATGATTTAAACATTGAAGATGCAATTAGATTAATAAATAGAGATGGATATAAATTTTGTTCAGTAATTTTATCTAAAGATAAAGAAAAAATAAATAAATTTAAAAAAGAAATTTTATCAAAAAATGTTATTGCAAATGAAAATCCATTTAACAAAATTGAATTTGAATTAAAAATAGATTAATGGAGGTAAAAGTTATGCCAAGAAAAAAAGAATCTAAAATAGACAAAATTTTATTAAAACCAGTATGGGAAGGAAGAATGATTTCTCCTATGTGGACTGGTATGATAAGACCAGATGATATTGATGAATATTTAATAAGAGATCCTGAAAAAAGAGCAGAATTTTCTAATTTAGTAAAACAATATGAAGAACTTGTTCGTAAATATAGAGGAATTCATAGCACTGTTACAGATCCAACTAAAAGCACTATAACTATTGATGCAGATGACATTGAAGAATATACAAGAGTAGTAAGTGAAGACAGGACAGAACCTATTTGGAAAATAGCAAATCAAATAGCAACAATATTAAGAAATGGACAAAAATATGGTTTAGATACAAATTTGCTTTTAATAAGGCTTTGTCAATGTTACGAAGAAATATTGGAAAAAAATCCACATGAATTTGATAGAGCAGATGAAACATTAAAACAAGAACTTAAAAGGTTAAAAAAAGAAGTAGAAGATAATTATACTGCTTCAATTGTAACTTTTGATACAGATAAAGAAAGATATGTTTTAAAAGCTATTTTATCTGCTAAACCAAGAGCAATTTTTTCTGCTAGAGGAAGTAAAAATACTGAAAAATTAAAAGAAGTTTTACAGTCAATTACAGGAGAATCAGACATTTCTTTAGAAGATAATGAAACATTAAGATATATATCTAAATTTTTAGATATTAATGATTTATATAAAATTTATTGCAATGAAGATTTTAGTACAAATGCAAATTTTGCAACAATAAAAAATACTCTACTACAAGTAGGTTTTTCTAGAAAACAAATTGAAGAATATGATGTAGATGAATTACTAAATCAATATCAATACATAGAAGAACGTTTCGAATTACCAAGAGAACGTGGATTTGTTTTTGCAAATACTATAGTAGATAATATAGATTCAATAGATGTTGAAAAATATCTATTATTATCAATGGAAAAAATGTTAGAATCATTTGAAGAAGATTTAACAGACCGTGAAGTTGGATTAATATTCGATGAAAGTGAGAAAAATTCATCAGAAAATAAACCAGTAACAGAAGCATTAAAATATAAAGTAACTACTGAAAGAATGAAAAAAGTTGAACAAATAATAAGAAGCATTTTAGCTTCAAAAGTTATAGGTCCATCAACAAGGATTGACTTAGAAAAAGATGGAAAACGTCAAAATATTACAATAGGCAGAATTGAAAAATTAATGGAAAAATATTGTGACGGAATTTATCTTAGTGATAACATGGAAGCAAACTTATTAATTAGAAGCTTGAAAAATCCTGATGAAATGTCAACATGGAGTGATGAACTAGTAAAAAGATTGGAATATGAACCAGGATTTTTAATTTATTCTTCATTATTAAGTACAGATAATCTAAAAAGACTATATTCACTTGGAAAGCTTTCTAAAGAAGACATTAGTGGAATTTTAAAAATAACAAAATTAGAAGATTTTGAGGAAAAAGTAAAATCAACTTCAGACAGTAGCTATGAAACAAGCATAGATTCAATCTTAAAAAATTCAAAAGAATTTTTAAATAATTTATATAAATTAAAAATTTTTACAGCAGAAGATTTAAAAAAACATTTTGATGAAGGAGCAATATCTTTTGAAGATATAGAACAAGTATTAGATTCTTTAAATGAAGAAGAAAAATCTAGTTTTATAGATGATATGAAAAGCGGTTTTGGATATCAAACTTTATTAGAAAAATATAAAGACTTTGTAGAAAAAGATTTGCATTACAGAAAAATAAAAGAACTTTGTCCAGACCATGAAGAAGAACTTGCAGAATTTAAAAGAAGAGCAGACGAAGCAGAAAAAGAGAAAGATAAATATCTTAAAGTATTTAAATTATTTGGAAGTAGCATGTCAAAAGAAGAAATAGATGATATGCTTGGAACATACTATTTAGATATGGGAGTAGAAAAAGAAGATCTTTTACAAGAAAGCTTACTTAAAATGTACGAAGATAAAATAATACAATTAGAAAACATATTAACAGTTGGCTCAGAATACATAATACCAATGCTTGATAAATTAACTTTACAAGACGCAAAAGAAATTAGAAAGCTTATTTCAATGGAGCAATTAGAGAAAATGTTAGATGCAGTATTTTTAGATGACAACTGTAAATATAAATTTTCTGATCAAAGAAAATTTATTATTGCAATGAACTTGCTAAATGAAGAAACAGAAGAAGATAGAGATTTAAGAGAATTATATTTAAGTACTTTACCATTTAATAAAGAAGAGAGATTAAGAAACAGTTCTTCAAGAAGAAATAAATTAAATAATCCAACAAACACTTTTAACAAATATATTTATCCAGACAGTATAAAATGGAAATTCTTCCAATCTTTAGATCCAAATATGGTAGTAAAAATGTATACAAATGGTTATGTTGAATTCTCTTCACCAAAATTAGATTGTAGAATAATTGAAAAATACTATGAAGAAGGTAAAAAAGTATATGGACATGCAACATTCTTAGTGCCAAATGACATATATAAAGAAAATGAAGATAGATTAGTAACTGAAGTACTAGGAAATGAAAGTGCAATTATAGAGCCTAGCATATTAAGAGATATAACTCCACCAGGAAATAAAGTTATTCATAGAACTCAAAGTAAAGATAGAACATGGATGGATGACATAATAAAACACTTAAATATTGATTTCGAAAGAGAGGATGATAGCAGATATTCTCCTGAAGAGCTTAAATCTATACAAAAAGAAATAGAATCTTTAAAAAGAAAATATGAAAGAATAGACTAGTAATTTACAAATAAAAAAATAGTTAGAAATTTTTTATAAAATTTGTTAAAGTGGTTGATTTTTAAATTAGCTTATGTTAAACTATAATAGTTAATAGACGGAAGAAAAATGGAGGTTTTTATAGATGGAAATAGCAAAATATATTGTAACAGGAATATATGCAGTAATATGCTTAGCATTAATCATATTAGTATTAAAACAAAATACAGATGAAAGTGGAGCTTCAGGAACAATAGTTGGTGCTTCTGCAAATAATTTTTATGAGAAAAATAAAGGAAAAACTACTGAGGGAAAAATGAAAAGAGCAACAATAATTTTAATGATTGTTTTTGCTATTTTAACAGTAGCATTAGGAATTTTATATGTAGTTTAGAATTTTATATAAAATTATGGGCAGTATTATTATTAATACTGCTCTTTTTAATTAATAGAAAATTTATATTTTCTATTAATTTGTTGTTTTGTGTAGATAAAATTAAAGCAGTTATAAACTTGAAACATAAGAAAGGAAAATAATGAGTAAAAAGAAAAAACAAAAATTAGAAGGGATTTTTAAAGGAAATCAAAAAGGTTATGGCTTTGTTCAAATAGAAAACTTAGAAGAAGAACTATTTATTCCAAAAGGAAGTACAAATGGAGCATTAGATGGAGATATTGTACAAGTAGTTATTTATAAGCAAAAAGAGGGAACAAAAAAAGCTGAAGCAAAAGTTGTAAAAATAGTAAAAAGAGAAAAAGAAACAATAGTTGGAATTTTTCAAAAATCTAAAAATTTTGGTTTTGTTGTTCCAGATGATAAAAAATTTTCAACAGATATTTTTATTTCTAAAAATAAATGTAAAGAAGCTAAAAATAATGATAAGGTTATAGCTAAAATATTAAAATTTCCAGAGCACGGAAAAAATGCAGAAGGAGAAATTATTGAAATTTTAGGAAATGTAAATGAGGCAGGAGTTGATCTTCTTAGTGTTGTTAGAGAGTTTGATCTTCCAAATGAGTTTCCAAGCTTTGTAGTAGAAGAGTCTAAAAAAATACCTCAAAATATTGATGAAACACAAATAAATAGCAGAAGAGATTTAAGAAATGAAATAGTTTTTACTATAGATGGCGAAGATGCAAAAGATTTAGATGATGCTGTGAGCGTATCTAAAAATAATGATGGAAACTACATTTTGAACGTGCACATTGCAGACGTTAGTTTCTATGTTAAAGAAAATAGTAAATTAGATAAAGAAGCTATAAGAAGAGGCACAAGTGTGTATATGTTTGATAGAGTAATACCAATGTTACCTGTAGAACTTTCAAATGGAATTTGCAGCTTAAATGCTGGAAAAGATAGATTTGCTTTATCTTGCACAATGGAAATTGATAATAAAGGAACAGTAATTTCGTCTGATGTATATAAATCTGTAATAAACGTAACAGAAAGAATGACATATACAAATGTTAACAAAATAATAAATAATCTAGATGAAGAAGTTTTAAAGAGATATAATAAATATATAGAAGAATTTAAGCTAATGGAAGAATTAGCAATTATATTAAAAAATAGGAGAATAAATCAAGGATATATAAACCTAGATATACCAGAAACTAAAATAACTTTAGATGAAAATGGTAGAGCAATAGATGTAAGAAAATATGAAACAACTTTTGCAAATGAAATAATAGAGCAATTTATGCTAACAGCAAATGAAACAATAGCTGAAAAATTTTATTGGCTAGAAGCACCATTTATTTATAGGGTGCACGAAGAACCAGATTATGATAAAATACAAGAAACAAATAAATTTTTGTTTAATATAGGTGAAAAAATAAAAGTTAATAAAGACAATATTAAATCAAAGGCATTTGCAAATGTTTTAGAAAAGCTAAAGGGAACAGAATATGAAAAAGTAATATCTACTTTAATTTTAAGAACTTTAAAACTTGCAAAATATGAAAGTGAAAATAAGGGACATTTTGGAATTGCTAGCAAATATTATTGTCATTTTACATCACCAATAAGAAGATACCCAGATTTATTTATTCACAGAGTAATTTCAGAATATTTGGAAAAAGATTATAATTTATCTGAGGAAAGAAAAGAAGAACTAAATGCAAAAGCTAAAAAATATGCAGAAACTTCTTCTGAATGTGAGAAAATAGCAACTAAAGCAGAAAGAGATGCTGAAGACATTAAAAAAGCTGAATTTATGGAAAATAAAATTGGAGAAGAATATGTTGGAATTGTATCTTCAATAACTGCATTTGGTATGTTTGTTGAACTTGAAAGTACAGTTGAAGGTTTAATAAGATTTGAAAATATGGGCAATGAATATTTTATATATGATGAGAATAGAAAATGTTTAATTGGAGAAAGAACAAATAGAGTTTTTAAAATTGGTGATGAAGTTAAAATAAGAGTTATAGAGGCAAATAAAACTTTAAGAAAAGTGGCTTTTGAACTTGTAGATAGCAAAGTAAAATCACAATATAATTTGTATTTTAAAGAAGACGAAGAAGAATAGCTTATATGTTTAACTTGTATGTTAAGAAAGGGATGTAGCAAGTAATGAACAAAAAAGTTGATGAGAGTCTAATACAAAAACTATTAAACAAAATGAGAAAGAACAAAAACAATGAAGAAATAGTGAGACTAGAAAGAATAAAAGAAAAGGTAAAAAGTGTTCAAACTATAGAAGAATTAGAAGCGATTGAACCAGAGTTAGAAGAAATAGGTGTATTAGATAAAGAAAAATTAGAAAAATTAAAGAAGAAAAAGAAAAAACAATTAGAAAGACAAAATCAAAGCTTTGCTGAAAGAATTAGGTGCGATTTAGAAACCATAAATAGAATTATTGCAGTTGGAAGAGAGTATAAGAGAAAACAAGACGAGGAAGAGAAAAAACTTGAAATAAAAGCAAGAGAAGAAAGAGATAAAAATGGTGGAGTAAAACAGAAAGATAAAGATGAAATATTAAGAAGTGGTAGCGGAAAATCAAAAGAGAGAGATAGAGGAAGCAGATAATTTTGTAAATATATATCAAAACAAGAAGTAACAAATTGCAATTTTTGATTAAGAAGAGGTAATATTTTGAATAAAAATGAAGAATTTATTGTAGATATAATAGATAGTGGCTTTACTGGAGAGGGAATTGCTAAAATAGATGGAATGACAGTTTTTATTCCAAATGCAATTAAAGGAGAAAAAGTAAAAATAAAAATACTAAAAGTAACTACATCACACGCTTTTGGAAAAATTTTAGAAATTCTAAAACAATCAGAAAACAGAAAAAATCCAGATTGTGAAACTTATGCCAAATGCGGTGGATGCTCTATGCGTCATATAGATTATTTAAAAACGTTAGAAGTAAAGAAAAATTCTGTTATTTCTACTCTTAAAAAAGCACTTGGAAGAGAAATAGAAATTAATGAAGTTATAGGAATGGATAATCCATATAATTACAGAAATAAATTACAATACCCAATAGGAATAGACGAAAATGGAAAACCTACTATGGGAGTTTTTGCAGAAAGAACACACAGAATTATTTCAACTCAAAATTGTAAAATTCAAGATTCATTAAGCCAAAAAATAGCAAATTCAATATTTCAATTTATTTTAGACAATAATATTTCTGTATATAATGAAAAAAATTTATCTGGAGCATTAAGACACATAATAATTAGAATAGGAAAAAAGACAAACGAAGTTATGATTACTCTTGTTACAAATGAAAAGAACTTTGAAAAAGAACAAGAATTAGTAAATAATATTATAAGCAATTTTCCAGAAGTAAAAACAATTGTTAAAAATATAAACAATAAAAATACAAATGTTATTTTAGGAAAAGAAAATGTAATTTTATATGGAAATGGATTTATATATGATTATTTAGGCGATTTCAAATTTAAAATTTCACCAATGTCTTTTTATCAAGTAAATCCTGTTCAAACAGAAAAACTATATGGCAAGGCAATAGAATTTGCTAATCTTACAGGAAAAGAAACAGTTTTTGATTTATATTGTGGAATAGGAACAATTGGTATTTTTGCGTCAAAAGAAATAAAAAAATTGTATGGAATTGAAACTGTGCCAGAAGCAATAAAAGATGCAAAAGAAAATGCTAAAATAAATAATGTTCAAAATGCCGAATTTTTTGCAGATGATGTTGAAAAATTTCTTCCAAAATTTATTAATCAAAACAATATAAAACCAGATGTAATTTTTATTGATCCACCAAGAAAAGGATGTGATAAAATAGCTTTAGAAACATTATTAAAAATAGAAGCTTCTAAAATAGTTTATGTAAGCTGTAATCCTGCAACATTAGGAAGAGATTTAAAAATACTAGAAGAAAAATATAATATGGAAAAAATTGCTATTTGTGATATGTTTCCATTTACTTCGCATATTGAGTGTGTATGCGCATTATCACTAAAAAAACAGTAATTTTATTTAGTAAAATTTGTAATAGTCTATTTTAAAAAATTTATAAAAATAATAAGAACAAAAAAGGAGAGAAGAACTTTGTTAGATACAAAAACCGTTACAGCAATAATATTAGTAGCAGGCAATAGTACAAGATTTGGACAAAACAGAAATAAAAATTTTGAAGAAATCAATAGAAAATCAGTATTATATTATAGTTTAAAAGCATTTGATGAAAATAAATATATAGATAATATAGTAATAGCAGTTAAAAAAGAAGAAATTTCAAAGGTAAAAACTATTATAGAACAAGAAAATTTTACTAAAAATGTAAAAATTGTAATTGGTGGAAGTTCAAGAAAAGAGTCTGTATATAATTGCATAAAAGATGTAAATTCAGATATTGTAATTATTCATGATGGAGCAAGGCCTATTATAAAACAGGAGTATATAAGTAAATGCGTTGAAAATATGGAAAAATTTAAAGGAGTGGCAGTTGGAGTAAAATCAAAGGATACAATAAAAATAACTGATGAAAACAATATTGTTATAAATACAACTAAAAGGGATAATACTTGGATAATTCAAACGCCACAATGTTTTAATAGAAAAGTTTTATTAAAAATGCATGATAAATATAAAAATGAAGATGTAACAGATGATTGCGAATTATTAGAAATTGATAATTATAAAGTTAAAATCATAGAAGGTGATTATACAAATATAAAAATTACAACTTACGAAGATCTTAATATCGCTAAAGAATTTTTAAAATAAGATTCAAAAATAAATATTTAAAAATTTTTATATGATTTAATTAGAGCAAAAATAATTTATAAAATTTTATAGTATAAAAGGAGAAAAAATGAAAGAAAAAAGCTTTTGGCAAAGAATTAAAACTGCCTTTTCATTAAGAATGGATGTTGCAAGTAATGAAGAAATTGAAGAGACAATAACAAGTGGATCAAACTTATATGGAACAAACATGTGTATTTTAATTTTTTCAATAGTAATTGCTAGTATTGGGTTAAATATGAATTCAATAGCAACAATAATTGGAGCAATGCTTATATCACCACTTATGGGACCAATTATAGCAGTTGGATATAGCATAGCTACAAATAACTTAAAACTTTTTAAAAATTCATTATTAAATTTAATAATAATGGTAACAATAGCTTTAATTTCATCAACAATTTATTTTGCTATTTCGCCTATGAAAACTGAAACAACAGAAATTTTAAATAGAGTTTATCCAACGATATGGGATGTATTAATAGCAATTTTTGGAGGACTTGCTGGAATTGTTGGACTAACAAGAAAAGAAAAAAGTAATGTAATTCCTGGAGTATCTATTGCAACAGCATTAATGCCACCAATTTGTACAGCAGGATTTGGTATTGCTTCAAGAAATATAGAATACTTTGCAGGTGCAACATATTTATTTTTAATAAATAGCTTTTTTATAGGACTTATGGCAGCAATAGTCACTAAAATTTTAAGAATTCCAGTAAAAGAAGAAAGAAAAACTTCACAAGCTATTCGTATAAAATTTGCTGTTGCAATTTTCTGTATAGTTATGATAATTCCAAGTGTAATATTTGCTGTAAATACTGTTCAAGATAGTTTCACAAGAAAAAATGTTGATAAATACATATCTTCTGAGTTTAATTTTAATAAAACTAAAATATTAAAAACAAATTTAGATGTAAAAGAAAGTAAATTAAGAATAGTTTTAATAGGAGAAAAGATTGATGATAAAGAATTAGAAAAACTATTAGCTTTAAAAGATAAATATAATTTATCAAAAATTGAATTAACTATAGATCAATCTGCAATTGGAGAATCTTTATCAGAAGAAGAAATTGAAAAGATTATTGAAGAAGATATATCCTATGAAAATTCATCTTTCCAGATTAAAGAAGACAAGAAAATAACGGAATTAGAAAAAGAAATACAATTATTAAAACAAGAAATAGATGAGCTTAAAGGAAATAGTTAAAAAGTTATTGGTAAAGAGCAAAAAATTTTCTAAATAATAAAAGAATAATATATTTTAAATATGGAAAAATAAGGATGATGATAAGTCATCTTTATTTTTTTGCTTTAGAACGCTTGGTCAAATAAATTGATAAAGTTTTTAACAAATGATAATCTAGTATTGAAAACTAGATAAGGAGAAAAATATGGAAGGTATACCAATAGGAAATAAAAAGTCCAAATATCCAATTATTCAAGGAGGAATGGGTGTTGGAGTATCACTTCATAATCTTGCTGGAACAGTAAGCAAAGAAGGAGGAATAGGAATTATTTCAACAGCCGATATTGGATTTAAAGAAGATGATTTTAATATAAATCCTATAGGAACTAATTTAAGAGCAATAGGAAAAGAAATAAATTTAGCGAGAAAAATAGCAGGAGATGATAAAATTCTTGGAGTTAATATTATGGTTGCTATGAATCACTATAAAGAAATAGTCGAAGAATGTGTTAAGCAGAAAATAGATTTAATTATTTCTGGTGCGGGAATACCAAAAGAATTACCAGAATATGTTATAGGAACAAATACAAAAATTGCACCAATTGTTTCATCGCTAAGATGCTGCGAGTTAATAACAAAACATTGGATAAAAAAATATAATTATGTACCAGATATGATAGTTATTGAAGGACCAGAAGCAGGAGGACATTTAGGATTTAAGAAGAAAGAACTTACTGAAAGCAAACCAAAACTTGAAGATATAACAAAAGAAGTTGTAAATTATATTAAAGAAATAGAAAAAGAATTTAACAAAGAAATTCCTGTAATTTCGGCAGGTGGAATTTGGAATAGAAATGATATAAATAAATTTTTAAATTTAGGAGCTACAGGGGTTCAAATGGCTACTCGATTTGTAGCAACAAATGAATGTGATGCTTCAAAAGAATTTAAAGAAGCATATGTTAATGCAAAAGAAGAAGATATAAAAATAATTGAAAGTCCTGTTGGAATGCCAGGAAGAGCTTTAAATAACGAATTCATAAAAAAAGTTTATAATGAAAAATGTAAAGTAGAAAAATGCTATAATTGCATAAAAACTTGTAATGCAAATACTACGCCATACTGCATTACAGATGCTTTAATAAATTCAGTTAAAGGAAATGTAGAAAATGGATTAATTTTTTGTGGAAGCAATGTAAGTAAAATAGATAAAATTGTGCCTGTACATGAGTTAATGCAAGAATTATTTACCTAATTAAATAATTATTTAGATATCGGCAACTATAAATAATTAAATAATTATTTAATTATTTAATTAACTAAATCTCTTATGAGCTATATATATAATTTTATAACGTGACTTGGTGTCGCAATCTCCTTTTTTAAAAAACAAAAGGAAGATTGCTCCAATCGCCCTTCGCTTACGCTTCGGTTGGTCGCTTACGCGTCACTCATAAAATTATATATATAGTTCATAAGAGATATTAGATAAACTAAAAAAATTGATTCCTCAATCAAAATAAATATAAAAAATTTAAGGAAACATTACTTATTTACTTAAATAAATTTATTTGCTATAATGTTCAAAAAAGTAGAAAAGAAGTGAAATTATGAAAGTAGGATTAGTATTAGAAGGTGGAGCAATGCGAGGAATGTATACAGCAGGTGTCATTGATGTTTTTTTAGATAATAATATTGAAATAGATGGTATAGTTGGAGTATCTGCTGGAATTCTATTTGGAATTAATTATATTTCAAAACAAAGAGGAAGAGTTATTAGATATAATAAAAAATATATTAAAGATAAAAGATATATGGGAATAAATTCTTTAATAAAAACAGGAAATGTAATAAATAAAGAATTTGCCTATTATGAATTACCTTTTAAACTAGATGTATTTGATGAAGAAACTTTTGAAAAATCTAAAACAGAAATATTTGCTGGTGTAACAAATGTAGAAACTGGAAAACCAGAGTTCATAAAAATATCTGACTGCTTTAAGCAAATGGAAGTAATGAGAGCAACTTCTGCAATGCCTTTTGTATCTAAAATAGTAGAAATTGATGGAAAAAAATATTTAGATGGTGGAACTTCTAATAGCATCCCAGTTGATGAATGTAAAAAAATGGGCTATGAAAAAATTATAGTAGTTCTTACAAGACCTATAGAATATAGAAAGAAACCAACAAATAAGTTAATTACAAAATTAAAGTATAGAAAATATCCTAAATTTATTGAATGTGTAAATAATAGATATAAAATGTATAATGAAACAGTAGAAAAAATTATAGATATGGAAAATAAAAAAGAAATATTTGTAATAAGACCTAGTAAAACTATAAAAATAAAAAGAATAGAAAAAAATCCAGATAAACTGCAGGAAATGTATGATTTAGGAATAAAAGATGCAAATGAGAATTTACAAAATTTAAAAGAATTTTTAAATTATTAAAAATAATATGAATAAAGTGAACTCAAAATTTTAAACGAAAGTTTAATATTTAGGTTCACTTTTGAGACTATAGAAAAAGTTGTGTAAATCGGAAATCCTTCCGATAGATAACTGAAATTTTTTAAATAATTTTTTCA
>CANQYM010000016.1 GCA_947628085.1 uncultured Clostridia bacterium
ATTTTATATTAAAATTTCCATTCTAATATCTTTTTCTTATGTATGATTAGTTTTCCATAAAACTTTTCACACTATCCCTTTTTAAACGCCTAAATTATAACATATTTTTATAATTTTGTCAATTAATAACGTTCTCTTATAATGTTCTTACTACAAGAATAGGTAATTAAGAAATAACCACCATAGATAATAACAATAAATATAACAGTTGCAATAATTGATGGTAATAACTCATCAGTTCCAAATACTTCTAATATTTTAACAGCAAACATAATTCCAAAAACAGAATGAATAATTGCTAAAACTAAAGGTAACATAAAGAAAATACCAATTTGTCTAAATAGAGCCTTATTTATTAATTTTTCATCTGTCCCAATTTTTCTTAACATTTTAAATCTTTCTTTATTATCACTACTTTCCGATAATTCTTTTAATCCTAAAATTGCTGCACTACTAATTAAAAAAATAATTCCTAAATAAAGACCAATAAAAGTTACCATCGCTGTTAATCCTGTTGTTGCTTCTTTAATTGCTAACTTGGTTGAACCACTTGGCAGTAAATAATCCTTAGTTTTAGAACTCTTATCTAAAGCATTAATACTATCTTCTATTTTCATTATTTCTTTTTTATTAGAAGTTTTATAATTACCTATCAAATGATTTTGAATTAAATAATCTTCATCTATAACACTATCGGGAACTAATATAATTCCTGTATTAATATGATTACTAGACATTTCTAAAAAACCATCTTGACAAGTTGAATATTTTGGTTTTAAAGTATGTCCAAATAAATTAATAACTTCACCTTTTTCTAAAGCAAGATTTCTTATTTTAACCATAGATTTAAAGTCAGCAATAATAATATATTCATTTTTACTTAAATAGTATTCTTGTAAACCATAAAATTTAGCAACTTTATTATAATCACTAATTTTCATAATAGGTTCTTTCGTATCGTATGCTAAAAAAGGAAAATTAGTTCTAACATAATCTAATAATGAACCTAAAGTGTTATTCATAGTTAAATCTTCTGTTGCATAAGTATTTACTTCTATATAATCTTTAAAATAAGAGGTAATATCAAAGTTAAATAATTTAAACATTTCTTTAGCAGTATAATGAGAGTTTTTTATTTGAGAGTCGTTATAACCATATCTTCTATAATCATCATAGTACTTATCCATATTCATATTTTGAGTAAATATAGCATCAACAGGTGCAAGTTTTCTAATATTAGCATTCATGGAATTTTTCATAGTAAGACAAGCCGATAATAAACATATTGTTACAAATAACATTAAACAAATAATTGTTGTGGAAAACACAGTTGTATTAATTTTACTTGAAAACTGTCTTAATGTAAAACTATTTAAACCTTTATAGTAATATTTTTTTAAACTTTGAACAATTCTTAAAATTAGTCCTGATAAAGACCAAAAGATTAAAAAGGTAGATACAACTCCCATGATAATTGGTTTTATAACATCAACAACTTCTTGTAAAGTTAGGAATTCGGCTGTAACCATGTAATAGGCTTTTCCAAGTACAAGCAAAGATATAATAAATATAATAATACAAAGATAAGGATTTTTTAATTGTACTTTTTCACTAGTTTTAGCACCATTTAATAAATCAATTAATTTACATTTACTAACACTGTAAGTATTGAATATCATAACAAGTAGATACATAATACTAAAATAAATGATAGTTTTTATACAAGCAGAAGTTGAAAAGACAAAAGCAAATTTAGTAAGGTCAGCCTCAAACATATTAGCAACAACTAAACTCATAATTTGAGAAATCAGTACGCCAACAGCAAGACCTACAATTAAAGATAAAATACCGATAAAAAGTGTTTCAAAGAATAAAATTAAAGATATTTTTCTTTTACTCATTCCAAGTGTTAAATAAACTCCAAACTCTTTGTTACGTCTTTTCATTAAAAATCTGGAAGCATATATAATTAAGAAACCTAATATAAATGAAACAAAGACACTGACACTAGAAAGCATTGTCATCATAAGTTCAATTATATCCTGTGTTGAACTTGAAACATTTATCATAACCGTTTGACTATCTAAAGCATTAAAAACATAGAAAATGGCTACCCCAAGAATAAGTGTAAAAAAATAGATGGCATAATCTTTTATACTTTTCCTGATATTTTTTAAAGATAACTTACAAAGCATCATTTAAATCGCCACCAAGTAAAGTAACTACATCAATAATCTTATCAAAAAATTCCTTACGAGAATTATCCCCTTTACGTATTTCTTTAAAAATTTTACCATCTTTGATAAAGATTACTCGTCTTGCATAACTTGCTGTAAAAGCATCATGGGTAACCATCAGAATAGTTGCTCCCATTGCGTCTAAATAATTAAACTTTTCTAAAAGCATTTTGGAAGATTTAGAGTCTAAAGCACCTGTTGGTTCATCAGCAAGTATCAATTTAGGATTAGTAATAATTGCCCTAGCCGATGCTACTCTTTGTTTTTCACCACCTGACATTTGATAAGGGTATTTATTTAAAATATCTTTAATATCCAGTTCAAGAGCAACTTTTTTTACTCTTTTTTCAATCTCCTTAACGTTTACATTTTGAATAGAAAGAGCAAGAGCAATATTTTCATAAGCCGTTAAAGTATCTAACAAATTAAAATCTTGAAAGATAAAACCTAATTCCTCTCTTCGGAATTTATTAAGTTCATTTCCTTTTAATTTAGTAATATCAAGTTCTCCTAAAAAGATATGACCACTTGTTACCTTATCAATCGTTGATATACAATTTAAAAGCGTTGTTTTCCCCGAACCAGATGCCCCCATAATAGCAACAAATTCACCTTTTTCTACTTCAAATGATAAATCATCAAGGGCTTTAGTTAAAGATGAACGACTACCATAATATTTTTCAATTTTACAAACTTTTAAAATATTTTCCATTTTTTCTCCTTTCAAATCCATAATAATTCAAAAAAAATATTTTGTCGCATCTTTAATCTTACATAACCTTACAATTTTGTAATACTACTTTAAAACATCATAATATTTATCTTTAGCAAAAGTTATAAAGACCTTTGTATACTTATTTTCAAGAGAGTCTATTTCAATTTTATGTCCTAGTTTTTCACACATATTTTTAGCAATAAACAACCCCATTCCAGTTGATGAAACACTTCCTCTTCCGTTTTCTCCAGTAAAAGATTTATCAAATACTTGTTTTAAATTCGATTTTTTTATTCCTATTCCATTATCTTCAATAATTAATATAGTTTTATTTTCTTCATCTTTCACGAATATTTTTATATAAGAATTTTCAATATTTCTTTTATATTTAATACTATTATTTATTATTTGTCCTAGAATAAATTCTAACCATTTAGAGTCCGTTAATACTTTAAAATTTACATTTTCTACAATATAATCTATTTTATTTTCAAGGATTTCATCCATATTTTTAAGACCTACATTTTTAATTACTTTGGCTAAATCCGTTTCCTTTATTAAATAATCTTTTTCAGCATTTTCCGAACGAACATAATAAAGAACTTGGTCTACATAATTTTCTAATCTTTTTAATTGTAATTTAGTTTTATTATCAAAATATTCTTTATGATTATTACTCATTAAAACTAAAGTAGCAAGAGGAATTTTAACTTCATGTATCCACATTTCAATATACTCTTTAAAATCTTGCAAAGACTCATTTATTAATTTTATATTTTCATTCATTGACTTATTAATTTCATATAAAGCTTGATATAAAAGTTCTCCTTCATAAAACTCTGGTTTTATTAAAGTTTCTAATACTAAATAACTTTTATCAAGAGATGCAATATTTAAAAATAAATCTTTATAAAACTTTCTTTTGCGAAAATACGGAATTAGTAAAACAAGTAAAAAACAAACAAGATATATAAATGATGAGGATAAAAGAACCTCTTTATCAACTTTAAAGGCTAAAAATATAAGTAAATTAATTATATAACAACTAATAAATATGAATAATTTATATAAATTATCTTTAAAATATGCTCCTATTTTCATAATAAAATATACCCTATTTTCTTTCTTGTATCTATTGCATTTGGATAACCAATTTCTTTTAATTTATTTCTTAGTCTGCTAATATTAACATTTAAAGCATTTTCATTTACATATTCGGAATTATCCCATAAAGTTGTCATAAGTTCTTCTCTTGTTACAATCTTATTTTGATGATTTAATAAATAAGAAAAAATAAGAATTTCATTTTTAGTTAGTTCTATTTCAAGATTATTTTTTTTAATTATACCTTTTTGGAAATCAAATTTTAATTCTTTATAAAATAGTTCATTGGAATTATTATAGTTAGTTTTTGTTCTTTTCAAAACAGCCCCTATTCTTAAAAGTAATATATTAGGATTATATGGTTTAGTAATATAATCATCGGCTCCATAAGAAATAGATAAGGCTTCATCTGTTTCGGTATTTTTACTGGTTACCATAATAACAGGAATATTAGATTTTTTTCTTAACTTTTGAAGAAGCAATTCACCATTTAAATAAGGAATATTAATATCTAGTAATATTAAATCTGGGGAAACTTGAAATATTTCTTCTAAAGAATTTTGATAGTTTTCTAAAAGAAAAATTTCATAGTCATTTTTTTCTAGTAATTCTTTTAACTCTAAACTAATTGCTTTATCATCTTCAATAATCATTATTCTTGCCATAAAATCACCATTTTCTTCTTATTATTATACCATGATTAAAAGAAAATTAACCTTACACTTTTGTAATAATAAAAAAACTATAAAGATTATCTCTATAGTTATTTAGAATTATATTTATTATAATACCAGGCTATTATTAAAGAACCTAATGTATTTCCTAAAATCATCACGAGTAAATAATAGAAAACTTTAAAGGAAAAAACAGAAGCAATACTAAAATAAAACATATTGGCAACACAATGTTCAAAGCCACATAATATAAAAGCCATAACTCCCATGAATATTGTTAAATATTTTCCAACAACATCTTTTTCTTTTTTATAATTATTAACAGCAATATACATTATCATACCACAAAAAAGGGCTAAAATGAATATACTTAAAAGGCTATCATTTAATTTAGTATTAACAATATCTTTCGCTAGTTCTATATAGTTTTTAAATCGCGTTAAACGCATTAAATTACCAACGGCAAAAGTACCTAAAAAATTTCCTATTAAAGATAATAATAATTCAATTATATAATTTGGTTTATTTACTAATAAATGTCCAACTTTTCCTGTATATAAATTAAAAGAATACATACAAACCGTAAGAAGCCCTAACGAAAAAATAAAAGAACCTACTACTTTATCAGGAATGGCTAAATAAGCAATACCTCCAATACTAATTAAAATTCCAGCATAAAAGCCTTTAATTATAAAATCTACATACTTTTTCATAACTCCTCCTAGCATGACTTTTTACATCATAAATATATTTAATTTTGCATTAATATTTGTTGGCCTTTTATTAAATCATAATTTATTAATTTAGTTCCATCTAAATTTTCTTTATGCATATCAATTCCTGTAATTTGACTATTTTCATACGTTGTATAATAATATATTCCTTTATCCATATTACAACAAGAACTATAAATTGTTATTTCGTATTTATCTTCGCCCATATGAACACATCCTCTTTGTTGAGCAACAGAATTTAAAATATGAAAAAATTGACTAATACTTTCTGACTCAGAGTCTCCGGATAAAGAATTCATCTTTGTAAAAGTTGCCTTTACAAATCTGGAAGCAGATGATAAATCACCTGGTAAACCGATTGCTCCCATTCCCCGACTATAAGTATCAAAATTTAATTTTTTGGAAAAGTTATTTATGGGCTCTTCGATTGATAAATTCATATAATTATTTAAATTAAACATGTGGATATCAAAAGTTGGATTATTTGTTAAAACTCCAACAGGATTATCATATACTTTTAAACCATCTTGTAAAGACTCAATGGTAATAGATTTTTCTTTATCAGCAATAATCCAATGCAAAGGAGATGCTTTCAAGTTACTGCTAAAATCAATTTGGGCAATATTTATCTTCTCTAATAATTTTTTAACTTCTGCAATATTAGCACATTGAGATAAAATCCAAGGAATAAATTCAAAAGGAGCAATATTATCTTTTGTACTTTCTTCCTCATTATAAAAAGCATTAGTTGGAAAATTTAAACCAGCCATCCCTAACCCTTTTTCATTAATAGCGTCATAATATAATGGATAATCATTAGAAACATAAGCCATACCAATAATAGCATAATGATTAGTAATTTCCTTTACTTTTCTAAATTTAAAATCATAATTTCGTGGTGTAATTGTTACAGTTTCTTTATAAGAATACTCTAAATCTAAATTCCTGCCAAAATAGTGATTTTTCGTATTGTATGTTATTGCTGTACACATAATTATTACCTCTCTTTCCGTATCAACAACCATATTGTTCTTTCAATAATCATTATATCATATAGAAAAAAATATTTAAACCTAGTAAATATTCTTCCCATTTTAGAATTAAATTTGCCTTAAAAATATTTTTTTATTTATGACCTTTTCTTAATAAGAACATACTAATAACTAGTAATATTATGGATGGCAATATAAATTGTAAACTTCTTCCTATTACATTAATGTAAAAAGGAGTTGAATAAAGATAATGATTTAGCCAGTCAATATCTAAAAAAGTTATAAAACCAAGCATTAGTAATAAAGATATAAAAACTAAAAGCATACTAATTATTTTTTTGCTCTCTATTTTAACTTTATTCTTCTTTTTCATGATAATATAAAAAATCATTAAGAAAATATATTCAATTATACAAAATGCTGATAATAAATAAGAAAAAGTTGGTAAAGTTGGAATATCTTTAAAATGATATATACTAAACATTTCTGCTAATATAAAAGTTATTATTAAAGATACAATACTAGTTACAATTACAGTTAATATTTTTTTCATTTAATCACCTTTTATTCTATTATATCACTTAATTCTTTTAGAAAATTATAAATTGCCAAAAATAAAAATTAATTAAAGTATTTTATAATAAATTTTGTACCTTTATTATTAGATTCTACTGTAATACTTCCATTATCTTCTTCAATAATAACTTTTGCTAAGGCTAAACCTATTCCTATACTTTCATTATCAGAATTTTCCCCTTTATAAAATCTTTCAAAAATATGTTTAATATCTCTTGAAGATATTCCTTGACCAAAATCTTTTATTTCTATATAAGAATAGACATTATATTTTCCATAATTAATTTCTATTGATTGATTGCATTTAGAATAATCAATACTATTTTTTAAAATATTAGTTATTGCTTCTACTTGCCATTTAAAATCACAGGTTATTATAGTTTCATTATCTCCTTTTATATTTATTTTAATATTTTTTAAATCACATAAAGTTGATACATTTTTTATTGCTTCATTCAAAATATCTTTTAATAACCTTTTTTCTTTTAGAAAATTAATTGTATTAGCATCAAACTTTGATAGTTTTAGAATAGATTGTACTAAAAAATTAATGTTCATTATATTTCTTTTAATATCTCTTATAAAATCTTCTCTTATTCCTTTATCCATATCAGCATCATCAATTAAATTATCTAGCATTACTAAAATACTAGTCAAAGGAGTTTTTAATTGATGAGATATATCTTCTAAAGATGTTTTTAAATTTTTCTTATCTTTTTTAGAATTTTCAGCAGTTTCTTTCAACATTACTGTTGTTTTATATATCTCATTTTTTAAAATAGAAAGTTCATCTTCAGAATTAGAGTCTATTTTTAAACTATAATTTTTCTTATTTAAGGCTTCAATATATTGAGTAATATCTTTAATTTCTTTATCTCTTCTTTTGATATATATTATAAACAGAAAAATTAAAAAAGAAATTCCTAATGCTAATATACACAAATTAAAAATTAAAAATTCATGATACTTTTTATCGTTTTCTAATACTATTGATTTATTTCTTAAACTAATACCATATTTTTTTAATATTTCAGATTTATTAGAACCTTTACTATTTAAAATTTCAACAATTTCTTTTTCTGTTAAATCGGGATATTTTCTTTCTATAGCATCAACAATATTATTAATTTTATTATTAAAATTACTAGTATATATTTGATACTCATATATATTTATTACTAGGAACAATAATAATAAACAAATCGAAAAAATTAAAACTTTAAATAAACATTTTTTTAATTCAATTTTATTCTTCATCTATTCTATAACCTATTCCCTTTACCGTTTGAATAATATCTGTTCCTATTTTCTGTCTTATTCTTTTTAAATATACAGTAATTGTATGATCATCAACATAATTTCCGGTCCATTCCCATATTTTATCAAGAATAACATTTCTATTTACAACTTTTCCTAAATTATTAAAAAGTAAATTTACCAAATTCAATTCCATAGCTGTCAATTCAATTGGTTTTTCCTTTTTATATAATATTGCTTTATCTAAATTAAAGGTTATATCTTTAACTTTTATTAAACTTTTCTTCTTGGAACGCAACAATACTTTATTTACTCTTGCTTGTAATTCTCTCGTACTAAATGGTTTGGTTATGTAGTCTTCTGCTCCTACTTCTAAACCTTTAACAATATCATCTTCTTCATCTTTTGCCGTTAAAAAAATAGTTGGTATCTTTAAATCTTTAAGAATATTTTCATATAAATCAAAACCATTTCCATCAGGCAAAGTTATATCAAGAATGATTAAATCAATGTTTTTATTATTCTCTAAATATTCTTTTGTTTCTTTTATATTAGTTTTAGTTATTAAATGAAGATTATTTTTTTCAAAAGAATAAGCAAGACCTTTGATAATTGATATATTATCTTCTACTAATAAAACATTCATATTATTGTTCCTTTCTAATTATAATTATATCATATTTTAAAGGAGGCATTGCCTCCTTTAACTAAATGTTCTCATTTCTAATTGTTTCAATTATATTTTGCTTATTTATTTTACTAATTGAATATTTCATTATTAAAATTATAAGGATAAAAACTGTAAAAATGCTAATTAAAATTGCTACTATTGGAAAATTATAATTTACTTCATTAAATTTTATATATATCAAATAAGAAATACCTACACCAAGAGAAATTCCTATAAGTAATGCTTTACATCCTATAAAAATACTTTCTAATCTTATCATTTTATTAAACTCTTTTTTGGTCATTCCAATTGATTTTAACATAGCAAATTCTGGTTTTCTTAATTCCATATTCGTTGTAATAGTATTAAATATATTTGTAATACCTATTAAAGATACAACGATAATAAAACCATATAAAAATATTCCAACTAATGTAAGGAGATTTTCCATAATTTTTACATTTTCTTCTGAATTATTTAAACTATAAATTTCTTCTTCTAAAGCGTCATCTATCTCATCTTGAAGCAGAGAAGCATTATTTGATTTATAAAATATTTGTAATCTTGAAGTATTAGCGATTTTCTCAAATAATTCATCACTTACAAATAACATTTCACCGGGTATACTTTGTAATCCAAAAGGTAATTTTTTAGAAATAGCACCTATTTCAAAAGTATAATCTTGACCATTTTCTAAATTACCTTTTATTTTATCATTGATATTATAATCTAATATTTTAAGATTTTCTTGTTTAACAATATTTCCTTTGGCATCATATTTCTTTAAATTCTCATGATAATCATAAAGAATTGCTTTATTTTTAATGTTTTCATAATCTATTCCTAATTGTTTAATATATTTCTGATATTGTGTATTTCCTAGAGCATATATTTGAATATATTCTTTTTGTTTTACATCTTCTAAATTTTTAATATTATTCCAGTTGAGGTATTCTTTACTATATTTAGGATTTTGAAAAACAAATTCAACATGTCTAATAATTGACGAATTTTCAATATTATCAAAAGTAGTTGTATTGATAAAATTATTTAAGTTTTCATCTGTAATATTATTACTCGTAAGAGCAAGATTATATTCCAAGTAATCCAATTCTTCTCTTGCCTCACTATAAGCCATATTCATAAATCCTGATAAGCCTATAAAAACAAATACTGACGTAATGATAGAAATAACGGTTGTTCTGTATTTCTTTTTATTTCGTTTTAAATTTTTATATGAAATTTCTCCACCTATACCAAATATCTTCTTAATAATTTTAGATGATTTTAATTTTTTTCTATTGATTTTAATACCTGCACTATTTCTTATAGAATCGATTGGAGAAACTTTTGAGGCTCTATGGGCACTTCTAAAGGCTGAAAAATAAATCGTTATAGTTCCAAGTAAAATAGATACTAATATAGATATAATAGAAAAATTAAATTGCAGTTCAATTGCCCCTTCTGTTATAGAACTAAAATAATAATTACTAATTAATACCAAAATAAATGATGCAAGAAAGCCAAATAATATACCTAAAGGAATACCAATAAGACCTAATACAGTTGCTTCATAAAAAACATTTTTCTTTATTTGTTTTTTGGTTGCTCCAATACTTCGAAGCATGCCATATTGTTTTATTTTTTCTGTAATAGAAATATCAAAACTATTTTTTATACAAAAGACTGAGGTAAAAATAATAACCATTATAACAATACATAGTACTGCACCTAATCCAACTATTTGACTACTACCAATCGGATTAATTTCTAAACCAATTAAGTAGTCATTAATAGAAATATCATATTTTGCTTTTTTCATTTCTTCCATATAATTCTCATAAGAAATATTACCTTTGGTATTGGCTTTAACAAATATATCTTCATCTACTCCTATTATATTGGCAGTAAGTTCATAAGCATTTTTTGTTCCATCTTTAGTATATCTTGCATAAATATCAACATATCCAGATAAATTTTCTTCATCAAGATAAGTTATAAAGGTGTAACCAGGAGCAGAATAACTTTCGATATTACTTGCTGGTCTTTCAATAATTCCAACAATTTTATAAGTTTTAGAAGATGTATCTACTATCTTTTCACTATCAGTTTCTTTATTTTTAGAGTCAACATTTTCACCTATGTTAGAATATTTATTTTCTTCCAAAGTATCACTCGGTTGAAATGGATTATTTTGTTTTAACTCTATTCCGTCTTTGTCAGTTCTTTTACCAACATCAAGAGTAATAGTATCTCCAATTTTCAAAACTAACCTTCCATTCGTTTTTAAATGGGTTGGAATGATAATTTCATTACTATTTTCTGGTAATCTTCCCTGAACTAACTTTATAGATAAATTTTCTAAAGAACTTTTAGAAAAGGCTTTTATAAAAGCATAAGGTTTATAATCATTTTTTGAAGCAATTTTTGCATAACCAATATTTTTAGATAAATTAAGTTTTTCTATTTCTCTGTTGTTTTTAAAAACATCTATATTTTCTACGGGAACATCATAATAAGCAACATGAAAATTTCCTTTCTCTCTAGTTTCATATTTAATTAAAGATTTTATTCCGCTTGAATACATAGAAGCAACCGCTGTAATTAAAGCACTAGATAATATTATTCCTATAATAGTTACAATTGTTCTTTTTTTGTTTAATTTTAAGTTTTTAATTGTTAATTTGTTAAGTAAATTCACCAGTTTACCTCCGGAACAATTTTGCCATCTTCTATTTTAATTATTCTATCAGCAAATTTGGCTATTTCCATATTATGAGTAATCATAATAATTGTTTGGTTTAACTCTTTATTAGATTTTTTTAGTAACGCAACTATTTCATCGCTTGCTTTGGAATCTAAGTTTCCTGTAGGTTCATCGGCCAGTATTAAAGCCGGATTTGTAATTAAGGCTCGGCCTATACTGGTTCTTTGCTGTTGACCTCCCGATAACTCACTGGGAAGATGATTTTTTCTATTTTGTAAACCTAATAAATTCAACAAATCGTTTAATACTTCTTTATCTACTTTACGATTATCTAAAGCTAGAGGTAAGGTAATGTTTTCTTCAACATTCAAAATAGGTATTAAATTATAAAATTGATAAATTAGTCCAATTTGTCTTCTTCTAAATATTGCAAGTTTATCATCATCAAAATTATAAATATCTTTTCCATCAATGTAAACTTTACCTGATGTTGGGCGATCAACTCCTCCAATTAAATGTAAAAGTGTTGATTTCCCACTTCCACTTGCTCCCACAATAGCAACAAATTCTCCTTTTTCTACCGAAAAAGAAACATTATCTAAGGCAATTACTTTAGTTGTATCTTTTCCATAAATCTTTGTTAAATTATCGACTTTTAATATTTCCATATTGAAAATCTCCTCTCTTTGTATAATTATATTACATTTAAAGTTACAACTAAGTTACTAAAATAAAAATTGTTATAAATTTTAAAAAAGAAAATTGTTATATGTGAAAGATGAGAGGGTGATAATTTTGAGAGAACTTTTTGATAGAAAATCATGATGAACAAAAAATTTTATTCTTAAGATATTATAAAAGTAATTGTATTACAAAGAACACCAATAATGAACATGATACCAGTAATTAAATCTGTTCTATCTTTTTTTATTTTGTAACGACTTAAAAAGGTTATTGAATTGTAGGCACATAGCAAACTAACAATGGATGCCATTGATTTATCTTTGAAAAATGAAATAAATATTAAGATTATGGAAAATATAGCCATACCGATAATACCGTATTTCATTGATTTTAAAGTTACTAATTCTGTTAATTTGATGATGTTTTCTTCGCTCTTTTTTTCTATATCCTTATTTTCAATAAATTCACCGGCAAGTATATCATTAACACTTACTTCTAATATTTCACTAAGTGGTTTAAGTAAAGACATATCCATTAAAGATAAACCACGTTCCCATTTACTTACTGCATTTTTGGTAATACCTAGTTTTTCTGCCAATTGCTCTTGAGTTAGGTTTTGGCTTTTGCGAGCATTTGCAATAAATTTGCCAATTTTTTCTTGGTCCATATTTTTTCTCCTTTCAAAAAAATGATAGCAGTTATATAATAATTTTAAAACATACTAAAGGTTTACTTCCGGTTTTGAATGAACAATTTGCTTGGTATTTTCTTATAATCATTTAATTTGTTATTAATAATTTATAAATATTTAAATTTATAGAAACTAAAAAAATATACAAAAACTGTATATCTTTATTTCCTTGTATAATTGCATTTTGGATAATTGGAACAATCTAAAAATTTTCCATATTCATATATATTTTCAATTAATAGTATTTAAAGTTTGATAAGATTTTGAAACGCTTAATGTAATACTACTATTATCATGAATTATAACTTTTGGATTTTCAGTTTCTTTATCTTTATCCTTTTCCCATATATTTTTATCATATGTCATTTGAATATCATTTAATTTAATAGTTTTCTCATCTGTTTCTTTAGATCTTATTAATTCAAATACAAACGAAAAACTAAATATTATTATCAATGAAAATAATATAGAATTAAATATTATTTTTTTTGGAGGAACTAATTTATCTTGAATATAACCTTTTTCAATATTTTTTCTTCTTAAAAAATAAATTAAAAAAAATATCAAAGCTAAAATTAATAAAGCTACTATTTCAACAATATAACTAGAACTTATTTTAGATGGTATCTTATCACTTATAAATTTTTGAAAGCCACTAAATCCTTCACTTGTTATAATTAATCCAAAAGTTAGTATTACTAAAAATGCATATGATAAAAATTCAACAGTATATGGCATAACATAAATAATAAATGCTACTAAAAGAGCATACCAAATACAGACAGTACTTAATATTAGATTAATTATATTTTTACTATATTTTTTTTTAGGTTCAATATTTTTGGATTCAACAATTTTATTTTCTATAATATTAACTGAATGACCACAATTAGGACAAAATTTTTCATTTTCATTTAACTTGTTTCCACAATTTTTACAATACATATTATCCATGCCTCATTTTAATTTTTACATACTTCAATATAAATGTCAATGATTTTTTTTTGGAGATATATCCGTTTATTTTTTAGTATTTTTATTTCTAATTCTTTTTTAAATTTTCTTGCATTTCTTCATTAACATCAATTTTAAATGGGTGCTTAGGAAAATCATCAATATCTCTTAATGATATATTAACAATTTTTTCTAACTTCTCTGCGTCTCTTTCTTCTTAAGTTGTAAAAAAATCATATACTGATGGTAGGTACATTTTTCTCTCTTTCATTCTTGTCAACCTCCTTTGCAAATTGGAAGTATGCATCAGCAACTTTACTATTTTTATCATAAAAAAAATACTTTTACCCTGATAGATTTCCTCTGCAACTTTAACTGCATTGGGTATTTGTGTATTAAATATTTCGATAATTCCACAATAATTGCTTTCTAATTCAGTTATAATATCTCTTGATAGATTAGTGCTTTTATCAACTAAAGTTAATAAAATTCCATCTACTTTTAATCAAAATAAATTAAAAAACAATTTTATTTATTTTAAATTTTGCTACCTAAATGCTACCCAAAATTAATTCAATATTTTTGGTTAATCTCTATAAAACCTTATAAAACTTAGTAATAAACAAAAATGAGCCAGCTTTCGCTGACTCTTCAGGGGGCATCAAAGTTTCATACCTTTTTTGTTTTTTTATAACATTTTTATTTATTTTTAACCAATTTTTAATCTTTTGGTTTATTTTAGATTAAATTAAATTCCTAAATTTTTAGAAATTTGCCACCTAAATGCCACCTAAAATTTTATAACTTATCTATGAAAAAACAATCAAACATATCATCTTTTATAACTTCTAACTTATAATCTTTTTTTCCTAATAATTCTGCTTTAAAAATAAAGTCTGCTACTTCACCACACGATTTCAATTCAGCTTCTTGCTCATCATTTAAATATTCAAATTCTACATCAATAACAATGCTTACAGAAAAGGTCAAATATTTTTCATCAAAATCTATAATTTTTGCATCATAAGGTTGTCCAAAACTTTTTACATAATTAACAGTTAAAACCTCAACATGAGGAATAACAACATTGTAGTTCTTAACTTTATCATTTACTATTTTAATCATTGTTTCTTTATATTTATCCATTATAATACTTAAATGGTAAAAAGCATTTTTAGATTTAGGATTCTTACTTATAAGATAATTTAATAATGATTTTATATCATCAAATATTAATACTTTATCTTTATCAAATGAGTTAATAAAACCATTATCTTCTGATACAATTATAAGTTCCGTTGGATCAAAAGTTTTTAATATTTCTATAACAAAGGCATCAGGAAATTCACATTTTTTATATTTGTTATTTTCAAAAGGAAATTGGTTTTTAAAATATTTTTCAAATACTCGTTGTATTATAGTAGAATTTATTAAATCATAATTTAATATTTTACAATGATAATCTTTTATAAATTTAGTAAAATCATCTAATCTATTATTATCAATTAATATTTGATAATTGCTTATTTCATTATTAAACCAAGGTTTATCTTTAAAAACTTTTTTTATAGCATTTTTTATTTGAATATTATATTCTTCGACATCACATAACAAGTTTTTCTTTATTTCATTTAATGTTATAACTGGTAATAGAATTTCAATGTTACCTAAATCAACTTCATTTTTTAATAATGCCATTACAAGGCTTTTTGTTTTGTCAAATTGAAATTGCTCTTTGTAATATGCACATGTATCAATAAATACTTTATATTTTCTCATATTTTCTAGATGTCCATTTCATTATCATTTTTTAAATAATCGTTTATATTTACCTTTGTTGATAAATTATTTTGTATTTCTTTTGCTAATTTATCAAATATTTTGTATTCACTTACACCCATTGGTTTGTTTATAAATTTTAAAGTATAATCTACTATTTTATTACTTTTATTTTGACACAATATTAATCCAATCGAAGGATTATCATGTTCATCTTTTACCTCTTCATCAAGTGCTGTTAAATAAAATCCCATTTTACTAGCAAATTCCGTTTTAAATTCCGTTGCTTTAAGTTCTACTGCTATATAACATTTTAATTTTATATGGTAAAAAAGTAAATCAATATAAAAATCATGATTATCAATCGTTATCTTATACTGGCTACCGACAAATGAAAAACCTGAACCTAATTCTAGTAAAACATTTTTTAACTTTTCCAACATTTTATTTTCTAATTCTTTTTCTTTATAATCTTCTGTTAGTTCTATTAAGTCGAAAACATAAGGTTCTTTCATTATATTATTTGCAAGATCACTATTCTTTTTTAAAGTCATATTAAAGTTATTATGCTTAATTGCCTTTTCTTGTCTATTATATAAATTCGTATCTATTTGATAAATTAAAATACTATCTGACCATCCTTCTTCAAGACATTTAAGAATATACCATTTACGTATTTCCTTATCTTTAACTTTTTGCATTAATGTAATATTGTGTTTCCAAGGTAATTGTGCAACCAGTTGCACAAATTCATTATCATCTTTATATTCATTATAAAAAGACTTCATATATTTTAAATTACGAACCGAAAATCCTTTTAAATTAGGAAAAGATATTTTTAATTCCATTGCAACATTATCAATAAATTTATTTCCCCAACTACTATTTTCTTCTAAAGTTTTTCCTATATTAAAATATAAGTTAACTAATTTTTTGTTTGCATCACTCATAATTTCAAACTGGGTATTGATTATTGTATTTTTAATACTATTAGCTACTTCTTGAAATGATTTTTCTATCATAGCAAACCTCCTGTATATAAATATATTATACCATTTATTTAAAACTTTTTGTATCATAATCAAATAAAAGTACTAAATTTTGCCACTTAAATGCCACCTAAAAACTCATTCAAAAGTTTTGAATTTGTTGCTTAAACTCTTATAATTCCTATAAACAAACAAAAATGAGCCAGCTTTCGCTGACTCTTCAGGGGGTGGCGTTTATAAACTCCACATACCTGCTTTCTCCTTTATTTACAAGGATCTTGAAATTTCAAATATCATCAAAATTCATGAAATTGCATACATTTTTACAAATTTAGTCGCCTAAAATGTCGCCTAAGAATAAATCCAAAATCTATTAATTAATTTAATATAAGTATTATAACAAGTATAACATAAAAAAGTAGCTAATGCTACTCATTTAATTTGTTTATAGTATCAACTATATTGTCCAATTTTCCTTTAAACATGTGAGAATAAGTATTTAAAGTTTCATCAATTTTAGTATGTCCTAAATACTTGGCCACCATAGTTATATTTGCACCATTATTAATTAACAATGACGCACAGCTATGTCTAAAATCATGAATTCTTATTTGTTTAACGCCAGCTAAATCACAATCTCTGTTCTTTCTATCTCTTAATCTAGACTTTCCTAAAGGTTCATAAGATCCAAACACATACCAATTTTCATTAAAGCCATGATATTTACTCTGTTCTTGTTTAAGTTCTCTTAAATCTTCTATTAAAACATTAGGCATTGGAATCGTCCTATAACTACTTTTAGTCTTAGGTGTCGTTACTACATACTTCTTTCCATCTAAATTAACAGTAATGTTCTTATTAATTGATAATTCTTTGTTTAGAAAATCTATATTGTTCCAAGTAAGGCCTCTAAGTTCACCAGATCTTAATCCACAATAGTAAAGAGTTTCAAAAGCTGCTTTAAATTGTATATCAGTTTCAACAAGAATAAACTTATCAAATTCTTCTTTAGTCCAAAACTGCATTTCTTTCGGCATCTCATTAGGATCGTTAAAATTAGTCATCTTATTATACATACTAGAAAAATTGTAATTATACCATTTGGCACCATAATTAAGAATACATTTAAGATACTTATATAAATCATTCTTAGTCGTAGTTTGCAATCCCTTTGCATTAATTTCTTTTTTCCAAGCTTCAAAATGTTCAATATTTAATTCATTTACTTTAATGTCATCAAACATATGCATATGTTGTCTTCTCTTCTGATAATTTCTCAATGTAGTAACCTTAACTTTATCTTGTTGATACTCAAAATGTTTCTCGCATAGTTCTTTAAAAGTCATAACTTGAACATCAGAAGCTTTATCAAGAGCATTAAGGAAATCTCTTTCAGCCTGTTGAGCTTCCCTTTTAGTATGATACTTCCCTGATCCTTTATATTTTAGATTTCCAAATATATCTTTGTACTTTACTTCGAATTTCCATTTACGACCATCTTTAGTCCATTCTTCTTCTCGAACTTGTCTAACTGCCATAATATTACCTTAAGCGAACTTTTCTGCCATACTGCAAATATATTCAATATCCAATCCAAGATATTCTAAAACAAGCTTTGATGGCACACATTTATGACTAGCGATAGGTACTTTCTTACCACTTGCCAAAATTTGTTGTTCAATTTCATTTCTAATAATAGTAGCACTATGTTTCCCACATTGAGCTAACCTCATAATATCATCAACATCTAACCATACCTTAGATACTAATTCTCTCATCTCAACATAGTTCATATCTTTCATTGTATTTAATTGTACATAATCATTCATTGTATTTCCTCCTTAACTTTTTTTCCATTTAACCGTACATTAATTTTTTTATCAACTTATGAATTTAGCCATTCAGCATTTCTTCTTTAGTATAACGATCTTTAAAAACACATTTAGGCAATTGGGTATCAAAAAAATCCTGTTTTGAATTAAGTAATTTATCTACAATCATTTTACTATCTTCAGAAATTTCTTCCGGTGACAAGCCAGTTAATCTAGTCTTGAAAACAATATCTTCCTTATTGTAAGCTATAAACCAATTTTCAGGATATCCATAAACCTTATCATAATAATCCATAACCTCACCATCATTAGTTTGAACTACCATAACATCTAATAACCTATTGTTTGAACGAACAGCCAATATGTTGTCACTCAAGATATCTATTCTATCTGGAATACAATATCTAAGCATTTTGCTTCCTTCATGAAATGAATCATTATACTTTTCATTAATTGCCATTGAAACTACTATTGGTATCATCTTATTGGTTTTTAAGAAATCTTTACTATTTTCTCTAAGAAAAGTGTAATATTCATCACTAATAGTCTTCATACTTGTAACTTTCTTGACTCCATTATCCAGCTTCATGTAATTGAAACTATCAATGATTATTAAGTCAATACCTCTACCTGTACTATCCTTAAATTTATATTCGGCATCGACTAACAATTTCTGAAGACTATAGGTAGTGCAAATATCAAAAAAACTATCATCAAAAATTCTTAAATGCTTAGCTAAATTATCATAAAAATCGTTACAAACTACCTTAATCAATTCAGCATCATAAGTTTCTTCTGCATCCTCATTTAATGTCAGTTCTTTTTCAAACTTTGTATCAAATGAATGTCTTAACATTAGTTTCTTCATGAGTTCTTTTTCTAATGTACCTAAGGTTAAATATAGTACATTTTTACCAGTTGTAATAGCTTTGTAGGCAATGTTCAGACACCACAAACTTCTAGCAGGTGAATCATCCCCTAAGATTGTTGTTAGTTGTCCACCTTTAAGACCTCCATTAAGAAACCTATCAATACACTCACATGAGGTTGAAATCATCTTATCCGGATCATTCTTTGCTGTTTCATCAAACGAATTTAAATAATCCTCCAATGTTGATTCTTTACTAATTTTAATTGTCTGCGCATATCGATCTAAAAGTAATTTAGTATAGACTCTATTAACCACCTTATCATTCAATAATTGACCTATTTGGGCAAGTTCTTCTCTCTTATGTTGATTAAACCTCTTGTCAATATATTTATTTGCCTCATACTGTACATCTTTAATCTCTATATTATCCTTTACTGTTATACTATGACCTAGTTCATCTAAAACTTGTTGTATATCATATGTATTCAGTAGTTCTATTTTTTCTAACACAGCTTTACACAACTGAATCTCCATTTTATTTAAAACTTTGCATCTGAATAACATTTCAATAAAACTCTTTACCATATAATTATTTGGCCAAGTTTTAGTTCCTAATAATCCTATTAACTTATCATCTATAAGTATCTCTTTTGATTCTTTATAATTAGACATATTATCATTCCTTTCTCTAATCTCTTATATAAAGAACTAAACCCCTTTAAAATCTTAACTTTAAGCTCATAAAACATACTCATCTTTATGTAATCAATTGCTCATCTTTATGTGTTGTCGCTAAAATCAAAACATAACCAATTTTACTCGTAACTGATTTGTTATATTTTGCTCTTGAACCTTTATGCCTGCTAATATGAGTACCTATTCCATACTGAGATACTTCATTACAATCTTTTAAAACTTCTAATATTTCATTGGAATAGCTATAGATGTTATTAAATTGTCTTGTTGTGTAATTATAATCCCCATAACACCACTCACAATATTCATTAATCATAGGCATCAAGTATTTCCGATTAGGATGATATTTAGCACAAAACACTCCCTGTGCTATATAAATTGCCATACGATGTTTGGCTGCTTGTTTTAAGCTACATTGATAAAAAACATCTGGTAAAATATTCGAATATCTTCTTGAGCGTTTAATAATTTCTCCATAGAAACCAAATGAATAGTCAAATTGCCAATTATTCTTACTAATTTCTGTAACATTAGAAATCTCTAAGAATGATTGAAATATATCCTTATCATTTACCCCATATCGCTCTTTCCTAAAAGTGGAATTTGTTTGCAAAAGAATTAATTTACTACAAAGACTTTTTAGTATTTCCTTATATTTCTCTGCAGTTTTGTCATTTAAAACAATATTGGCATAAGATGAGGCCTTACATCTATATGCTTCAATTTCTTTAAAAGAAATTCTCCTGATATTAGATGACTTATTCAAAAAATCACTGAATAATATATCCGCTATTAAAACTTCTTCTGATGAAAATATTAATCTTTCTTTCATGTAATCATAGTATATTGCACTTTCATCAGGCTTGTTTTCGAATAGTCTTTCAACATCAAGCTGTTCTTCTTGAACCTGACTAGGTATTTTTGTCAAAAGTTCAATCTGATAGCCATTACCAGCTCTTTTATAAAAAGCATTAGCTAAATACTTTTCACCATTAATTGTTTTTATAGTTATTGAATCTAAAGGGTACCCTAAATTAAGCTTGTATAAATCCAATAACAGTTGATCATGTACTGTGATGAATCTTCCATCAACAAAACGATTTCTTATCTTCACACCTTAATTTCTCCTTTCTTGTCATTTAAATATGATTTTCTTGCAAGAAATCTAAAACTAGCGTGTAAGCACATTGAAACTTTATATCTTCATATGATAAAAACTAAATTAGTTCAAATTCTTTCTTGAAGAAAAGTACATGTAGCACTCGCTATAGAACCTCTTTTTGGTTCTATATTACTAAGCGAAATTTTTCTAAGACTTTGCAAGCCCTTATAAATACTGGTCAAAACATAGTCTTTGTGTTTGGAAAATGTCGGCATAACTTTGCACAAAAAAGGAATAATGTTATAATGTTGTAAAGGAGTCCATAAAATGAAAAGAAGAAAAAGAACACATCTAACAAACTCACAAAGAACATTCATGGAAGGAATAAAAGATGGAAGTTATACAGATGACCTTTCCTTTAATGATGGAAGAATTCAAAGAATATGTGAAGCTCTTTGCTTATTTGACAACCTCCAAAATGTCAATGAAGTAGCAAAGCAAATGAACTTAAGTAGAAGAACAATATATTATTACCTTAAAACCTTTAATACTGATCCTAACTTCATGAAGAAAAAGAAAAAAACAAGAGTTTCAGAACTTCAAAATTATTTTGGAGTAATAAGAGAAGAAATCAACAATGGAAAAGTAAAAACATATAAACAAGCTCAAGAAATAATTGAAAATCTGACAGGCATTAAACGAGGAAGAACACAAATTCGAGCATTCTTAAACAATAATTACTTTAAAAAAGATGCAAATGGTTATCTTAGATGCAAATATACTAGAACCATTAAGCGAATAATTGATCAAAAAAATGAAATGGCGAATCATATCTTCTTTACAGAAGAAAATAAAAATGAAATGGAAGAGTATGCCTATCAAATTGCAAGTTCTTGTAACTATAATGAATTTACTATAGCAAAAAGACTTAAAGAAAAATTTCACTTAAATAAAACTGACAAAGAAATGGTAAATTGGATAGAAAAGAATACTTCGCTATAATTCAATAAAAAAGAAGTTACAAAACTAGATTAAGTAACTTCTTTTATTTGTCCTTTAATACTTTTAAATATCGATAGCCAGTGTTGCGACCAATTTGGCATAACCTACAAAACTCAGTAAAATTAATTCGTTTTTCTAAATATTCAATAAAATATTTGGCAACATCAGGATTCTTATTATAAATTCTTTCAGGTGTTAACTTTGGTTGTCCTCCAATTCGTCCCTCCGATTTAGCCGCTTTAAGACCATCCTTGACACTTTCTACAATCATAAGGCGCATAATCTCACTAACCATAGAAAGCATCAATAATTGGCCCTGCATCAACGCTGAAAGCTCCCCTCGACAATCGACCTCGAAATCTCCTAAAACGAGCTTAATCTTCTTCTCTTTAGCCAAATCAATCAAAGATATGAAGTGCTTCAAAGATCGTGTTAAACGATCAATTGAGGAACAATAAATTACATCTCCCTCCTTAATGATACTAAGAAGTCGATTTAACTCAGGCCTACTATCTTTTGAACCAGATATATATTCCTTGAACATATTTTCAGGTTTAACTCCATGAGCTTCACCAAACTTAATTTGTCTTAATAAATTCTGACGTTCTTCATTAGTTGAACATCTAGCATATAAATATTCCATTTATATCAAATCCTTCCTGTCCCAAGAAACCTAGTTTAAATAAGTGGAACATTTTTACACTAAATTGAGCCTTAAAAGCAATAAAAATAGTGATAAAATAGAGTGCCCACTTAACAAATGTTTCTTGGAACATCTTATTAATCACTTATATTTTAAAAAAAATCAATAAGTATATGAAAAGTTATAAAAAAATGGTCAAATAACCATTTTTATACGAATGAATCTCTAAACATTTCTAAAGTAAGAGTTGAAGCATTACCATCTTCCAGTTTTATAATATTCCATTTATCATCCTTTAATACAGGTAAATAAAATATTTGGTTTGTTAAATTAGATGCCACTAAATAACACTTTCTTAATTCATCAACTTTTCTTTTGTATGATTCTGAATCGAAATTTGCATTTTGAGAATTAGAAAAATTAACACTCTTCACTTCAAACAAATGAAGTCTATTTTTATTATCTACCATTACAAAGTCTGGATAAGATGAATGTATTCCATCCAAGTAATATTCAAACTTTATGTCAGAATTTGATATATAATTCTTACCCCATAAATATTTATCATATTCTTCTAATCTCTCAGGAACTTCTTCTCCAAAAATATTGCTAGAATACATTCTGTTTGGATTTAATTTACCAGTCGTAATCTTTTTAATATGTGTAGTGGAAATACTTTGTAATATATTTGCCCATTCTCTTTCAGCTTCACTATCAAAAGAAAATTTATCAGCACCATCTTTTCTTCGCCATACCCAATCATTTATATTAATATAATTGCCATTGTCTACATACATACTTTCAATTGGAAATGAAGAAATAACATCGTTTCCATTCTCATCTTTATTCAAAGACATGCTAGTCAAATAATCACACTCATATTTATTGTTCTCCGATATTATCTTGTCAATGTTCTCATTAAACTTCCACCACTTTTGATAATCATCCGAATAATCATAACATATTTTTCTTATCTCGCTATCAGCTTTATTCAACTTTTTAAACATTTCAAAAATACTCATATAGTGATCATGTCCTGAATTATTATCTAAATATTGTTCAACATTAAAATCCAGCTTTTTACTCAAGTCATTAATGACAGTAGTTTTTATTTGAATATTATTTATAAAATCTTGTGGCTCATCAAATAACTTAACATTTCTTACTTTTTTACCATCATCTGGTATAATTCCCCATACCCATGAAGTCATAGCTAATTTCTGTGCTTCATCAGATAAATCCTCAAAATCTAATAATCTAGGATTTCTCCTAACTCTACCAATTACTTGTTCATCTAGTTGTTTACTTTGACTATCTCTCATTTGAAATAACATACATGCTCTAGGAATATCCCATCCCTCTGATATAACCATTTTAAATATTATAATATCAATAGTAGAAGAGTTTTCTTTAGCGTAATCTTTCCATTTAGAAACAGGTAATTTCTTTGCTTTAAATGTATCGTTGGTATCACACTTATCATCTTTATCTACTATTAACATCCATTTCAAATCTTGATGTTCTGCTTTATTTAATTCAGGAAAAATAATATTATTTAATTCATAATCAGCCTTATCTTGATTTGATATTTGGATAATTAAGCATGGATTAACTCCCAATAAGTTTCTATATTGTTCTTTAACCTCTTCAAACTTATTAATAGCAACTCCAACATCTTCTTCATCACCTAATTCAACGTATTTAATCAACTTTGCATTAACTGCTTCATTATCAGTTATCTCAACATCTGGTATTTGATTTCTACTCAATTTAGGAGTAGCAGAAAAATTAAGAATTTTTTCAAAATAATCATTAGATAAAGTATCTAAATTATTAGTAGCAACATGACACTCATCTTTAATTAAATATATTTTCTTATTCTTGCCACCGAGCCACTCATCCAAAGTCATATTTTGAAGAAAATTATCCATAGATCCTTGCATAAGGCGACCACCTTTTTTATACAAATCTCTTGGTAAAACATAAACATTATAATTCGTAGGAACGAATAGAGCTTCTTCCCCACTGATTTCACTTGAAATAAGAAATGGATTAATGAATTTAAATCTGCCTGTATCTTTGTATTCTTGAAACTTATCAAAGTTTTGTTGCGCTAAATTTCCCTTGGACAAAGTAGAAACTAAGAAAACAACCTCATCATCATTTTCTAAAATTCTGTTCATAAAATCTGCCATCATATATGTCTTGCCACTACCAGTTGGCGCTCTAAAAGTTAGTTCATCTCTCTCATCAATAAGTTCAACCAATTTACTGACAGCATTTTGTTGGAGTTCAACCGCTTCTTTTAACATCAGTCTCCCATCCTTTCATGCCACACTTCATCTGATTCTATATTCTTTTGTGTATGTTCAAAATTGTTACAAACCCATTCAATTTTATCTTTAATATTATCGAACTTTTCCTTGCCATATAATGTTTCATCTATAACATCAAAAGGTGTCTTATCTTTTGTAGATTCTGAATTAGCAACCTTTTCAATTTCATATACATCTAAATTATCTCCATAAGGTTCATTATTCTTTATCCAATCAAAATCTTTATTGCCATCATAACACTCGCCAGTCATAATTCTTTTTAAACGTTTAGAAGTTACATCATAAGCTATTCCATTAGGATTGATATCAGTAATTTCATTATTGGTACATAATATAAATTTTCTATTACCATTGTCTTCTTTATTTAATTCAAGTACTGATTGAGCAGTTGTACCTGATCCTGCAAAAAAATCTAAAACAACAGCATCAACTTTTGAACAAGACATTTTAATTAATTTAGATATTAGAGTGACTGGTTTTGGATTTTTAAATAAATCATTTGAATTGTTAAATATCTTATCAAGTTCTTTCTTACCATAATCATTAGAACAATCATTCTCCATAAATGATAAAGTAGTATAATATTTACCAGCTTTATCAGTATACTTAATATAAAAACCACCTGTATTGTCCTTTTCAAGGCTACAGTTTAAATATGTTTTTGTATATATTCTAGGTTTACCATCTCTACCAGTTTTAACAACTATAAAACCTTTTTTTAAACCATAATTAAATTTTTCTTTACTCCATCTCCATGCCCAATCTGACTTCTTATATTTGCCGGCTTTACGTTCTTTATATTTTTCGTAATCTCCACCTGGATATAATGTTTGCCCATTCAGCTCAATAGGATAGTCTAAAGATTGACTATAAGATAGACTATCATAATCAAGACATTGAGTTACTTTATACTTTCCTCTTTTATCAACATATTCATCTTCTAAATTATAATCAGATGAATCCATGTCATCCATTGAAAAGATTATTTCATTTCTAGGCATAGCATAAGCTATTATATAATCATGATTTTTTTGTATCGTTGATGTTGATTTTCCGCCCTTTTTAGTAATTCTAGGAGCAGCAAATAAAAATCCCGCCTCTCCGAATATTTCATCAAACAAACATTTTACATAAGATTGATTTTTATCATCAATACTGCACAATATTACACCAGTGTCTTTATTTAACAACTGCTTTGCTAATTCCAATCTAGGATATAACATTGATAACAGGTTATCTCTTGTTATTGCATTATCATAATTGGTTTCTGCAAATTCACCCATACTATCTTTACCATATGGTGGATCAATATAAATTACATCTATTTTATTTCTATACTCAACCAATAAATTTAATAATGCATCATAGTTATCACCAATTATTAGCTTATGTGTTAAAGCTGAATCTGAATTATTAAAACTTAGTTCTTGATTCTTTTTAAAATACTTAATAGTATTATCCATCTTTTCTAATCTTTTATCAAAGTGAAAACCAGTTCTTTTATATGTTGTACCTAACTGTGCGATATTAATTGCTTCTGATAGACTATCTGAATTGTTTATTAACTTTATAATTAAATCAGCATTAGACCTTTCTATAATCTTATCTGCAACTCGTTTCTCAATCTCATTTATTAATTCTTCTTTGCCTTTTTCAAAAGAAATATTTTTGTCCATATTTTACCTCCTCATATACAAGGTTAAAAACCAATTTAATTATAACATATTTTTCCTTTTATTCATATTCTTCAATCAAAAAAGCAAGAATAAATCTTGCTTAATTTGGTGTCGATCTTCTATGTCCAGAAACAGTAGTTCCATCTTTTTTCTTGTATTTCTTTACAGTCACTATCTTTTTCTTTGGAATGCCTCTGACACTTGTTTTAGTCTTCGCCATTTTATTTCTCCTTTCTAGCAAGGAAATATAAAACACTTGATATTTTAATTAAAATAATATATACTTAATTAACATAGTAGGTTTTATAAAACTTGCTTTGTCAATTTCAATGTGCTTAATAGCACTAATATAGCTATCTCCCCAAAGATAGCTTTTTTGTTTATAAAATTCTGATGAACTTTATAAACTGACTAGAATATATCACAGCTTTTTATTTTTGTCAAAACTCCATATTCTACATAATATTATCTTAATTGCAAAGAAAAAAGACAGGTAACTGTCTTAATCAAATCATACTATTCTATAATGTAAATGTCGTTCCAAGAACCCTCAACTATAACCTCAGGAACCTCATTAGTATAATCATGTTCTAAAAATAGTGAATAAGCTTTACCATCTTTAATAACGACGATATCATCATTCTCTTCCACATAACCAATGTCTTTTACATTAACAAATCTTTCAGAATCAATAACATGATCAGTAATAGTTCCATAAAGCTTAATATTGTTATCATAACCTAAAGCCACAATAACTAAGGGACTATATAATATCTTCTTGTACTTATAGTTATTAGCATTTAAGAACTTTACTGAATCCCAATCACCAGTTAAACACTTAATTGTATTATCATTTGAAATTGCAAAAATACTTAAACCACTTAAGAACACAATTTCTCTTATATTATCTAGTCTCTTCTTACCATTAAATAATAATGAACCATCTTTAAGTAAAATAATAATATCCTTATAAACCGAAAATAGAATATTTTTTACTTTGTTGAAAGATACACCCTCAAAATAATTAGTATTTTCTTTAACAAAAGAATAAGCCTTTTCTAAATCATAATTATATAACCTAGTTATATCTACACCATATAACTGAATAGAATCTAAATCTTGAAAAGCTTGAATACAAAATAAACGATTATCATCTAATTCAAATGGTAGCTCAACATCACAAGAATCAGCATCCAAAAGACAATACTTGCCATGAGCCTTACATTTCTTACCAACGTAGATATCATCCACTAGTGATTTAAAATCTTTGTCCCCTCGAGAACCAACCATTAATCCCTTAACCTTACCACTCATATCTGACATATCCATTAGAACAAACATAGTGTTATCTGATTCATATACTTTAATATCTTCAATAGTGACTTTCAATGTCACATGATTAGCTGCTCCAAGCAAATTGTCAATATGAGAAATAAAAGCATCTTCTGGAATAGTAGTCTTAATCTTCTTATAAGCTATATCTTTAGACATATAAATTACCTCCAATATCATTATAACGTAAAAGATAAATAAATAAAAACTATTACACTAATGGACCATATTTACTATCATACTGATCTATAGGTGCAATAAAATATCCAATACCAGTAGAATCAACATAACCATCATTATTAGAATCATAATAAATATCCGAAGAAATAAAGAAGAATTCCCAATTACCACTTGATTGAATTTGGTAAAATGTTGGATACTTATAAGTTGATAAATTAACTTCACACTTGTGTTGACCATTGGTGGCTTCACTTGTTATTATACAGAATGTCATATCATATCCAATCTCTTTAGCAATATTAAATAATTTAGGATATTGTATATATAACTTGTCTCTACTCATTATTATGTCAGAATAAAATTTTTCACCTAAAGAAACTCCTTTAACAAATTTGTCTTTATCAGGTAAATAAAAATAATCAACTACCTTAAATTCATCTGCAGTAATATTGGAATCTTTAGTAATTGTTTGCCACTCCCATTTGTTAATATCAACTGACTTTCCAAAAGAAAGAACTAATTCATCAAATTCTTTCTTTGAAATTGGTTTGCTCTTATGATTTTCATCATACTTTATATATGTTTCATCACCATGTTCAAAATTATATTCGAGTATTAGCCCAAAGTCTTCCCAATCAGTGACTTTCTCTTTTGGCGACTTAACATTTCCATAGTATTCATCAACCCAACTTTCAGCTCCATTACTGCCATGGACTAAAAATTGACCATTTTCTAGTATTGTAGGTTGATTCCTTACTATAAATCCACCAGGATATAAACTTTTGACTGACATGCCATCAAAATAATAAATATCAGCAACATAAAGGTATGAATAATAATCACTAACAATTATCAATTCATCTACCTCATCATTATTTAAATCTTCATATGTATAACGATAATTACATTCATCAACCCCATAACAAAAATCACCAACACCAATATTTAAATTTAATAAATGAGCACTATTTCTTGGATAAGATAAATACTTTCGGTATTTGGCAATAATCTCATCAAATGATGAATATAATTCTTCTGACGTCACATTATTTGAATTGGAATTATTCATCAATTTGTTATTATTTCTTTTATTCATTAAAAATGGAAATAACAATACAAAACATAAAATTAATACTCCTAAAATACTACCTATAATAATTAATTTCTTTTTCACAAAACAAGACACTTCCTTCAATCAATAGATAATAACTACTTCGTAAACTCCTTTAACTTGTCTAATAGCAAAACTCGACTAGGTTTACTAACAGTAATATCTAGAATTAATCCGTCACGAAATTCAATAAAAGATCTATGAGATGGACAATGTCTTTCGAATTCTTCCTTATCTCTTAACATAGCAATTAAATCGTCCGGTAATGTTTTCTTATACTTTAATAGAATCTTATCTCGCAATGCTTCAAATACCTTCTTGCCTGTGTCAATTCTTATATCTCCATCTAACTTTAAAAAACTATAATCAGTCACTCCATCTTTCACCAATTCAATAAATTGACCATTTTCATTAAGAAGATTATACAATTCTTGAATGGCTATTTTGTAATTTATATTGTACACTTCAAATCCAGACAATTGATTTTCTGAAAAAGTATATTTTTTGTCCTCTTTAATCAATCTATCAGAATCGTCCATATACTTAACTTTAAATGCAGTGAAAATAGGATTATAGTCAGGAATGGTTACAGCACATGTAAATCCCTGATAGGGTGTTCTTAAATGTTGGGTCATCCTTGTCTTTAGGTTATTAGTTACACCAATTTTAGAAAGTGTTTTACAGCCTCCCATAATACATGGATATACATAAATAAAACCTTGTTCATGAGATACTTTACTCATACACTATCACCTCATAACAAGTATATCACAAAAATTAAAAATGGTCTACGAACAACATACTAAAATATTATAGGTTTATTGAGATAATTATTATTGGGTGAAGGCGTATGAATGATAAACAAAACGAAAATTACGCATATTATATATTTGGGCAAAACTTGCGTAAATACAGAATGGAGGCAGGTCTTACTCAAGAACAACTTGCTGAAAAAAGCCTATACGCACTCAGCTTTATAAAAAATCTTGAGAGTAAGAAAGTATACCAAACTGCATCGATTGGTACTGCATATAAATTTGCATTAGTGCTTGGCATACCTTTCTATAAATTGTTCGAAGAACTTGATGAAGAAAACGAGACTAGTAAAAACTAATCTCGTTTTAATTTCTTAATTATACCTCTTCTAATGATAGAGGATCTTCCCCAACAACCTTTAACTTGTACTTATCCAAAAGCAATTTGGTTGTTTTGGCTTTAATGGTTTTATAATCATGGCACTCATAATTAAATCTATCTAATGCTGAACCTATAAAAATATCATAAGTATCTTCTTCAACAACATTAGACCTATAACAAAGATTGATATAAAAACTAACATATAAAGGTATCAATTCTTCTTCTAAATAATCATAGCAAGCATCTAATAATGGCGCATATTTGGTATCAAACTCTTCTGGAGTAATATCAGCATCCGTTGGAGGTAAAAACATATCATCATCACCTTTCTAAATAAAATATTTAAGATATTTCTTTTTAGAGAAGTAGCTCTTAATAACTTTGTTGTAATCAGCAATAACAGATTCTATAAATTGTTGCTGCTTCACATCACTTATAGGTTTTCTTCTTTGAAATGACTTACTCATCTTTAAACGCTTTTCTAACTGATCATCTATACTTGTAAAAAGGCTGAAAATATTACCCCGACCTCTTTGACAGAAAGCCATATCCGATAAAAGCTTTAAAATCTTCTTACTTTCATCAAGTGTATAATCTTCTAATGGCTTTAAAGAAACTTCAATATCAGTTAAAACATCTCTAATAGAATCAACATATTTAGCATTATGAATAAAGTTACTAATAATCAACTTGCTAATCAACTCTTCAGTTGTATCGTCAGCTCGCTCCCCAAAATAACTATAAACACGCTTACATTTGTAACTTAA
>CANQYM010000017.1 GCA_947628085.1 uncultured Clostridia bacterium
TCTAAAACCATGTACTTTATTTCTTTGTCTTTTTTTTGGTTGATATGTTCTTTTCATTTTGCACCTCCTAATTTATAATAATTTTATTATATTTTTGAATTAAATAATATCTATTTATTCGCAAGTAATTTAAATTATACTATACAATGCTAGAAAAAGTCAAGTAATTAATAAAATTTGTAACCTTTATTTCCCTAAATACATAAAATTTATTTTTTTTTATTTTTCTAATAATTTAACTTGATATTTAAAAATATTTTTGATATTATATGCGTGTAATAAAAAAGGATTTTTATGTTTTCCACAGAATGTTTGTTCTTGTAAAACATGTTTACGTAAGGTTTGCAGTTTTCTTGTGGACAACCCTGTGGATAACCACTATAACTAGAAAGGACGGTCTTCTTAAAAAATGTATACTGATAAAGATGATTTACTTGCAAAAGCTAAAGATTTATTAAAAGAAGAAATGACAACAATTTCTTATACAACATGGATTAAAAATCTAGAAATCCAATCTATTATTGATGATAAAATTGTTTTAGTAGCTTTTTCAAAAATGCAAAAAGATGCTATTGAAACACGTTTGTTTGATTTAATTTGTAATACATTTAATTTTATTACTAATAAAAATTGTGAAATAGAAATAATAGAAAAAGATTCTTCAAATAGCGAACCTTTTAAAGAGCAAAGGGAAGAGGTTTCTTTTGAAAATTCTGAAAATTATTCTCGTTCTTTTTTAAATCCTAAGTATACATTCGATAACTTTGTAATAGGAAATAATAATAAATTTGCTCAAGCTGCTGCTTATGCTGTTGCTGAATCTCCAGCCACTGCTTATAATCCATTATTTATTTATGGAGGAGTAGGACTTGGAAAAACACATTTAATGCATGCAATTGGAAATAAAATTATTCAAAAAAATCCTAATGCAAAAGTTTTATATGTAACATCTGAAAATTTTATTAATGAGCTTGTAAATTCAATAAAAGATGCAAATTATAAAAATGAATTATTTAGAAATAAATATAGAAATATTGATGTTTTATTAATAGACGATATTCAATTTATAGCAGGGAAGAAAACAGGGCAAGAAGAATTTTTCCATACCTTTAATGCATTACATCAAAACGGAAAACAAATTATTATTTCAAGTGATAGACCACCAAGAGACATTCCTTTATTAGAAGAAAGATTAAAATCAAGATTTGAATGGGGGATACTTGCTGATATTTCAATGCCAGATTATGAAACACGTTTAGCAATTCTTAGAAGAAAAGTTCAAGCAGATAAAATATTAATTGATGATTACATATTATCTGTTATTGCTACAAAAATAGATTCAAATATTAGAGAATTAGAGGGAGCTTTAAACAAAATAGTTGCTTATGCTTCATTAACACATAGTCCAATAACAATAGAAATTGCTGAAAAATCTATTAATGATATTGTTCTTCAAAAAGAAAAAGTTATTTCTTCAGACTACATACAAGACGTTGTTGCTAAATATTTTAATATAGATAAAAAAGATTTAATATCTTCTAAAAAATCAAATGACATTGCATATCCTAGACAAATAGCAATGTATTTATGTAGAAATGTTGCTGGTCTTTCTCTTCCAAAAATCGGCGCAGACTTTGGAAATAGGGACCATACAACTGTTATGCATGCAGTAAATAAAATAGAAAAAGAAATAAAAGAAAAAACAAATACTAAATTAATTGTGGAAAGTGTGAAAAACATAATTGAAGATGCAAATTAATTTATTTTTAGCATAAATTTTAATTTATAAAAAATATTTGTTTTACAAACATTTTTTTACAAAAAAATTTATATTAATTCTTACGGAATAGATAAAAGGATTTCCACACAAAAATGTGAAAATCATGTTTATTTTTTGTTAATAAAATTGTATTCACAAATGATAAATATTAACGTGGATAAAATAAAAAGAAATTCACAAAATTATTCACATAGTTTTTCTTATAGGTATAGGCTATTTCAAGACTTTTCCACTAAATTCACAGTACCTATAACTAATACTACTATTAATATTATTTTATAGAAGGAGAAAAAAATGAAAGTTATTTGTGAAAAAGAAAAAATTTTAAAAGGAATTAATTCTGTTATAAATGGTGTTGCTTCAAAAACAACAATGCCTATATTAGAAGGAATTCTTATTCAAACAAATGATAATGAATTAAAATTAACTTCTTACGATTTAGAAATAGGAATAGAGTATATAGTAGAAGCAAAAATAGAAGAACACGGAAGTACAGTAGTAAATGCTATAATGTTTAGTGAAATAATAAGAAGACTTCCTTCATCAGATATAAAATTAAATATTAATGAAAATAATTTATTAGAAATAGAATGTGAAGGATCTCTATATAAATTAGCAACAATGAATCCAGATGAATTTCCAGAATTACCAAAAATAAACATAGATAATTCAATAGAAATAGATCAAACAATATTAAAAAATATGATAAGAAAAACAATATTTGCAGTAAGCACAGAAGAAAATAGGCCAATTTTTACAGGATGTTTATTTGAAATAGAAGGAAATAAATTAAATGTAGTTGCAGTTGATGGATATAGATTAGCAATAAAAAGTTGTAGCTTAAATGCAAATGTAAATAATTTTAGCTGTGTTATTCCAGGAAAAACTTTAAATGAAGTAAATAAAATAGTTTCAGATTCTTTTGAAACAATAAAAATAGGAATAGCAAGAAATCAAGCATTATTCGAAATGGAAAATTGTAAAATTGTAACTAGATTATTAGATGGAGAATTCTTAAAATATTCTAATACAATTCCTCAAAATTGGGACACAAGAATAAAAGTAAATAAGAATAATATACAAAATTGTTTTGAAAGAATTTCTTTAATTTCAGCGTCATCCATTGAAAAAGAAAAGAAATATCCAGTAAAAATAAATATAGATGTAGGAAAAGTAACAATTTCTTGTGCAAATCAAACTGGAGATGCAAAAGAAGAAATTTATGTTGATACAGAAGGAAAGGAATTAGAAATAGGATTTAATCCAAAATTTTTCTTAGATGCATTAAAAGCAATAGATGATGAAGAAGTATATATAGATTTTGGAACGAATAGATCTCCATGTGTAATAAAACCAATAGAAGATGGAGATTATATTTACATGATATTACCAATAAAAATGAAGGACTAAAAATTAAAAAGAAGGGAGAAATATTAGCAAAACTAATATAAAATAAAAAAAATGCCAGATTTTTTACAAAAAATATATGATAAATTAGTAGATTTATTTATGAAATTTACTAAAAAATGCGATGAATGGTCAGAAACTATATATGAAAGAACAGGAAAAAAAATAAATATAGCAATGATAATAGGAGCAATAATTCTTATTATTTTTGTAGCAATATTTGTAAAGGCAATTTTAGGAATAGTATGGGGAAAATTAAGTACTGGAGATTATTAAAATAAAAATGTACATAAAAAATATAGTTTTAAATAATTTTAGAAATTACAGTAATCAAGAAATAGAACTTAATAAAAATATTAATATAATATATGGAAATAATGCTCAAGGAAAAACAAATATAGTAGAAGCAATATTTTTATGTAGTTATCGGAAAGTCTTTTAGAGCAAAAAAAGATAAAGAATTAATAAAATTTAATGAAAAAAATTCAAAAATAAAAATAGAATATGAAAAAAAAGATAGAACAGGAAAAATAGAAGCCGAAATCGAAGATAAAAAAATATTTTTATTAAATGGAATAAGACAAAATAAAGTAAGTAATATTGTAGGAAATATAAATGTTGTAATTTTTACACCAGACGATATTGAAATAATAAAAGATGGTCCACAAAAAAGAAGAAGATTTCTTGATATGATGATAAGTTCGTTAAAGCCAAATTATATACATTTACTTAATAATTATAATAAAATATTAGATCAAAGAAATAATTACTTAAGACAAATAAAATATGAAAATAAAGATAAAAATAATTTAGATGTTTGGGATGAAAGCTTAGCAGAATATTCTTTTAAAATATATGAATATAGAAAAAATTATATAGAAAAATTTTCTGAAAAAATAGAAGATATCCACAAAACAATAACAAAAAGTGGAAAAGAAGAAATAAAAATAAAATATATAAGCAATAGTAAAGATAAAGAATCTTTTTTAGAAAATTTGAAAAAATCTAGAGAAATAGATATATCTCGAGGATTTACAGCCACAGGAATACATAGAGATGATTTCATAATATATATAAACGGAAGACAAGTTTCTATTTTTGGTTCACAAGGACAACAACGAACAGCAACTTTAACATTAAAATTATGCGAACTTCAGATAGTAAAAGAAGAAATTGGAGAAAATCCAATACTATTATTAGATGATTTTATGTCAGAACTTGATGAAGAAAGAAGAAAAAGTTTTTTAGAAAATATAGAAGAAAATCAAGTTATTATAACTTGTACAGATAAATTTGAATTAGAAAAGAACAGCTCAATATTTTTTGTAGAAAATGGTATTTGCAAAAAAGAGTGTTAAAAAATAGGGAGGAAAAAAATGGAAAAATACGAACATGAGTATAAGGCAGATCAAATTCAAGTATTGGAAGGATTAGAAGCAGTAAGAAAAAGACCAGGTATGTATATAGGAAGTGTTTCTGTTAGAGGATTGCATCATTTGGTTTATGAAATTGTAGATAATTCTGTTGACGAGGCCTTGGCTGGATATTGTAAAAATATATTTGTAACAATAGAACCAGGAAATATTATTTGTGTTGAAGATGACGGAAGAGGAATCCCTGTTGATAAACATGCAAAAACAGGATTATCAGCAGCAGAAACTGTTTACACAGTTTTACATGCAGGAGGAAAATTTGGTGGAGATAGTGGATATAAGGTTTCAGGAGGTCTTCATGGTGTTGGTTCTTCTGTTGTTAATGCTTTATCTGAATGGACAGAAGTTACAATAGAAAGAGATGGCGGAATTTTCCAAATGAGCTTTGAAAGGGGAAAAACAGTAAAACATCTTGAAAGAATTGGAGATTCAAATAGAACAGGAACAAAAGTTAGATTTTATGCAGATAGTACTATTTTTGAAACATTAGATTATGAATATGAAGTTCTAGAAAATAGATTTAGAGAAATGGCTTTCTTAACAAAAGGATTAAATATAGAAATAGAAGATCAAAGAGAAGAAGTTCCAAGAAAAGCAAAATTCTACTATGAAGGCGGTTTAAATTCTTTTGTTGAATATTTAAATAGATCTAAAGAAAAATTACATCCTCAACCAATTTATATTGAAAAAGATGGTGAATATCCAATAGAAATTGCAATACAATATACAACAAGTTATTCAGAAAATATTTATACATTTGTAAATAATATAAATACAGTTGAAGGTGGAACACACTTAGAAGGATTTAAGAGATCTTTAACAAAAGTATTTAATGATTATGCAAGAGCAAAAAATATTTTAAAAGAAAAAGATCAAAATTTATTAGGTGATGATATTAGAGAAGGAATAACAGCAGTTATTTCTGTAAAAGTTAAAGAGCCACAATTCGAAGGTCAAACAAAAACAAAATTAGGAAACAGCGAAGTAGCAGGAATTGTTCAATCAATAGTAAATGAAAATTTAGCAAACTTCTTAGAGGAAAATCCAAATATTGCAAAAGCAATTTTAGATAAATGTATAAGTGCATCAAGAGCAAGAGAAGCAGCAAGAAAAGCAAGAGAACTTGCTAGAAAGAAAACTTCTTTAGAAACTTCTACATTACCAGGAAAATTAGCAGATTGCAGTAGCAAAAATCCAGAAGAATGTGAAGTTTATATAGTAGAGGGAGACTCTGCAGGAGGTAGTGCAAAGCAAGGAAGAGATAGAAAATTCCAAGCAATTCTTCCTTTATGGGGAAAAATGCTTAATGTTGAAAAAGCAAGAGCAGATAAAATATACGGAAATGATAAATTAAATCCAGTTATTTTAGCAGTTGGTGCAGGAATTGGTCAAGATTTTGATATAACTAAAATAAGATATGGAAAAGTTATAATAATGGCAGATGCCGATGTTGACGGTGCACATATTAGAACATTATTATTAACATTCTTCTTTAGATATATGAGACCACTTATAGAAAATGGAAATGTATATCTTGCACAACCACCACTTTATAAATTTTCTAAAAAAGGAATGGAAGATTTATATTGGTATGAAGATGATATGACAGGTGCTTTTAAAATTCTAGAAGAAAGAGGAGTTGAAAGAGACCAAGTTAGTATTCAAAGATACAAAGGTTTAGGAGAAATGAACCCAGAACAATTATGGGAAACAACAATGAATCCAGAAACAAGAATTTTAGTAAAAGTTACAATGGATGATGCAATTTCTGCAGATGGTGTATTTTCACTATTAATGGGAGATGAAGTTAATCCTAGAAGAGAGTTTATTGAGCAAAATGCAAAATATGTAAAAAATCTAGATATATAATTAATTAAATATACTAAAAGATGAAGCCATAAAGAATTCACTTTATGGCTTTTTATATTCTAAAAATATCTTAATAATTTCTTAATAATTTCTCTATTTTTTCTTAATAAAAGTTTGCTATAATAAATGCAAAATAATAGCGATAGGAGGTTTTTAAATGTATAATATTTTAGTTTGTGATGATGATAAAGAAATAGTAAAAGCTATTGAAATATATTTAAATAAAGAAGGATATAACGTAATTAAAGCATTTGATGGAGAAGAAGCATTAAAAGTTTTAAAAAATAATACTATACATTTAATAATTCTAGATATAATGATGCCAAAAAAAGATGGAATTGAAACTTTAAATGAAATTAGAAAAGATAAATCAATTCCCGTTATAATGCTATCTGCAAAATCTGAAGATGAAGACAAAATTAAAGGATTAAATTTAGGCGCAGATGATTATGTTACAAAGCCATTTAATCCACTAGAATTAATTGCTAGAGTAAATTCTGGAATTAGAAGATATACAAAACTTGGAAATTATGAAGCAGAAGAAAATAAAAATATTTTTAAATCAGGAGAACTTGTAATTGATGATAATTTAAAAATTGTAAAAGTAGATGAACAAGAAATAAAATTAACACCAACAGAGTATAATATTTTAAAATTTTTAACCAAAAATAAAGGAAAAGTTTATTCAATTGAGCAAATATATGAAAATGTTTGGGAAGATGAAGCATATGCTGCTGAAAATATAATTGCAGTTCATATAAGACATATTAGAGAGAAAATAGAAATAAATCCAAAAGAACCAAAATATTTAAAAGTTATATGGGGAATAGGATATAAAATAGAAAATTTAGATTAGATAAAAAGAGGGATTTTAAAATGAAAGAAAGTAAAATTTTAAAAATTACAAGTTACATATTACTTCCAATATTCATTTTAATTATTTTTTTAAGTTGTTTTTTGGAAGTTGGAAAAGAAAGTATGCATGATAAAGAGCGATTTAAAGAAGATGAATTTTTTAAAACAGATGATTTTCTATCAGCTTATATGTATATGCTGTCAGATCAAACAAAAAATTTAATTTATCAAAATAGCATATATTCTAGTATAAAAGATGGAGATATAAGAATATGCTATAACGTTGTAGATAAGCCAGATTGCTCTCTTTCATATCTTTATAACATAACTGTAAAAAATAAATGTTTTTTAATTCTTTATAAAAATTTAGCATTAACAAATGTTGAATTAACAGAAAACACAAATACAATTGAAGAAATTAAAAACTTTATACAAAACAATGATAAAAAAGTTAATATAGTAAATGGAATTGTAGAATCAGATAATGAAATATTTTCAAATAAAGCAATTAAATATTGGGAATTATTTAATATAAATTATTATTCAATAACAGAGGGAGGACAGCACAAAGAGAATGTTGTTGCGGAAAGCATTGAAAATGATTATGAAGCAGAAATATTAGAAGATAGTCCAATAATGATAGAAGAGGTGCCAGATAAAAGGGAATATTTTAGTACAACAATTAATGATTTTCAAATATATAGCTCTTATAAAGAAGAAGTAATATATAATTCTTCAGAAAAATTATTTGAAAAGTTTGTAGAAGAATTAGGAAAATATGAAAACATATTATATACTTTAACACCAGTATCAGTAATAGGAGCAGTTTTATTTTTAGTATATTTAATTATTTCAATAGGGCACACAAAAAATAAAGAAGAAATAGATTTAAATGATATAGATAAAATACCTCTAGAAATTGTACTTTTAATAGGTGGAATATTATATGGCATAATGATTGGCATTATGTTTGTGGTTATTCCAGATCTTAATATTAGTCATTATGTTTTTGCAGTAAATTTATTCTTTGCAATATATTTTTCAAGCTATATTATTGGTATGGTAATGGCTGTAACAATCATAAAAAGAATAAAATCAAAAACTTTTGTAAAAAGCAGTATTATTTTAAAAATTTTTATGAAATGTATTAATCTTATAAAAAAATTATTTAAAAAAATTGTTAAAATAATATTAAATTTAAGAGAAATATTGCCAAAAACATGGAAATTAGTTTTATTAATAGCAGGATATGTTTTAATTTGTTTTATACTAATTTTAATGTTTGAAGAATTTGGTCTTTTCTTAGGATTAGTTTTAGGAGCATTCATTTTATATAAAATTTTGATTGAAATAAGAAATTTTCAAAAAATAGAACAGCATTTAAAAGCAATGTACGAAGGAGATAACTTAAAGAAATTAGATGAAAATGAATTTACAAAAGAATTTAAAAATATAGTTAAATATATAAACGATATTTCAAAAGGTTTTGAGAATGCAATTCAAGAAGGAATAAAATCTGAGAGATTAAAAACAGAGCTTATTACAAATGTTTCACATGATATAAAAACACCGCTTACATCTATTATAAACTATGTGGATTTAATAAAAAAAGAAAATATAGATAATGAAAAAATTAAAGAATATATTGAAGTTTTAGATAATAAATCTCAAAGATTAAAGAAATTAACAGAAGACTTAGTTGAAGCGTCAAAAGCCTCTTCTGGAAATGTAAAATTAAATATTGAAAAAATAAATATTTGTGAGTTAATAAAACAATCAACAGGAGAATTTGAAGATAAATTTAAAAATAAAAATTTAGATGTAATATTAAATATTCCAGAAGAAGAAATTTATATAAATGCAGATAATAGATATATGTATAGAATTATTGAAAATTTATTTACAAATATTTCAAAATATGCGTTAGATGCATCTAGAGTTTATATAGATATTACAAAAAATGAAGAAAAAACAAAAGTTGAAATAAAAAATATTTCAAAAGAAAAATTAAATATATCAGCAGATGAATTAATGCAAAGATTTGTAAGAGGAGATAAAGCAAGAACAACAGAAGGAAGCGGACTTGGAATATCAATTTCAAAAAGCTTAACAGAACTTCAAAAAGGAAAATTTAATTTAGTTGTAGATGGAGATTTGTTTAAAGTTGAATTAGAGTTTAAAACTTTATAAAAAAATCTTGACTTATAAAAAATTCTGTTGTAATATAGTTATCAATCAAAGGGGCGCAAAAAAATTGCGCTCTTATTTTTTTAAGGAGGTAGATATAAATAAAAAAAGAAAAAACAACTCAGGGCTGGCTACCATTTGATGAAGTTTTAGAAAACGGAATAATAAAGCAAAAAAATTCTTATATAAAAATTATAAAAGTAATTCCAATTAATTATGATTTAAAATCAAATTTAGAAAAAGAAGCTATTTTAAATTCTTATAAATTGTTTTTAAAAACATGCGATTTTAATGTTCAAATAATTATTCAAAGTAAAAAAGAAAATTTATCAAAATATTTTTTTAATCTTAAACAAATTTCCCAAAAAGAAGAAAACGAAAAAATAAAAGAAATAGCAAAAGAGTATATAGAGTTTATAAAAAATAAAAATGAAGAAAACAAATCAGCATCAAAAAATTTTTATATAGTTATTAAATATGATTTTGATTTATCCACAAAAAGTGCTCAAACTGTGGATGAAAACATTGCAATTAACTTTTTAAATGAAGGATTTTTTAAAATAAAAGAAACTTTATCAAGATGTGGCAATACTGTATATGACATTAATGAAAAACAAGAAGTAGAAGAAATTTTAAATTCATTTTTTAATCAAAAAGGTGAAAAAAAGGAGGAATGATAATATAGAAAATTTTTATGATGGAATATTAAATATTAAAGATAAAATGGCACCAAGCTATATAAATAATAAAAATCCAAAATATTTAGAAATTGACGGAACTTTTTATAGTGGAATATTAGTAATAGATTATTATAGAGAATATAATGATATTATTTTAAAAAATATTATAAACACAAATATAAATATGAATATATCAATATTTTATGAAAAGCAAGATACATATAAAACAATTAAAGATTTAACATATTTTATTGGAAATGTTGGTGTTGATTTAAAATCTGGAAATGAAAATAGACAAGACATAGACATTGCAGCATATTCATATACAGATGCAAAATATATTAGAAAAGAAATGCAAGTAAATAATGAAGAATTATATTTTTTATATACATATATATTAATAATTTCTGAAACAGAACAAGAAATGGAAAGAAATTTAAATAAAATAGAAGGCATTTTACAAGCATCTGGAATGATGACAAGAAAAGGGAATTTTAGACAAGAGCAAATTTATAATTCTTGTCTTCCTCTAATGGAAAATAATAAAGATATTAAAACTGTTACAAGAAGAAACATTTTAGGAAGTGGACTTGTTTCAACATATCCATTTGTTTCATCAAATTTGTGTGATGAAAATGGAATTTTTATTGGAACTAATATTTATAATAATTCAATGATTTTAGTAGATAGATTTAACAAAGAAAAATATAAAAATGCAAATATGTGTATTTTTGGAACAAGCGGAGCAGGAAAATCTTTTTATACAAAATTATTAATTTTAAGATATAGGCTTCTTGGATTAGATCAATACATAATAGATCCAGAAAGAGAATATACAAAAATTTGTGAAAGTTTAGATGGAGTTTGTATTAAATTTGGTCCAACTTCTAATTCATATATAAATATTTTAGATATTAGAGAAGAGGAAATTGAAGAGGAAAAAGGTTTTTTAGTATCTAAACTAAGTAAATTAAGAATATTTTTTAGCTTAGTTTTTGGAGAATTAGATGAGGAAAATGTTGCACTTTTAGAAGAAAAATTAATAGAAGTTTATAAAGAAAAAGGAATAACTTTTGATGATAATTCTTTATATAACGAAAATAAAGAATTTAAAAAAAGCTCACAAATGCCGATTTTACAAGATTTATATGAAATTTTAGGAAAAGATGAAAAAACATTATTTTTTAAAAGAAAGTTATATCCATTCATATATGGATCATTAAAATTTTTAAATAATTTTACAAACGTTGAACTTGAAAATAAATTAATTGTTGCAGATATATATGAACTTGGAGAAGAAAATTTAAAATATGGAATGTATATTTTTACAGAGCTTTTTTGGGACAAGATAAAAAAAGATAGAAATAAAAATAAGGCTATTTATTTAGATGAAATTTGGAGATTAATTGGTGTTACATCAAACAAGTTTGTAGCAAGTTTTATATATAAAATATTTAAAACAATTAGAAAATATGGAGGAAGTGCAGTTGCAATTACACAAGATGTTTCAGATTTATTTAGTTTGGAAGAGGGAACTTATGGTAAAAGTATTTTAAATAATTCTAGTATAAAATCTTTTTTCTCATTAGAAGAAGAAAATATTTTAGTTTTAGAAAAATATGCAAATATTTCTGAAAAAGAAAAAATAGAAATTAAATCTTTAAAAAGAGGTGAAGCACTTATGTTTATTGGAGATAACCACATTTTATCTAAAGTAGAAGCATCTGAATATGAAAAGGAGTTGATAATTTGAAAATTATTACAGCAATGGGAGATCCTTATTTAAACAATAAATTAAAAGAAAAATATGAAGTTATTGGAAAAGATATTTTTTATCAAGAAGGAATTTTAGAAATATTAACAGAAAGAAAAGATATCGATTTATTAGTTTTAAGTAATAATTTGCCTTTTGAATATAAATTTGAAGAATTAATTGAAAAAATAATTAAAGAAAAAGAAGAACTAGAAATAATAGTTTTTCTAAAAGAAAAAGATGAAAATATTGAAAACTACTTAAATAGCAAAAATATTTATAAAATATTTTATTTAAATGAAGAGGGATATAGAAATTTTTTTAATGTAATTAATTCAAATGAGAATAATCCTCAAAAAATACAAGATGAAATTAAGAATTTTAAAGAAATAATTTTAAATAATTCTAAGAAAAAAGGAATTAATTTAAAAAGCGATTTTTTAAAGAATAAAATTGAAAATGAAGAAAAAAACAAACAAAATTCTAAAAAAGATGAAAAAGAAAATGAGCGAAATTTTGAAAATAGAGAAGAAAATAAAAGTTCAAAAATAATAGTAGTTTCTGGAAATTCTGGTGCTGGAAAGACAATAGTATCAATTCTTTTATCGAAATATATAGAAAAGCAAAGCAAGAAAGTTTTATTAATAGATTTTGATTTAAAAAATAAATCAATTAATACAATATTAGGCGTAAAAACAAAGAAAAATACAGAAGAAAATATAAGTATTTTTAATAAAAACTTATATATTTTAAATGAAGCAAAAGAAATTTTAAATAGCTTTGAAATATATAAAATAAATATGTTTTTAGAAGAATTAAAAAATAAATTTGATTATATAATAATAGATTTTTCAAATGAATTAAATGAAGAATTAGAAAAAAGCGTACTTTTAAAGGCAAATAAAATTATTTTTTTATTAGAATCAAATTTATTAGAAATAAAAAAAGCTAAAAACTTTTTAGAAATTTATTTAGAGGATTATGGAATTGATTCTAATAAAATAAAAATAGTATTTAATAAAGCAAACAAATATAAAATTCCAGATTTTATATTAAAAGAAATTTTTTCTAATTTTGAAATAATAGGAAATATAGAATATGACGAAAAATATACGTTATTTATAAATAAAAATTTTAATAATATAAATTGTAAAGATGAATATAAAAAAATCTATGAAAAATTATAAAAGGAGGAATTATGGTAGGTTTAGAAATAGAAAATAATATAGAAATGAAAAATAGTTTAGGAGATAAATTAAAAAATTTACAAGAAAATTTTATTGAATCTGATATTGGAAAAGCAATAAATTCAGCAATAGATATAGGATTAAAAGCTGTTCTTCCAGATTTGATAGAAGACCAAGTAATAGATGTGAAAAATGCAATATTAGAAAACGGATTTTCTGAAGGAATAAAAGAAGTAATAGATTCTGCTATAAACACTGGAAAAAGTGCAATAGGAATTATAACAGGAAATTTTGAAAATGTATCACAAATACAATTAGCAGTAAAAAATGGTGGAATACTTGATAAAGTATCCGATTTATTAGACTATACAATAGATTTTGCAAAAGAAAAGAATGTAATAGATAAAAATATAAGTTCTCTTATAAAAAATGGTAAAAATTCAATAATTAAATCTGTAGAAGAAAAAATTGAAGAAACTTTAACTAATCAAATAAAAGCTGTTGAAAAAGTTGAAAAGTACTGTAATAATTGGAATATTGGATACGCTTCTCAAGATATAACTGCGATGGACAAAGCATATAAGAACATTAAAAATAATTTAGAAAAAATAGTTCCAATAGAAAATATAATTAATAAAGCAAGAACGATAGAAAATTTGCATAATTTAATTAAGAGTAATGGTAATAGTTTTGATTTAACTAAAGAAGAGGAAATGCTTGCGGAAAAATTAGCATAAAATTTTTCTTCGAAAAATTTTTGCTTTCAAAAATTTCATTTTTTGAAAATAAAATTTATTTTCTTATCTATAAACTGATACCATTATTAATATATGTTTTTTAATGTTTTGCTGTCGCAATTTTCTTAAAATAAAGCAAATAAATAAAATTAGAAACAAAATTGCTCCAATCGCCCTTCGCTTATGCTTTGGTTGGTCGCTGCGCATCATTTAAAAACATATATTAATAACGCTATCAGTTTTATAGGATAAACTTTTATGAATAAATCTTGAAATAAATACAATGTGTAAGTATAATAAAAGTATAATAATTTTATAAAAGGAATTTTTATATGGATATAGAGTATAATGTTAATGATGAAAATAGAAAAGTTTTAGAAGACGTATGCGAAAAATATGGATATTCAGAAGAATTAAAAAGTGTTTTATCAAAAGTAATGCCAGCTATGTTAGAAGGAGCTACATATGAAGAAAGAACTCTTTTTTATAGTATGCTAAGAAAAACACCAATAGAAATTATTCCTGCTGAATCTACAATAACACGTTCAGAATTAAGCAAAAAGCATTTTGGAGAGATTAATCCACATATAATAGATGCAGAAACAGACATTGGTGAATACGGAAAAACAGAACCGGCAGGAAGTTTTGTTAGAGAAGCGGAATTAGATGATGATTTAAAAATAAAAGGTGTTAGGCAATATCTTTTTATAAGAGAATTAAGTGAGAAAAACGAAAAAAATAGAAGAGCAATAGATTTATTAGGAACCAAAATAAATGTTTCTCATTTAATACATGAATTAGGGCATGCATGGGTTTCAGAAAAAAACGGATATGAGTTAGATGATAATGGAATACTTACAGAACGAACAGGAACTTGTAAAATAAAATATCAAATAACACCTCTTGAAAATGGAAAATATGAGAGAAGAGAAATTTCTAGAACAGGATTAATGTTAGAAGAGTCATTAAACACAAATATGGAAGAAGAAAGTTTAGCTAGGTATTTAGGACTTTCTAGAGAAAAAACTAAATTATTATATAGAGCCTCAGGATGTTTAGAGAGTTCCTTATATCAAGGTCTAATGTCAGAAATGAGTGAAACATTAACAGAAAGAACCAAAGGAAGAAGTTTAAGAAGTTGGAGAATAGAGGGGAACGAAAAAGCCTTAGAAGAATTAAATTCCGTAATGATGAAAACAAATGAATATCAAAATAGAGAAACGGGAAATGAATATTTTAAAGATAAGGCAGAAATTTTCGAAGAAAAAACTAGAGAAGGAGCGACAAACGAAAGACTTAAAAGATTTCTTCTTAGATGTAAAAAAGACTTTTTCCCTAACAAAAAAGATATGACACCAATGGAAATTATAGAAGCAACATTAAGACAATGTTATGATGTAAAAGTAAATCAACTAACCTTTGATTTTTCTACAGAAGAAAAAATAGAAGAGTATCAAAAATTCGTACATTCAGTATTAGCAGACGGATATCTTTTAATAAAAGATACTGATGAATATTTAAAAAATAAAAGCCAAGATTTAAGTAAATAAAAATATGATAAAATTTTAATTTTTACGGGCAAAATTAAAGAAATTTTGCCTGTTTTTTCTTGATTTTTCCTACATATTTATTATATAATGCAATAGAAAAGTAATATAAGAAAAGAGGGAAATAAATGGAAAGGCAAGATGGAAAAATAATCGAAAGAAACATTGAAGCTGAAATGAAAACAGCATATATTGATTATGCAATGAGTGTTATAGTTTCACGTGCTTTACCAGATGTTAGAGATGGTTTAAAACCTGTTCATAGAAGAATTCTTTATTCTATGCACGAAGATGGAATTACATCAGATAAACCTTATAGAAAGTGTGCAAATACAGTTGGATCTGTTTTAGGTAGATACCATCCTCATGGAGATTCTTCTGTTTATGATGCTATGGTTAGACTTGCTCAAGATTTTTCAATGAGATATATGCTAATTGATGGACATGGTAACTTTGGTTCAATAGATGGTGATGGAGCTGCTGCAATGAGGTACACAGAATCTAGGATGTCAAAAATAGCAGAGCAAATGTTAGTAGATATTGAAAAAAATACAGTAGATTTTATGCCAAACTATGATGACAGACTTCAAGAACCAACAGTACTTCCATCTAAAATACCAGCACTACTAATAAATGGTTCTTCTGGAATTGCCGTAGGTATGGCAACCAATATACCTCCACACAATTTAACAGAAGTTATTAATGGTGCAATAAAGGTTATTGAAGATGACAATGTTACAAATGAAGAATTAATGCAAATAATTAAAGGTCCAGATTTTCCAACAGGAGCAATGATTCTTGGAAAAGAAGGAATAAAAGAGGCTTATACAACAGGTAAAGGAAAAATAACTGTAAGAGCTGAAACAGAAATAGAAGAAATGTCTGGTGGAAGACAAAGAATTATTGTTTCATCACTTCCATATCAAGTAAATAAAGCAAACTTAATAATAAAAATAGATGAACTAATAAAAGAGAAGAAAATAGAAGGTGTTTCAGAAGTTAGAGATGAATCAGACAGAAATGAAAGAGTAAGAATAGTTATTGAACTAAAAAGAGATGCTAGACCTCAAGTAATACTAAATCAATTATTTAAGCATACACAAATGCAAGATACTTTTGGTGTTATAATGCTTGCACTAGTTAATGGAGAACCTAAAATATTAACATTAAAAGAATGCTTAGAAGAATATATTAAACATAGAAGAGAAGTAGTTTTAAGAAGAACAAAATTCGATTTAGATAAGGCAGAAGCCAGAGCTCACATATTAGAAGGTTTAATAATTGCTATTGATAATATTGATGAAGTAGTTAAAATAATTCGTGAATCTTATGATGATGCAAAAGAAAGATTAATGGAAAGATTTAAACTTACAGATATACAAGCACAAGCAATTCTTGATATGCAACTTAAGAGATTATCTGGTTTGCAAAGAGAAAAACTAGAAGAAGAATATGCAGAATTAATGAAATTAATAGCATATTATAAAGAAGTTTTATCTAGCGAAACTCTAGTTTTTGAAATTATAAAAACAGAACTTATTGAAATTAGAGATAAATTTGGAGATGAAAGATTAACAAAAATCTCTGCGGCAGAAGGTGAATTTGAAGAAGAAGACTTAGTAAAAGAAGAACAAACAGTAATTGCTTTAACACACTTTGGATATATAAAGAGAATGCCAATAGATACTTATAAGAGTCAAAGAAGAGGCGGAAAAGGTATTACAGGAATTGCAACAAGAGAAGATGATTTTGTTAAAGAAATCTTTTCAGCATCTACGCATGATACAATATTATTCTTTAGTAATAAAGGAAAAATGTATAGATTAAGAGGATTTGAAATTCCAGAAGCCGGCAGAACCGCAAAAGGAACAGCTATAGTAAACTTATTAAATCTAGAAGCTGGAGAAAAAATTTCTGCAATTATTCCTATACAAAATTTTGCAGAAGGCAAATATTTATTAATGGGAACAAAATCTGGATTAATAAAGAAAACACCATTACAAGAATATGATTCTAACAGAAGAACAGGATTAATGGGAATAACTTTAAGAGAAGACGATGAACTTATAGATGTTAGAATGACAGATGGACAAGATAATGTTGTTTTAGTTACAAGAAAAGGTATGAGTATAACATTTGATGAAAAAGATGTTAGACCAGTTGGAAGAACAGCCCAAGGCGTAATCGGAATGAGATTAGATGATGATGACTATGTTGTTGGTATGGAACCAATTATAGCAGGAAGCCAAGCAACATTACTTGCAATTACAGAGAACGGATTTGGAAAGAGAACTGAGCTTGAAGAATATAGAGTTCAAAATAGAGGCGGAAGAGGAGTTATAACATATAAGATTACACCAAAAACTGGTGAACTTGTTGGAATTAAAATTGTTAGTGGAAAAGAAGATGTTATATTAATAACAGATACAGGAACAATTATAAGATTAAACTCAGGAGAAATTAGTGTTCTAGGAAGATCAACACAAGGTGTTACATTAATGAGAACTAATGAAGGAAAAGTTGTAAGTATTGAAAAAATAGTTGAAGAAGATTCAGACTATGTAATTTAAAATATTTCATTTAGAAATCTGAATTGAAGAATTTACTTCAATTCAGATTTTTTTGCCTAATTAAAAATTATTCATAAATAACTTTTTTTAATATTAGTAATTCATTTTTGAATAAAAATAATTATTAATTTTAATTATTAAATTTTTCTATAGAAGCACTTAATATATAAATAATTTTATTAGTGACTTGGTGTCGCAATCTCCTTTTTTTAAAATAAACAAAAGGAAGATTGCTCCAATCGCCCTTCGCTAACGCTTCGGTTGGTCGCTTACGCGTCACTTATAAAATTATTTATATATATTAAGTACTTCTATTTTGAAATTTTATATCTTTATTTTTTATAATTTATTTAATATAATTAAATAAATTATAAAGGAGCAAAAATTTAAAGTTGGATATATTAACATTAAATTCTAAAGAAAAATTAGGTTGCAAAATGTGTGATAAATGTTGTATATATAGAGGAGATATAAGATTAACTCCTCTTAATGTATGCAAAATAAGTAAATTTTTAGGGTTAAGTATAAATGATTTTTTAAATAAATATACAGATAGATTAGAAAATAATAAATTGGAGATTGTGCTTAAAACTGTAGGCAACTTAAAACAATGTATTTTATATGATGAAAAAAATAAAAAATGTAAAATCCACGCTGTAAAACCTATGCAATGCGTAATGTTTCCGCTTGTTCCAGAAAATTTAAAAAGAGATTATTTCTATAATTCAGAACAGTGTAAATTAGAAGAATTTAAAGAAATAAAAGTAAAAGAATGGCTTAACGGAAATAACAATATATATAGTAAAAACAAGAAAATATGCATGGAATGGATTGAATTTTTAGAATATGTTCAGCCTAAAATAGAAAATATATCAAGTGAAAAACTAGAAGAATTTTATAAAATTTTATTTGAAAATTATAATTTAAATAAATTAAACTTAAAAATGCAAATGAGAAAAAATATGAAAAAAGTAGAAAGAGAAGTAATGGATAAAAAATAATTTCTATTTCAAATAAACTAAAAATATTAGAAAAGCAATAAAAAAGAATATTGAAAACCTTCAATATTCTTTTTTTATGTAATTTATAATTCTTTTTTTGCTTTTTTAAAGCGTAAATCATCTCCAAAGAAACGAAGAAATCTATAACTTCCCGCTAAACGAGAACCAATTCGAGTTGTGTATGTTTTAAAAATTTCATCTACATTTAAATTAGTAGAAATAATAGTTTTGGTAATTTTATGATTTTGATTTAAAAGACGAGTATTTATTATAGTAAATAATTCTGTAATTTTTGAATCTGTAATTTTTTCTGTTCCTAAATCATCTATAATAAGTAAATCTACATTTAAAATATTTTCATATAAGTCAAATTTAGAATTTTCTTTTCCAAATTTTGATTCATTTATTTCATCAAACATAACGGGTGCTGTTTGATAAAGTACAGTTTTTCCTAATTTCAAAACTTCATTTGCAATACAACTGCTTAAAAAAGTTTTACCAACACCAGTATTTCCAGTGAAAATTAAATTTTTTTCATCTGGATTATCAAAATTTTTTATAAAGTTTTCAACTTTTTCTTTTATTACTTGCATATTTTCTCTAGGAGAAATATCTGATTTATATTTTTCTTTATCTGGTTTATCTGAGAAAACTTTTATATTAAAATTAGAAAAATTCTCACGCTCTAGATTTCCCATATTAGATTTATTGTAGGCAAGGTCAAAAATTCTTTGTTTTAAACATGAACACATAGTAAGAGTATTATCTTTAGAAACATAACCTGTATCTTTACACAATTTGCACTCAAAATGTGGATAAAGATAATTGTTTTCTTTAGATAATTTTTTTATAAATTCATTTTTTTCTTTTATAAGAGCAGAATTTTGTTTCTTTAAAGAAGCAAGCAATTTTTCTTGCTCTTTTTGATTAGATAAAAGAATAGCTTTTGAAATTTTAATAGAATTTGAAGATAATTCATTTTCTATTTCTAGAAGTCTAGGATTCACTTCCATTAATTCTTTTTTTCTTTTTTCTGCTTCTAAAATAGCTTTATTTCTTTTATTTTCATATTCATGTAATATTTGATTTAGAAAAGAATTTTCCATTTTTAATACCTTTTTTATTTATATTTTTAATTATCATATAGTGAATTCAAATTATCGAAAGTGCTTTGAGTATATTCATAAGCTACTTTTTCAATTTGTTTTGTTTTTTTATCTTTATCTTTTAAAGAATTTAAATATGTGTTTATTTCATCTGCTGTAGAAAACTCTTTTTTATGCCAATCTGTTAAAAGAGCATCTATATAATCAAATCTAACTTTATTATTAGAAGAAGCTTTTTTAAGAGCAATTTCAATAATATCCATATTATATCCATAATTTTCAGTCCATTTAACAATGTCTTCTTCTTCATAAGTTGTAAGTTTTCTATAAAGTTTTAACTTTTTAGAAATTTCATTATTTATAACATTTCTTTTTTCTTGTTTTTCAAAATAGGCCTCTAAATCATTAAATGTTTTTATATTGTTTTTGCTCCATGCATCTGCAGTTGCTTGAATATAGTTTCTATGTAGGGCTCTTTTATCATAGGCATAACTAAATAGAGCAAGCATAACTTGTTCATCAAATCCATATTTACTAAACCATAAATCGATATCATTATACCAAGAAGGAGACATTACTCCTTGGAAGAATTGTGCATTTATATTTTCAACAGCTTTTGCTCTATATTGATTTTGGGAATTCTTAATAGCATCTTCTGGAGAAGATGTTACTTTAGGACTATATAATTTTGAAAATTCTAATTCTTGAATATCGGCTAGAGAATAGCCATCGGTTTTCTTTACAAGAACACCTTTATCTTCCCAATATTTAATAGCATCTTTAACTGTTGGAAAATCTAAAGACAAGGTTTTTGAAATATCATTAACTTTAATTTCTTTATTATATTTTGACAAAAATAACATATAGAAATATACCTTAATATAGTTACCATTTGCTTCTGGTAAATATTCGGTAAAAAATATATCTGGTATGTCTGTACTAGAAAATATAAGTGATTTTTCGTTAAGTGATAATTTCATTTTAAAGCGCCCCTTTATAATAAATTTTAATATATTCTCATTAGTACAATGTAAAAGGATTATATCATTTTATATTGCTAAATACAATAAAAAAATATAATAAAATTTATATAAAAATGCGGGAAAACTTTCAAAGAATCACTTGTTATTTAAATTTATTTCATTTTGCTTATTATAAAGATAAACATTTTGATTTTTAAAAAATTTGAAAATATAAATAAAAACTGAAATAATACTTTCTTTATTTATACCTAAAATACTTATAAGCAAAATAGGGAAGAAAAGGGAAATAAAAACATAAATTTTTAAATTTATGCTATTAAAAAATAAATTTACTAAAAAATATAAAATTACGCCAATTATTACATCTAAAATTGCTGTTGAATATTCGATAAAGCCTAATAATTTAGGCTTAAAATTATAGTTTTTTGGAAAAATGAAATGCATATGAGCTCCTTTGAAAAATTTAATATATTTTAATTATTCTAATTATTTTAATATTTACTCTCTCAAAATCTATATAAATAATATTAATAAGTGACGCGTAAGCGACCAACCGAAGCGTAAGCGAAGGGCGATTGGAGCAATCTTCCTTTTTATTTAATTTTAAAAAAAGAAGATTGCGACACCAAGTCACTAATTAATATTATTTATATTGATTTGAGAGAGATATAATTTTTATAAAATAGATATGAGAAATAAAATTTTAGAAAAATAAAAATTAATTATTAGTAAAACTTGATATATTAGCTTGAACAGTTGTAGAAATTCCTCCAAACAATTCTTTCATAAATGCATTAGATCTAGTTAAAGCGAAAATAATCCCAATAAATAAAAGCTTAGAAATTGTTTCATTTGAATTTATATTTATTGTAAAAGAAAGTAGTAGAATAAGTAAAATTAAAATTTGAACTAATAACAGTGAAATAAAGGTTTTAAGCCATATTTTGAAGAACCATTCAGAAGAATTTGTTATTAAACTTAAGAAAGCAAAAGGACTAAGAAGTACAAAAATTTGAATCATAATATATCTAAGAGAATATGTAAAAATTAAATTGATTAGTCCAAAACTTGTAAAAGATTTTATAATTCCATCAAAGGAAAATATATTAAATTCATTGTTTTGCATATATATTGTTTTATTAATATTTTCAATAAAATTTGAAAAATTAATACTCACACTAAAAAGATTTTCTCCAAGTTTTGAAATACTATTACTTATTAAATAAATTATATTAATTATTTGCTCGCAAATCCAAAGAGAAGAATTCATAATAGCAATAAAAATAATAGCTTTAAAAACAAATTGCTTTGGAGAATCTATTTTGGAATAAGTTAAATGTGAAATTAAATAATTAATTGAATAATAAATTATAAAACCTAAAATTAAACTATTTGCAATTAATAAAATTCCATTTGAACTAGATGTTCCAATTATTTGCTCGAATTTTGAATTACTTAAAATATTTGGTTTTATAAATATGATGTCATCTAAAACGGTATAAATTGTATTATCAATAGAAGAGAACAATTTAGAAAATAATTCATTTAAAGAATTAAAAATTATATCTGTTAAATTAATAGTTTGTTGTTCCATAATTTTTCCATTTCTTTTTTAAGTTAATAATGTTTGAAATAAAGAAAGCACTAAATCTATGCAGAGTATAAAACCATACGAGAAAAGACTGCCTCTAATAAGTTTGTTTGCTGTACGAATTTTTTCTTCATCTCCAAAACTAAATTTTTTCATAAGTACTCCTGTTCCAACTGCAACAGCAGCTGCTGGTGTTGAAATTTTTACAATATAACTTTCTATTTTTTCAAAAGCAGAGTCTAAAGTAGTAACTAATTTTGGATCTGCTGCAGAAACGTTTGTGCTAAAAGTACAAATAAATAAAAAAGAAAGCATAAATGTGTAAATAATAGATATTTTTTTATTTGTCATATTTTTCCAATCCTTTCATAAATTTTTCTCTTTCATAATATGGTATCATTTGTAATTTTTGTGGTTTCAAAATTCTCAAACCGTCAGAAATAAAACCTAAACAGTTAAAAGTTTCTAGGCTTTGAGAAAAATAATTGCTATCATAAATATAATCATTTTGAGTGTATTTATTATAACTTTCTGATAAATTTGAATCTCTAGACATAAGAGTGTTTGTTATTAAATTAAATTTTGTTTCTTTCGCATTTTCAGAAATAGTAGTAGAAATCTTTTCTTTATCTTCTTTTCCAATTTGCTTTTGAGCTTCTTCAATTGTAAAAATATCATCTGTTCTAAACCAAAGTTTATTTATTAAACTTTGAAGAATAACTTGAGTAGAGGCTTCATCTTTTAATGCGTTTTTTATAGAAGAATAACTTTGTGTTGCAACAATATTTATACATTTTGCTTCTCTGCAACCAGAAAAAAAGTCACTATCTGTTGTTGTAACATATTCATGAAATTCATCGCTTATAAAAGCACTTTTTCTTATTTTTGAATTGTTTCCAAGTCTTGCCATAACTTCTGTTTGAAAATCTAATTTTAAATAAGTTGCAATTATTTTAGAAAGATTTTTGTATTCTGCAATATTCATATTTAAAACAACAATTTTTCCTTTATCTAAAACTTCTTTAAATCCATAAAAATTTATTTCTTCTTTTGCAGGGCAAAATGTTTTTAAAACATTATAGTCAGAAATAAAAATATTAGTAATTCTACTTATTTCAGATTTTAAAATAGATAAAGTTCTAGCATCTAGTGAAAAAAATTCTTTTTCGAAAAAGTCTATACAAGATAAAAGATTGTAAACATCTGAATCAGAAAGCTTTCCATTTTTAAATAATTCTTTTAATACACAAAGTTTTTCAGAATAATAATCAGAAAACATTACAAGTTTATGAATTTCGGAAAAAGAAACATAACCATTATTATATAATCTACAAAACTTAATACATTCTGCTAAAATTTGTTCTACTTTATCGAGCCAATATGATTCAGAATTATTGGGACTGAACAAAGTTAAAATTGTTTTCAATCTATTAGCAAGAACAATAGGCTTTAAGTTAGGCTTATCTAATGGATTATATTTAAAATTTCCAGATAAATCTATTACTATAATGTCTTGTAATCTGTTACTTTTATTTGCATATTCTAAAACTTGCTTAAAATAATTTCCTTTTACATCTAAAATAAGCATAGCTAATTTTTCATTCAAATTATCAGCTTGATAATCAATTAACTGGCCGAGTAAAAGGATACATTGCAGAAGATGTTTTTCCAGTTCCAATAGTTCCAGTTATTAAAATGTTTTGATATAAGCCTTTTTCATTTATATAAACAGGGGTATTTTCATTTAAGCCAATAAAAACAGATAAATCGTTATTAGAATTTTCTATGTGAATTTTATTTTTTAATTTAAATGAAAAATTAAAATTTATAGAATTAAAAAATTTATTGTAAATAATAAAATATGATATAAAAAAACTTATAAAATAACCTTTTTTTAATAAAAGCCAAGTTTTTGGGTAAACTGAAACTATATCAAATGGATGAATAGCAAAAGGAAATAATAAATGTTCCGCATTAAAAATTGGTTTGAATATTAAATAAATTAGAAGCAAAGCAATAGGAAAAGAAATTATAAAAAATAATATTTTATAAAAAAACTTTTTCAATAAAAAACCTTAAAACAATTGATTTTTCTTGATTTTTAATTTTGAGCCTTGCAAACTTTGAAGTAAAAAGATTTCTACTAAAGAGTACATTGAATAAATGATTATAAAAATATTGATACCAAAACTTATGAAAAAGAGGTTAAAAAGTATTTCCATTTAAATCACCTCTTTTTAAAATTTGCACTATAATACAACATTTTTTTAAGTTTGTCTATACTTTTTTAAAAAAATGTGTTAAAATATTTATCACCACAATAAAAATTAAAAAATAGATAATACTAATTAGGGAGGAAAATAAAATGATAGATAAAAATACAAAAATAGGTGAATTATTAGAAATGGCACCAGAAAAAGCAGATATATTATTAGATGCTGGAATGCACTGCTTAGGATGCCCTGCATCACAAGCTGAAACTTTAGAAGAGGCTTGCTCAGTTCACGGAATAGATGTAGAAGAACTTGTAAAAGAATTAAATAAATAAATTTTTTTAATTTAATATGTAAAAATAAAACTCAAAGCATTTAGCACTAAACTTTAATAAAATAAAGCTAGTGCGTTAATTGTTTTGAGTTTTTTATATAAAAATAATGATTTTAAAAATAAATTAATGTATAATATTGACAGTTGTTTTAAAAAATAATATAATGCAAACACAAGTTTGGTAAAAATAGGAGAAATGAATGAATATATTAGAAGGCTTAAATGATAAACAATATGAAGCAGTTATAAATACAGAAGGACCATGCTTAGTTATTGCTGGTGCTGGAAGTGGTAAAACTAAAGTATTAACACATAAAATTGCTTATTTAATTGGAGAAAAAAACGTAAAACCATGGGATATTTTAGCAATAACTTTTACAAATAAAGCAGCAAATGAAATGAAAACTAGAGTTGAAAATTTAGTTGGAGATGTTGCGAAAGATATGTGGATTGGAACATTTCACGCAATTTGTGTTCGAATTTTAAGAAAACAAATTGATAGAATAGGTTTTAATTCATCTTTTATAATATTTGACACAACAGACCAAAAAACATTAATAAAACAAATAATTAAATCACAAAATTTAGATGATAAACTTTATTCAGATAAATCTATTCAATATGAAATTAGTAATGCTAAAAATGATATGTTAGAGCCAGATAAATATAGGGCAAAAGTTAAAGGCGATTTTAGAAGAGAAAAAATTGCAGACATATATGAAATTTATCAAAGGAAACTAAAAGAAAATAATGCAATAGATTTTGATGATATAATTAATTTTACTATTAAAATTTTAATGGATAATCCAGACTTATTAGAATATTATTCTGGAAAATTTAAATATGTTTTAGTAGATGAATATCAAGATACAAATAAAGCACAATTCACATTAATTTCTTTAATAGCTTCTAAATATGGAAATATTACTGTTGTTGGAGATAATGACCAAGGAATTTATAGCTTTCGAGGAGCAGACATAACAAACATTTTAAATTTTGAAAAAGATTTTCCAGGAACTAAAATAATAAAACTAGAACAAAATTATAGATGTACTCAAAACATTTTAAACATTGCAAATGAAGTAATAAAAAATAATGAAACAAAATATGAAAAAAAGTTATGGACAGATAACGATTTAGGAAATAAACCTAAAATTTTTAGGGGAGACAATGAATATGATGAGGCAAACTATATTGTACAGCAAATTAATTCATTAAAAAGAGAAGAATACTATAAATATTCAGATTTTGCTGTTCTTTATAGAATGAACTCTCAATCTCGTAGCATAGAAGATATTTTAAGAAGAGAAGACATACCATATAAAATTGTTGGCGGACTAAAATTCTATGAAAGAAAAGAAATTAAAGACATCATAGCTTATTTAAGATTAATTCAAAACATATCAGATAACTTAAGTTTAACAAGAATCATAAACGAACCAAAAAGAGGTGTTGGAAAAACTAGTTTAGATAATATTGAAGAACTTTCTGCAACTAATGGCATATCTATGTATGAAATAATTAAAAGAGCAGATGAATTTGGGCTAAATAGAATTTTTGCAAATACTAGAGAATTTATAAATGTAATAGAAGAATTAAGAGAAAAGAAAGATTCTATTAAAATATCAGAATTAATAAAAGAAACTTTAAATAAAACAGGATATACAAAGGCTCTAGAACTTGAAAACACTGTTGAAGCAGAAACAAGAATGCAAAACTTAGATGAATTTTTAACAGTAGCAATAGAATTTGAAGAAGAGTCTGCGGATAATTCACTTAGCGAATTCTTAGAAGGAATTACTTTAAGCTCAGATTTAGATGGCATGGAAGATACAGAAAATTCAGTTACACTTATGACTCTTCATAGTGCAAAAGGACTAGAATTTCCAGTTGTATTTTTAGTAGGAATGGAAGAAGGCATTTTCCCTGGATATAAATCAATAGGTGAACAAAAAGAACTTGAAGAAGAAAGAAGACTTTGTTATGTTGGAATTACAAGGGCAAAAGAAAACTTATTTTTAACTTGTAGTAGACAAAGAACAATATTTGGTTCAACTAGCTGTAATCCAGTTTCAAGATTTGTAAAAGAAATTCCTGCAAATATGCTAGAAGGTTATGAAGATATAGAAGATAAAAATCAAAGTAGTTATGACACAGATTTTGAATGGAGCTATGGAGAAAGAAGAAGACCATCTTATTCCGATTATACAAATAGTTCCGTTTCTAAATATAAAGATACTGTAGCAGCATCTTCAGCAGGAACAAAAACAACATATCAGTTTAGAAGTGCAGAAAGCTTTTTAAATAGTTTAAACAAAAACAAATCAGAAGATATAGATTTAACAGCATATAAAGCAGGGGTTAGGGTATTACATAAAAAGTTTGGAGAAGGAATAATCAATTCCGTAGAAAAAGAAGGAGAAGATTTAAAAGTAGATATAAATTTTGATAAAGTTGGACATAAAAGATTAATGGCAAAATTTGCGGGATTACAAATATTATAGTATAATAAATATATTATATTTTAAGAAAGACTAAATGCTATGGAGTATAGGGAAATTATAACTTCATATAAAGAAAACAGTTTAGACACTTCTAAATTTAAAGAAAAATTAGAAATGGCTAAGCCTTTAGTTGGACGTCCAAAAGACAGAACACCTGAAACAATTGGAAAAAGACAAGTTTTTATTTTAGATATGTATAACATAGAAGCAGTGCAAGAAACAGCAAATAAATTTAAATCTTTTGAATTAGATTGTGATTATCAATTAAATTACTACTATTCTATGTTACTTGAATCTATACAATTTACGAAATCTTGGAAATATATGGAAATTAATCCAGAAATGCCAAATGAAGAAAACTTTAAAAAATTAACAATAAATCAAAAATTTAAGACAATACTAAAATTAAATAGAAAATATCTTGAATACTTAGAAATTCAAAAGGTTGCAGATATAAGAGATCGCTTAGGAGAAGATATTTTAAGCGAGGAAACTATTAATAAAGTTCAATTTTTCAAACTAATGTATGAATGTATTGAAAGTGATGTGGCAAAAAGTGAACTATATGTTTTAAAAGAATATCCAAAAATAATTTCTACGTTATTAGAATATAAAAATTCTAGAAAAAAGAAGAATATTAGTTTAGAAGATTTTATTAAAACCAAAAACAGAGGAATAATAAGAAAATTTGAAGAAGTTAGAAGATATTTTGAAATAGATGAATTAAAAGATATTTCTGAATGTCTAGAATTAATTAAAGAAACTTTAGGAATGAAATTAAAAGATATTTTGGAATTAATTTCAGAAATTGCTGATGGAGAACTTGAAACTTCTTATTTAAATAGTGAATATTCAGATTTGAAAAAATTACAAGAAAAATATAAAAGAATGCTAGAGTTAAAAAAGCAAGCAGATAAAATTGAAAAAGAGAAGGAAAAAGCTCAAAAGAGAGAAAAATCAAAAAATACTAAGAAACAAAACGGAAAAAGAGGAAAGCAGTCGGTAAAAGAAGAGAAAAAGAAAGAAAAAGTAACTGTTATAGATAAAGATGCTACTGGAGAATTAGATGAACAAATTACTCGAATAAATAATACTCCTTTAGTAAAAGAAAAGATTATACCAATAATATTTTCTTGGTTTGAAAGAGACGAAACTTCTAAAAATAAAAACAAAAACATTAAATTAATTTCTAGTTTTTTTGAGGAAATAAAAGAATTAGAAAAACAAAATAATACTAGAGCAAGTTTATTTTTAGTAACAAATGCAAATAAAGAAGTTACTCTAAATAGATTTAATGAATTAAGAAAATTAGCAAATCAGAAAGGCCTTTCAAGAATTATGGAAGGTGCATTTGGAGGATATAGTTCTTTTAGAGTGGATGAATCAGGTCAAATAGTAGATTTATCTATTATGTCAGATGAAAACAAAGAAAAAATAAAAATGGTTTTAAGAAAAGAAGGAATGACTTCAGATGTAATAGATACAGATTATTTGAGATATAAATTTTCAGATAAAAAAGATAAACATATTACTAAAGGATATTTAGCGTATTTAAGTAATTGTTTAAAACGAAGTAAATTGATTAATGGACAACCTATTGAATTTATTTCTTTTTTAGAGGGAAATACTTCTGGAATAGATGTTGTTTTATCTTCACAATTAGAGGGAATATATAAACTACCAAGTTATTATAAAGCAAAATATCATATAGATCCAAAAAATGTTTTTAAAATACAATTAAGTCAATTAGAAGAATATTTAAGTAGTAGACAAAGTGAAGAAAGATAAAAAATAGAGATTTGAATAAAACTCAAATCTCTATTTTATATAGACTTTTTTAGTTATTTTAAATTAGTTATTTGTTTTATTTAAATTTATAGGTTTAGGTATTATAAAATTTAAATTAGGTTCATTTATTATTGCTGTACTATCACTTTTACCAATAATTTGAGCTTCTAAAGGATTTACAGTGTTTTTGGTAAATGGATTAATAAAAAAGTTTCTTATTGAATCTAAAGTATTAAATAGAGAAGTTCTCAAATTTCCCATATTCCACATATATGAAATGCTTTTATAAGTTTTTTGAGGTTTTAAATCAGCAGAAGGAAGAAATTTTTGAGCTTTACCATTTTTTATTTTATATATAATACTAGCCCAGAAACTTAATTTTTTGACTACTTCGTAGTCTTTTAAAACTGCTTCATCGTGAATGTTATTATTTTGATTTTCTAAATTAATATCACTCATAACCATCACTCCACTACTAAATTTAACTTTATTTTATAATAAATAGGAAAAAAAACAATAAGTTTAAACAAAACTTAATCAAAATGTTATATTATGTAGAATACTGTCGAAAAATATATGAGATTAAAACAAAATTAATATAAAAAATTTGAAATATCAAATAAAATACTGTATAATGATATGGTTAAAAAAGTTAGGAGGTTAAACAAATGCTTTTATCAAGTGGCGTAACTCTAAGATTTGGAAAAAGAGTACTTTTTGAAGATGTTACAATTAAATTTACAAAAGGAAATTGTTATGGATT
>CANQYM010000018.1 GCA_947628085.1 uncultured Clostridia bacterium
TTTCTATGAATTCATATATGTTTATATAAAATTCTATTTTTTATTTACTAAATCTTTTAATGCTTTTCCAGCTTTAAATACTGGAGCTTTTGATGCAGGTATTTTGATTTCTTCTTTAGTTTGTGGGTTTCTTCCTTTTCTAGCTGCTCTTTTTCTTACTTCAAAAGATCCAAATCCAACTAATTGAACTTTTTCACCTTTTTCTAAAGATTCTGTTACTGTGCTAACAAAAGCGTTTACAGATTCTTCTGCAGCTTTCTTTGTGTTTCCTGTTTTTGCAGCTATTGCTGCGATTAATTCAGCTTTGTTCATTTTAAAATTACCTCCTAAGATTTTAGTTTTTATGTAGAATATTTTGTTCTACAATATTTCTATTCGCCAAAATATGCTTAAATCCTTCTTTTTTTTTATTTTTTCCTTATTTTTAAACTTTTTTCTTGAATTAAATTCTTAAAAAGCAGTATTTTCAGTAGTTTCAAGGAATTGATTTTTATTTAACATTTTTGTTACAAAACAACATATAACATATATAATCACCGCTATTAATATGCTAATTATTGTACTAATTTTATTATTTACATTATTAATAATTAAAAAATTATATAAATTTAACGAAGATACTATCATTATAATGCTAGATAACACAGGTTTAAAAATCATCTTAATTAAATCTATTTTTATATTTATAACATTCTTTAAAGTGACTAATACAACTATAAAAGAAGTAATTGAAGACAAAATATTTCCTAGTACTGCTCCTTTTTCATATATACCATTTATAGGTATAAGAGTTATGTTGCAAATTATTTTTATAATTATACTTAAAAGCGAAGCATACACTGGAATTCTGTTCTTCCCTAGTCCTTGAAGTATTCCGTTTATGGTTTGAGTTAGCAAAGAAAAAGTTATTCCTAAAGAAGCAAGCTTCAATAACTCGCTACCATTTTGTGTATTTGGAAATAGCAGATAAAATATTTGACTAGAATATGCAAGCATTCCTGCAGTTGCTGGAATTGCTATCAAAACTGTTATAAATATAGAAAATTTTATTTTTTTAATTATACCGTTTAAATCGTTCTGCGCTTTTCTTCTAGAAATTTCTGGAATTAATGCTGTTGCTATTGCTATATTGAAAGAAAGTGGCAATACCATTATTATATCTACTTTGGAGCTTAATATACCATATTTTATAATTGCCTCTTCTTCACTAATATACTTTTTTAGAATTCTTACAACAGTTACTGAATCTATATTTTTCCCTAGTGTTCCCAAAATAGCTGTTGCCGTCATAGGAATAGATATTTTTAATATTTTCTTTATTATATTTATTATTCTTTCATTTTGATAATAATTTCTATTTAAATTTATCTTTTTTTCCTTTATTGATAAATACTTATGTACTATATAAATAAAACTTAAAAATGTTGCTACTGTAGTTGCAAAGTTTGCAATTGCTGCCATTTTTTCTGTTGTATTATTAGAAGTTTTAGATATTATTTCTACAAATAATATTGTGAAAAACGTTTTTAAAACTTGCTCTATAAATTGAGATTTAGCAGTTATTGATATCTTATTTTCACCATTACAAAATCCTCTTATTACTGATGTTATAGAAACAAAAAAAATAGCTGGTGATAATACCATTAAACTTAATTTAGCTTCAGGAATTTCTAAAACTTTTTCTGCTATAAATCCAGAACTAAAAAACAAAAATATACATCCCAAAAATCCTATAATTGAAAACAAGAATATTGCTGTTTTTACAGTTCTTTCAAGGTTTCTATAATCTTTTGTGGAATTTTTTTCTGATATAATTTTAGATATTGCATTTGGAATTCCTATAGATGATATTGTAAGAAGCAGTGCATATATTTGATATCCACTCATATATATTGCATTTCCTTCATCTCCAAAGCCAGATTTATTAGTCATATATATGCTATACATAGCTCCAAATATTTTTATTAAAATTTGAGAACTTACTAAAGAAATTATACCTTGTATGAAGTTAGAGAAGACTTTTTTCACTTTTTTCACTCACTTTCATAATAATTTTATTAATATTTGTTTTTTATATTCATTAAATATGTCTTTTTTCCCTTTAAATGCTTATTTTTTACGTAAAAAGCTTGATTTTTTTTCATTTTTGTTAGATAATATATATGTATAGTTTTTAAAAATAAAAAAGGATAGAAAAGATGAAATATGTAGATAAATTTTTAAAGTTATTAAAAACAGATAGAAATACATTCGTAACATACATACTAACATTAATCACAATATACATATGTATCGATAGAATTGCAGAAGTATTGCTTATAATGTTTTCTGGTTTATCTGTTTCATATTGGGGGCCAATAAAATATACACTAGCTATTGCTTGCCCAGTATTTGCTTTTTACTTCTCGCCCGCTTCAAAATTTGCAACAGATAAATACACAAAAGAAACTTTCTTCCATATGTATGCTGTTACCCTATATGTAGTAGTATGTTCAATGATTATTCAATGGGTAAATCATATTGGTTGGCTTTTATTATTTTCTGTTCCTAACTATTCATACATTATTACTACTTTTATGGATTTAATAAAACCAGCTTTTTCATCTTTTGCTTGGTACATTCCAGTTTGCTCATTCTATCCGCTATTTAAATGGTTATACACAGTTGTTAACGATACTCTATATATTAGAGAGTCTATTTGGGACTATGGTGGAATAGATTTATCTGATAAGTCTATTGGTATGGGACCATATACTTGTGAAATGTTCTTATGTAAAGATAGAGAAACTGGTAAAACCATTAAAACTCCTGAAGCAAGAAGATTCGAATCTACTTTAATTGTTGGTGTTTCTGGTTCAGGAAAAACTTCTATGGTATTTGAACCAATGATTGCTAGAGATATGGAGAAAAAATATTTCTTTAGAGAAACTTCAAAAGAATTAGGATATACTGCAATAAAAACTCATATAGCAACTTTAAACTGTCCTTATTCTAATGGTTATATAAATGAAAACTTTACTTTAAATATGCTTACGCCTGTTCCTACTAAAGAAAATGTTTTCAAAGCATATTTTTCTAAACTTATTTATAATTATGATGGTAAAAATACAATTTATAAAAACTTAGGTATAACATATATGGCACCAGATTATGAATCAATATCACACATTAGAGAAGTTGCCGAAAACTTTGGTATAAAATATAACATTATAGATCCTAACGACAGTGAAAATTCAATAGGATTAAATCCTTTCACTTATGAAGATCCTATTAAAACATCTATTGCTATATCTTCAATATTGAAAAGAATGTATGCATCTGAAGAAGTTCCTAACTTTGGAAATCATGATGAAGCATTTATGCAAAACATAGTTACTCAGGCTATTGAAAATTTAGTTTTAGTATTAAAAGAATTTTATCCAAAAACTCATGAAGGCTCTATTCCTACATTAGAAGACTTGCTTGAATTATTAAATGATTTTGATAAAATAGAAGAAATGTCAGAACAAATAAAAGAATATCCTGAACTTGCTGAACAATATAAAATTCAATTAGGATACTTTAAGAAAACATTTTATAAAACAGCTTATAACAGAGAAGAAACTGCTAAATATTTACAAGCTTCTGCCGCACAACTTGAAAACTTGTTAAGGTATCCAGGAGTTAGAAGTATTTTATGTAATAGATCAAATAACTTAAATTATGACCATGCACTTTCTGATGGTGATGTTACTCTAGTTTGTACAAGACGTGGAGATTTGGGTGCTAGTGTTCATAAAGCATTTGGATTGTTCTTCATATTATTAATGCAACAATCTGTTTTATCTAGACCAGGAAATGAAAAAACTAGAATTCCTCACTTCTTATATATAGATGAATTTCCGCCTTTTGTTTGTAAGGCTACAGAAGATATCTTCACACTATATAGAAAATATAGAGTTGGAACTATTATATCTTCTCAAAACTTATCACAATTTGGTATTAAAAATGATTATAATTTTAGGCAAACATTACTTGCTAACTGTACAACTAAAATAGTATTTGGTAACAATACACCAGAAGATAATGAATGGTGGGAAAAAGAATTTGGAGATAAGAGACGTTGGATGTTTACACATGACTATAAAACAGATCAAGGTCAATATGATCCAACTTATAAAGGAATTAAGTGGCAATGGATTCCATGGTATAAAGCAGGAAAAGTTCAGTCTTTAAAATTTAAAACAATTATTTACAAAACTAAAGACTTGAAAGGTAAATCTTTAGTAGGTCAAGCAAAAATAGATTTCTTGGAATCAAGATATAAAGAAAAACAAAAAATAAAAACATATAATTTTGAAAAATTTGTTAATTTAAATGGTAATTCTTCTGTTACAGATACTTCATCAAAAAGAAAACCATCATTTGATTTGAGAAATATAAATTCTGATTTGGATAGATCTGAAGAAATTGACCCAATTCAAAAAAATAATTCTGATATAAATTATCATTTTGATGATGAAGATCCTATTGCACCATTCAATCCAAAACAAAGTAATTAAAACAAAATAAATGTTTAAAGGCTCTGTGGCATTTACCACAGAGCCTTTTTATTTGCTCTTTTATTTATTCTAATATTTTAAATTCAACATTATGTGCAGAAAATTTTCCAGTATCTTCATTTTTCACAAATTCTGTTAATGATTTTTCTAAAGACTCTGAATTTTGTTTTAAATCAGTTGTGAAGTATAATTTTGTTTTTTCAATTTCCAAACTATTTTTTACTATTACTTTAAATGTTTCTACCATATGTTTATCATCTTCACAAACTAAAATTAATTGTGGTTTTGCTTCATATCCAGAATCAAATGGAACAAAGTTTTCTAAGAAATCTTTATATAATCTCATTCTTTCAGCAATTTTTTCTTCCCATTCTTCTTCTCTTCTAACACATTCAAATATTAAGCTTAAAGATTTTCCAGATTTTGCTATTTTAACTTCTCCATGTCCTTTAAATGTTTTTCCATTTGCTTTAGCTGTAATTGCAGTTTTTACTTTATAATTATTAAAGTTTTTAGCTTTTCTCATATATGCAATTATAACTTGATTTCCAGCTAATCTTTTCTTAATTAAAGCAACTGGTTTTGTATTATCTGTTGGTTGCCATTTACATTCTACTTCTTTAGAGTTAAGCAAATATTTGCCCATTTTTTCCATACAATAAACTCTGTATATTCCTTTTCCCTCTTCTGAAGTAAAATAGTATCTTGTTAGTATTTTTGTTTTAATTAATTGCTCTAGTTTAGTATTTAATTTATCTTGTGATTTTATTTCTACTCCCTTATATTTAAGTATTTGAAAAATTTGTCTTGATGTTAAAAATTCAAATTCATTTACTAAATCTAGTATTTTGAAATGCACATCTGTTATATGGCCTAAGTTTATTTTATGGATAATCTGATTAACAGATACATATCCATCCTTGCCATCAAATGTTTTTATTTCTCCCTCTCTAATAGCGAATGGAGAAACGGTAGTTTTAATTTCTTGATCCTCTACCATTTTCTAATAACCTCCTTAAACAATTAAAAGTTTAATTTTTTTTCTGTCTTTTATAATTTTTTTAATATAGACATTTACTTTCTGTCCATATTCAAGACCTTCTTTATATTCAGCTAAACCCACTAAATTTGGTTTAAGCTCAATAAAAATTCCATTTTTATATTTATCTGTTTCTTTTACTATTCCTTCTACAATTGTTTTTTCATTATATTCTTCAATGTTTTCTTCCCAGTTTCCCAAAAGTTCTTTATAAGACAAAACAATTTTATCATTATCTGTGTCTATTGATTTTATCATAACATTAATTTTTTGTCCAATATAAAAACGTTCTTCTGGAGATTTTATTCTAGAAACAGAAATATCTTCTATATGAAGAAGTCCAACTATTCCGCCTCCTATTTCAACAAATGCTCCAAATTTTCTCATATTTCTCACAATGCCGATTAACTACCATTCCCGGTTTTAAATCATTTTTTACCCATTCTAAAGCTTGTTTTTGAACATTTTTTCTAGATAGAAGTACATTTTTATCATTATATATTTCTTTTATTTTAAATTGAACAAAATTGTTTACTTTGTTTCTGCAAATACTAGGACTACAAAATCCAAATTCATCTGTATTAATTTCTTCTAATTCATTTCTAGGTATTATACCTTTTATATTATTTCCTAAATCAATATGTAGGTTATAGTTTGAATCACAATTATTTACATATCCTTGCAGAACATCTCCACTTAAAAAGGCTTTATTTAATAAATTATTATCTAATTCATCTTTCGTTTCATTCCAGCCTTCCGGAATAAATCTTTGGTATTCCATATTTTTCTCCTCGTTTGTAAATTTTTTTAAAAATATTTATTTTTAAAATTACTTTAGTATACTTTCTATTTCTTCTTTAGTTAAATATCTCCAATTACCTATTTTCAAGTCCTTTACACTAATATTTCCTATTTTTGCTCTATGCAAAGCTAAAACTTTTTTCTCCACTGCCTCGCACATTTTTCTTACTTCTCTATTTTTTCCTTCATGTATTGTTATTTCTAGTCTAGAAGTATTTTTCTCTTCATCTATTTTTAAAATCTTAACTTTTGCTTCTCTTGTTATATAAGAATTGTCTATCATAACACCTTTTTGAAGTTTTTCTACATCTTCTTTTGAAATAATTCCCTTCACTGTTGCATTATAAACTTTATTTATTTCATGTTTTGGATGTGTAACTTTATATATAAAATCGCCATCATCTGTTAAAATTAAAGCTCCTGATGTATACATATCTAGTCTTCCTACTGGCAGAATTCGTTTTTCTTTTATATTTATTAGATCTATAACTGTTTGTCTATTAAATTGGTCATCAACAGTTGTTACAACTCCAATAGGCTTATTTAGTAAAATATATGTATATTCTTTATTTTTATTTTTTATTATTTTTCCATTATATTCTACTTTATCTTTTTCTGGGTCTATTTTTGCACCTATTTGTGCAACTAAACCATTAACTTTTATTTTACCATTAATAATAAGTTCTTCGCATTTTCTTCTAGAAGCAACATCGTTTTCAGCTAAAAATTTTTGAAGTCTAATTTTTTCCATTTTTTCTCCTATAAATTTTTCCACTATAAAAATTTAGTACTTACTAAATTTTCTCTTCTTTTCTTAAAGTTTCCAACACTTTTTCAAAATATTCTGGTAAATCTGCTTTTAAATTCATTTTCTTACCTGTAGTTGGATGAACAAATTCTAATTTCATACTATGAAGCATTTGTCCTTGAACTCCAAATGGATTTTTTCCATTTGAATAAACATAGTCACCAACTATTGGATAGCCTATTTGAGATAAATGAACTCTAATTTGATGAGTTCTACCAGTTTCTATGTTAACTTCTAGTAAAGTATAATTCTTAAATCTTTCTATTACTTTAATATGTGTTACTGCATTTTTTCCTGTTTTGGATACTGCCATTTTAGTTCTATCTTTTGTGCTTCTAGCAATTGGCATATCTATCGTTGCTTCATTTTCTTTTAAATTTCCTCTTACTAGAGCAATATATGTTTTTTTCACTTCATGATTTTTTATTTGATTACTAATGTTTATGTGTGATTTATCATTTTTAGCAACAATTAAAAGTCCTGACGTATCTTTATCTATTCTATGAACTATTCCTGGTCTAATTTCTCCACCAATTCCAGAAAGGCTATCTTTGCATCTTGCCATAATAGCATTTACTAAAGTACCATCAGGATTTCCATTTCCTGGGTGAACAACTAAACCTTTTTGCTTATTTACAACAAGTATGTCATTATCCTCATAAACAACATCTAAAGGTATATTTTCTGGCTTAATTTCCACTTCTTTTGGTTCTTCTTTTATAATTGTAATTATATCATTTAAATTTAATTTATAAGAAGATTTAGTTTTCTTTCCATTTACAAGAATTTTTTCTTCATCTATTAATCTTTGAACTGTCATTCTAGAAAAGCTTGTATTATTTTTACTTATTGCTTTATCTAATCTTATTCCTTCTAAATCTTCATCAATTTTATACTCTTCTTTTTCCAATTTTACTTCCTTTATTCATCAAAACTTCCTTTAGTTATATCTTTTGTAAATACAATTTTAAATAGATAAACAGGTAATGCTATCATTCTTTTAATTCTTGATGGTTGCAAAATTAATCTCCATAGCCATTCAATACATAATTTTTGAACAATTTTTGGAGCTCTTTTTATTTTTCCTGCTTCATAATCAAAAGTTCCGCCTTGTCCCGCTGAAATATCAACTTGTAAATCATTTTTGTGTTTTGCCATCCATTTTTCTTGTAATGGAGCACCCATTGCAACAAATAAAACATTTGGCTTTAAAGAATTTATTTCGTTTATAACTGTTTCTTCTGAGTCCTCTTTAAAAAATCCTTCATGATATCCTACTATTTTTAAATTTGGATAATCATTTTTAATATGTTCTACTGCAAGCTTTGGCACATCTCCTTCTCCACCTAGCATGTAAAAAGTCCAGCCTTCTTTTTCCCCTACTTCTAAAATTTTTCTAAAGTATGTTTGTCCAGGGATTCTTTGTTTGAATGGCTTTTTTTGCAATTTTCCACCAATCATTACTCCTACACTATCTGGTGTTGCCAAGTCTGCACTTCTTAAAATGTCGTAAAATTCTTTATCTTTTTGCGCCATCATAATAAATTCTGTATTTGGTGCTACTACTAATTTGCAACTTTTATTACTATTTTCAATTAATTCTTTTGTTATGTTTCCTGCCTCGTCGATATTAATATTATCTATATCGATTCCTAGTATTCTAACTGTATTACGCAAAATTACACCTCTATTTTCCTTGAAAAATCTATTAAAAATATTACTATTAAAATCCAACCTATTATTATTGAAAAATCTGCAAAATTGAAGTTTGGTATTTTATATATTTTTATAAAATCTAAAACACTACTTCTAAAAAATCTATCTAGAAGGTTGCTTATAGCTCCTCCTAGAACTAAAGAAATTGCAACAGCTGTTTTCTTATCTATTCTTTCTATTTGACTTATAATAAACCTAATTATTATTGCTAAAATAAATATTGTAATAATAATGTTGCTAATGTTTCCTTTATTAAATCCAAATGCCATTCCTGTGTTTGATACAATTTCTATTTTAAAATATTCATTTCCTATTGGTTCTTTTACAAAATTAGAAACTAATATTTTGCTTACTTGGTCTATTAATATTATTATAATTGATATTATAATAATTAATTTTACAATTTTATTTTTCAAAATAAGACCTCCATAAATTACTCTTTGTTTTCTGTTTGTTCTTGCTGATTGGTTAGTCTTTCAAATATTTTGAAGTTTCCTTTATAATATATTCTTTTATAATTTGAGTCACCTTCTAAAAGCATAGCAAGTTTTGAATTTTGGTATAAGATAATATGTGTTACATCATATTCTTCAAATTTTTCTTCATAGTCTTTAACAATTCCTGCCATATTTAATGCATCTGAGAAAATGTCTCTACCATCATATTTTTTAGTTTCTTTGTTGTATGTTCCATTAAATTCTGGTGAATATAAATCGCATCTAGAATCTATAAATACTGGTATTCCTCTATATAGAAGATAACTTCCATAATTATATTCATTGAATAATCTTATATTTTTTACATCTAAATTTTCTAAAATCCAATCTGATGCCTCTACTGGATATGAAGATGTGTCTATATAGTCTGCATTCATCACTGGTTTTACCAAATTCGTACTCCATATAATAAATAAGCAAATTATAACAATTGTGCCAAACCAACCCGAAATAAATCGTTCAATTTTTAATATTGTTTCTTTATCGTATTTATTGAAAATATAAGAAACCATAGAAGCAAGTATTGGTCCACAAATAATAGCAAACATTGAAACTTGTCTTCTAGTTCTAAAAGCTAGAAAAGTTATTCCTCCAAGCATAAATACATCTGATAATTTTAATTTTGTATCTGTAAATATTAAGAATAATAAGAAAATTACTACAGTGTAAGAAAATTCTGTGTTTTCAATTAAAGTAAGTGGAAGATGTTCATTAATTGACTTTGTAGTATTTCCTTTCATTATTTTGTAAAGATAAGTAAAAGCACCATTTCCTGCTGGATTTAAAAATCCTGTAAAAAATGCTATACCCATTATTGCAATAAGTAATAGTACAGTATGATTTTTTTCTACTTTTACTCTATATGGATTTTCTCTTAATTTTTTTACTTTTACATTTCTTATATCTTTATTTTCTGTAATTTGTTTTATTTTCTCATCAATTTTTAATTTTTTTTCTTCTTTTTTAGTTAATTTTTTTCTTAAGTTTAAAAATAGTTTTCTAATTCTAAACAATATATTGAAATCTTCTAAAGATACAAGCAAATATTCTGCTATATATGGCAAAAATAAAACAAAATAAAATAGCCATACAGCGCAATGCAAATTTGCAATTAATAGTGGTATTATAATTAGAGCAATAGCGTATCTTTTCTTTCTTGTTTCTAAAAATCCTTCTATTGCAAAAACTGTCCATACAAACAATATAAATGTTACAAGTTGAGCCCTAGCTGCTATAAAAGATTTGATTAAATACATTGCTCCTATAGTTACCGCAAAAGAAACAACTTTATTTTTAGATTTTTTATTGCAAAGTGCATATACGGAAATTCCAAGTATTGCACTTAAAATCATTGTTGAAGCATATATACCTGGCTGACCAAAAATATGATAAACTGTGTACATTCCTAAGTCGTAAAGCCAGTGTGGATAAGTATATGGTAAATCATGAATAGAATATAAATCTTTAGTTAAGTCTGAACAACCATTTTCAAAAATGTATTTTCCTATTGTTATTGTGTAAAAAGTATCGTTTTGTAATGTTTTAGGTGATATTGCAGCACAAAATAAAGAAATACAAATAATTGCTACTACATGAAAAATAATTGCTTTAATTTTTATTTTTTTTGCGTTACTTTTTTCTTGAGTATCAGTATTCATCATAATCTCCTTTATATCATAAATTTATCAAATTATATCAAATAAGTTGAAAAAAATATATACTTTTATAAAAAAATTAATAGACAATTTTATTAATAAAAAAGAAAACGCCCATATACTAACCCTTGTTAGCACATGGACATTATATAATTTGCTAAAATTTATATAATTTAAAATTATATACTTAATTTATTAAACAACCGCTTCTGATTCAGTTTCTTGTTCTTCTTTATTTACAACTTCCATACTTGCAATTGAAACTTCATAAGCAACTCTAGTTTCAGATGTTCCATCTTCGAATTTTTTCTCATAAGTTCTAGATTGAACTCTACCAGTAATTTTTACTTCAGTTCCGACTTCCATATTTTGGCAAAATCTTGCATTTCTTCCCCAAGCAATACTTGGTATGTAGTCTGATTTGTTATATGCTCTGTTAACTGCTAGTAAAACATCTGCTATCTCTCTTCCAAATGGAGTTTGTCTGTATATTGGTTTTTTACAAACATAACCAACTAAAACAACTTCATTTGTTACTTGGTCTTTTTCCTCTTCTTCGTTTTCAATCTCTTTAATTTCTTTTGCAAATACTGTTAAAACTAATCTGTTTTTTTCGTTTTCATAATTGTTGTAAGATCTAAATTGACCTTCTACAGTAACTTTTTTACCTATTTCAATATCTAAAGTTGTTAATAATCTTTCTGATATTGTAATTGGTATAATGTCTACTGTTGAGCTTAGTCTAACGACTTCTAGATTAAACACATAAAATTTTTCGCCATAAATTTCATGGCTGTAACTTTTTTCACTTACTATTTTTCCTATTAATACTAAGTGATTGTTTTCTGAATAATTTGTATTCAATTTTAATTCCTCCTTAAAATTTATCTGCTGTATTCTACATATAATGTGTATACTAATAATCGTTTTTTTGCCTAAAAACAATTATATTATAGCACATTTTTCTTCTTTTGTCTACATAAAATTGGATATTTTTCATATTTTTTACATTTTTTATTAATACTTTTATTTAATTTATGGCTTTTTATATAGAATTATTTGTAAACTTATTATTTGTAAACCTATTTTAGTTTATGTTAATTAATGTAAATTTGTTCCTATTTTTCGTCTTAATTCTCTTTTACATATTTTTTAAATAGATTCCCTCTTTCTTCAAAATTCTTAAAATATCCGTAGCTTGCAGCAGCTGGAGATAACATACAAACACTATTTTTCTTTGTAACTTTTTTTGCAATTTTTACTGCCTCTTCTAAGCTATCTACATAAATTACATTTTTTGATGAACCTAATAATCCATTTTTTATATATTCACCTGTTTTAGGTAGGCATATTATATTTTCAATTTCACTTGCTTTTAAAAATTCAATTAAATTGTTTAAATTAACTCCCCTATCTTTTCCACCAATTATAATTGTGTTTATATTTTTAATTGCATTTATTCCATTAATTGTTGCTTCTGGTATTGTAGCTATGGAGTCATTGTAATAATCGATGCTATCAAAGTTTCCAACATATTCTAGTCTATGCTCTAATGGTTTAAAACTTTTTATTGATTTTATAGATTCGTTTATTTCTAAGTCTAAGATAAAACTTACTCCAAGCACAAACATTATATTGTTTATATTATGCAATCCTTTTAAATTTGTTTTTTCATTTATATCCATTATTTGTTCATTATTAAAATAAATATTATCGTTCTTTAAATATAACTTGTTTTTAGTGTGTGGAATTGTTTCTAAAGAAATAGCATAATCATTTTCTTTATAATCAAATTTAAAATTTTTCATATTTATATTGTCATAATTATAAATTAAAAAGTCTTCTTCATTTTGATATTTTCCAATGTTGTATTTGGCTTCAATATATTTTTCAAAAGATTTATAATGGTCAAGATGTTCTTCAAAAATATCTAATATTATTCCAATATTGGGTGACTTTTTTACATATTCTAATGCATGTGATGAAAGCTCTAAAACAACAATACTATTTGGTTTTAGTAGTTCTATATCATTAAAAATAGGTTCTCCAATGTTTCCTAAAATATATGCATCTCTTCCTTGATCTATTAACATTTTATAAATTAATGAACTTGTTGTGCTCTTTCCCTTTGTTCCAGTAACACCTATAGAAAACACATCTATAAATTCTAAAAAAAGCCCTAATTCACTTGAAATTTTATTTTGAAATTTGGTTATATCTACTTCTTTTAAAGAAATTCCTGGTGCTTTTATTATTAAATCAAAATTTTCTATTCCATTTAAATAATTTGGTCCTAAAGAAATTTCTACATTTATATCTTCTACCAATTCTTTTTTTGTTTCTAGCAAATCTTTATTTGCATCTGCCACATATAGCATTTTTTCTGGGAAATGTTTTCTTAAAAATCTATATGTTGACTGCCCTTCTAGTCCAAATCCTAATATTAATATTTTTTTATTTTCTAAATAATTTAATAATTTTTCTAACATATTTTTTATCCTTTTATGTTTTCTAATCTATCTTTTAAAAGTTTTTCAAATTCTTCTGGTACATTATTGTTATTATTATAATATTCTAATAAATTTTGATTAAACATTTCAAAATTTTCTTTATAATATTTTAGTAAATATGGTAGCTCTTTATTCTCTTTTTCTATTTTTTCTATTGTTTTAGATATTGCAAATTTTACTTCATCGAAAGTTCCCACACATTCAAAAGGCTTTGTTTCTCCATATCCACAAAGTTCAATAAATGTTTTAAGTAAATTTTCTTTTTCAAATAAGTCATCTCCAAAAATGTTTAGTAATTTTTCTTTATATAAAAATGGACTTAAAATAATATAAACAAATAAACATTTTGGACAATTTAAGCACCAATGCCAAGGCTCCTCTTTACTTCCTACATTGCAACTATTAAATACCTTATGATATTTTTCAAGTTTTGAAAAAATCATAGCAATTTGAATTTCACTAATTGGTCTTAATAAACTAAAGTATTCTACATTTGCTTTTAAATATTTTTCTGCATATTCTCTAAAATCATTTTCAAATTCAATTGTTTTAGAATATTGATGATTTATGTTTTCTCCATTTACATTTGTTTCATTTGCACTACTTTCATTTGATAAAATAACATATTTTTTATTTAGCAAATATGAAATCAAATATGTTATAAATGCTACTATTGCTGAAAATGGAGTATGACCGTTTAAAAATCCTTTTGAATTTAAATCTAATAAGTTTTTATCTATTGTTCTTTTTACTTCTATTATTTCATCATCTTTAAATCCTGCAATTCTAGCACATTCCATTGGAACAAATTTGCTACCAATATTAAATGCTAAAGTTTTATCTTTATAATTTTTCAATATATCTAAAGTAACATTAGAGTCTTTTCCTCCACCTACTGGAACAATAAATCCATCTAGGGATTCTTCATTTCCATCAATTTCTATTTCTTCTCCTTTAGAAATAAATTTTATAAAATCTTTTTCTAGAATTTTTATATTATTTATATATCTAAATTCTCCAAGTCCTAAATAAAAAAGTTTTCTAAACCAATTTTCTTGAAAACTATCTATTTTTCCACATTCTATAATGAAATTTGTGGAACAAGTTGCTTTAAAATAACTTATTGCCTCTATCATTCCCAAATTAAAAACTATGTTCTTTACAATATTTGAATTTATTCTCTTAAATTTAAAACTCTTTTTCAATATTTCTATTTTAGGATTAAATTTTGACAAGTTTTCAATTTCAAAATCATATTCTATATAGATTTTGTTTTCATCTTCAAATATTTTATAATTTTTATATATAAAATTTGGATATTTTTTTCTTAAATCTTCAAACTCCATATATTTTCCTCTCTTTATGTATTTTTAAAAATTACTATTATTATATGTTTGATAAAAACACTATACAACTTTTTAAAATTTTTGTAAATATTTAGAAATTAGTATTAGCTTTTTTAAATTGCAATATTTAGTATTATATTTTTATTATCATTTAATTTATTATATTTAATAGTAACTTTTTCTACTTGTTATATATAGTTTTATAGTGGCTTGGTGTCGCAATCTTCTTTTATTAAAAATAAAAATATGAAGATTGCTCCAATCGCCCTTTGCTTACGCTTCGGTTGGTCGCTTACGCGCCACTTAAAAACTATATATAACAAATAGAAAAAGTTGTTTTTTAAATTAATAAAAATTTACTAATTCAAAACTTAAAACACATCATTTTTTTAATTAAAGAAAAAGTTTCAATAAAAATTTAATACTCAAATAACAAAATTATGTAATTTATCATAAACTTTAATATGAACAATATTTAATTGTTTATATTAATTTTGAAAGGATTTAAAATTATGGAATTTGATAAAAAAGTTATAGTTGATGTTGATGGAGTTATTGAAACAGGAAAACAATTCGATTTAGATTTGAAATTACCTGAAGATGACAGAAATGTTGTTTATGGAGTTATTAGAGATAGCCATGGAAAACCTGTTAGTGATGCTGTTGTTAAGCTAGTTGAAGTTTGCTTTGATGAAAGAAAACCAGTTTCTCATACATTCACTGATGAAGAAGGTGAATTTGTTTTTGGTCCTCTTTGTCCTAATAAATCTTATTCTATTGAAATTTGGGTAAATAGAGTAAAACATGTTAAAATCTGTAAAACTTGTGATAGAAAAGGAAAATGCTTAAAAGGCGTTGAACTAAATTGTGAAAAAGAATGTGATGAAGAACCAAAAATGGAATATGATGATGAAGACTGTGGTTGCTAAAAAATGGGCTTGAATTTCAAGCCCACTTTTTTACATTGATGTTCTCATTTTTTTCATAAATTTTTTTCCTTTTCTAAGTAACATTTTTTTACTATTATCTATTCCCTCTGAATACATCATCATTGTTCCAGCTGTAATTAAACTTCCTATCATTACGCCTTTCATAAAATTCATTTTATTTTCCCCCTTTATATTAGATTTAACTTTTATATTAATTATTATCTTCTTTTTTATTTTTTATATACTGTCTAAAAAATGAATAAATTTCAAAAAATGATATAAAAAGTAAAAAAATTCCAAAATATTTTTTTAAAGTAGCGTTTTCAATTTTAAAAGAAAGTTTGCTTCCTACTATTGCCCCTACTATTCCAGATGCAATTATTATTTTTGATAAATTATAATCAATTGTTTTATTTTTTACATTCATAAAAATTGCCACAATTGATGTTGGAATAAAGAAAATTAAATTTGTTCCTTGAATTAAATGCTGATCTAAATTTTTAAATAAATTAAGTAATAATATTAGAATTGTTCCTCCTCCCATTCCAAGAGCTGCAACAATTCCAGATATAAATCCAAATAATATGTCTTCCATTTTTCTCCTACATAATCATCTTTATTCCTGAATAAAATAAAAAAATAATGAACAATATTTTTAAAATTTTTGTATCTAAATTTATTAAAAGTTTTGAACCAACATATCCTCCAATTATTCCACCAATAGCACATTTTAAAGATAAAAGCCAATCTATTGAATTTTTGTTAAAATAAAAAAAGCTACTTGTTAAAACCATAAAAAATATGCAAAATATCGTTGTAGCTCTTGAAATTACTTCGTCTTCTTTCAAAAAAATAGTCATAAATGGAACAAGTATTAGTCCTCCACCAGCACCTAAAAAACCGCTAATTAATCCCGCAAAAAAACCGATACAAATATTTTTAAATAAATTCTTATTCATATCGGTATTTTTAACTATTATATTAAATTTTATTCAAGTTCACTTTAAAATTATCAATCTACGTCGTTTTCACCTTTTATTACATATTTTGTTCCAAGCATTTTATCTGGTAAATATTGTTGTTCTACCCAATGACCTGGAAAATCATGTGGATATTTATAGCCTTTTCCATATCCAAAGTCTTGCATTCCTTCTGCTGGGGCATTTCTAATATGCATAGGAATTGTTCCTGTATCTTTTGAACTTACATCTTCTAAAGCTTTATTAATTGCATTATATGTGGTATTAGATTTTTTAGATTTTGCTACATAAACTGCTGCCTCTGCTAAAATAATTCTAGCTTCTGGCATTCCTACCATGGTAACTGCCTGCATAGCAGATGTTGCAACAACTAAAGCATTTGGATTTGCTAAACCAACATCTTCTGATGCACAAATAACAATTCTTCTTGCTAAAAATACTGGATCTTCTCCACCATTTAATGCTCTTGCTAGATAAAAAATTGCTGCATCACTATCGCTACCTCTCATTGATTTTATGAAAGCACTAATATTATCATAATGACTATCTCCAGTTTTATCGAACATGGCTTTTCTTTTATTCAAGCTTTGACTTGCAATTTCATTTGTTATTTCAATAACTCCATCTGAATTCATTTTCGTTGTAAGAACTGCAACTTCTAAACCATTTAAAGCTGTTCTCACATCTCCATTAGAAACTTCTGCAATTGTTTCTAATGTTTCTTCAGAAATTTTAATGTTGAAAGTTCCTAAACCTTCTTTATTTGTAAGAGCATTTTTTAAGATTTTAAGTATATCTTCTTTTTTTAATGGCTCTAGTTTAATAACCATTGATCTTGAAATTAAAGCCTTATTTACCTCAAAATATGGATTTTCTGTTGTTGCTCCAATTAAAATTACTGTTCCATTTTCCACAAATGGAAGAAGTGCATCTTGTTGAAGTTTGTTGAATCTGTGTATTTCATCTATAAACAAAATACATTTTCCACTTGGATTTAAAAGTGGATTATCTGCTTCTTCTATAGCTTTTTTTATGTCTGCAACACCTGATGTTACAGCATTAATTTTAGTAAATTTATATTTTGTTGTTTCACTAATAACTTTTGCAAGAGATGTTTTTCCACATCCTGGTGGCCCCCATAAAATTAAACTCGATAATCTATCTGCTTTTATTGTTCTATATAGTAGTTTATCTTTTCCAACAACATGCTCCTGTCCAACAAATTCTTCTAGAGTTTTTGGTCTAACTCTAAAAGCTAATGGCTGATTTAAATCCATAGTACTACCTTTCTTTTATTTTCATAAATTTTGATTTGCTTTCTTACTTTTTACTAACGAGATAATAAAGCAAGTCCTTTTTTAATTAACTCTTCAACACTTAAATTATCATCTTTTAGTTTTTGCATAGCTTTGTCTATTTCTTTCTTATTATATCCTAAAATTTGAAGTGCTTGAATTGCCTCTTTTACATTTTCATTATTATAAATTTCTGTTTCAATTTGCTCTTTAGCACCTTCTATTGCTAATTTTTCTTCTGTTTTTAATTTATCTTGCAATTCCAAAATAATTCTTTGAGCTGTTTTGGCTCCTATTCCTGGAAGTCCTTTTAAAGTTGCTACATCATTTGAAATTACTGCAAATGCAAAACTTGAAGGAGTTATATTTGAAAGCATAGATATTGCAGATTTTGCACCAATTCCACTAACAGATAATAAAAGTTCAAACATTTTAAGTTCTTCTTTTGAAAGAAAACCATATAAACTAATATTATCTTCTCTTACATAATAATAAGTATGTACTTTTACTTTCTCTCCTACCTCTCCAATAGATTGAATGGAATTATCTGACATAAATATTTTATATCCTATTCCAGAAACATCTATAACAACATAATTGCTTCCCTTTTCTTCTAAGGAACCTTTTATATAAGCAAACATAAAAATCTCCTTTTACCAAACATATTTTTGCTATATTCTATCATAAAAAAAAATTAAATCAAGTATATTTTTTAAATTGTCAAAATTTTAGCGTAAAATTTCTAAAATACTTGATATTACTGTAAATTTGTGGTATAATTGAAAGCGATTTTGTTTAGGAGTTATATATTATGAGTATTATAAATATCGAAAATTTCTTTGATTTTAAAAGCAAAGAACCTATAAACCGTGTAGCTTATTCAATAGAAGACGCTAAATATAAATTAAAAATTATGAAATATATGCAAGATTTAGGAATGCATATTTCTATTGATGATGTTGGAAATATTTGTGGAACATTAAAAGGAAGTGCTCTTCCAAAAAAGAATTTAGTTCTTGGTTCTCATACAGATTCAGTAGCTAATGGCGGTCAATTTGATGGTCCTGTTGGTGTTTATATGGCTTTAAAAGCCATTGAAAATTATAAAAATTCTAATCAAAAACAATTTGGAAATTTAAAAGCCGTTATTTATGCTTCTGAAGAATCTACTCGTTTTAATCAAGCCTGTTTGGGAAGCTATTATCTTAGCAAAAAATTGTCTTATGAAGATATTGAAGATCTTCATGACAAAGAAGGAATGTCTTTTAATCAAGTAATAGCCGATTATAAAGATTACATATTTTCACACTTAGCAGAATATGGCATTGATTTAAATAATGTAAGCTTAGTAGATAGAATTTTATCTGAAGAAGAAATTTCAGAAGCAATTGAATCACACATTGAACAATCTGAAAGCTTATTAGAAGCTAAGAAAGCAATTGGCGCTATTGATTCTATTGGTAAACCAATAAGAGGCACAATACATATTGATGGTGAAAGTTCTGTTGTTACTTCTGCAAAAGTTGTTTGTAACTTAAATGATATGTCTCTAAGCTCAAAACTTAATGATCAAGAGTTTTTAAGAGTTTCTGTTCCTAAATTTGATTCAAAACCTGAAGGAGATAATTCTCAATTAGTTATAAGCGATAATTCAAATTTACTACAAATTACAGCAATTGGAGAAAGTAATCATTCTGGTTCTACCCCTATGACTGAAAGAAAAGATGCTGTTTTAGGTCTTAGCAAATTAATTTTAAAATTAGATGAGCTTCAAAAGCAAAATCCTAATGTACAATTTGAATTTTTAGGAACTGCAACTAATGTTTGGGGACCAAACCAAATACAAGATAATGTCGATTTAGTAGTAAGAATTAATTCTTCTACATATACTCCTCTTGTTATAGACTTAGTTCAAAATACAGAAAAGCAAGAACATATTGCTTTTAACACTTTAGAAATTCCTTGTGCAGAAATTCAAAAAATGCCTTCAGCAGATCTTTTTGTGGACATTAGGCAACAATATCCCGCTAAAGCAAGTCATACTTGTGATTTAGTGTTTGATAGATTCAAAAAAATTCAAGAAGAATATAGTTCTGGAACAGACAGCATTTTCTTTAAAATTTCATCTATGGACGACCCTATTTTAACTTCTCCAGAATTATTAGAAAGTATAAAATCAATATGTGATGAGAAAAAATATCCTTGCCAAATTATGCATTCTTGGCCAGGACATGATTTAGCTTGCGTTTTACCACCTAATAATACATCAGGAAAAAAAGTTTTATTCTTTATTCCTTCTAAAGGTGGAAGTCATAATCCAAATGAAGAAACTACAAAAGAAGCAATTGAAATCGGAACAGATGTATATTCTACTTTAGTTTCTCAAAGAATGGCAAAATTTCAAAAAGCTTTTGAAGAAAATGAAAAAGATGCAAGATAGTTTACAAACTTCAATTTAAAACTTCAAGTTTTTTCCTTTAAACACTTGACTTTTAAAGTCATTTGTATTAAAATAATTAAGCATTATGTGTAAGAGTTTACTTATTTGAAGTGACTTCTCCCCGGTAGTCCTTTAATTTCAAGTAGAAATTGCACAAATATTTAAATTTTGAAATGGAGGGTATTATTACCATGAATAACACTACATATAGTCCTAAAAAAGGTGAAATAGAAAAAAAATGGTATGTAATAGATGCAGCAAATAAATCTTTAGGTAGAGTTGCTACTGAAGCTGCAAAACTTTTAAGAGGAAAACACAAACCAACATTTACACCAAATGAAGATACTGGTGATTATGTTATAATAATAAATTGTAAAGATGCTGTTTTAACAGGTCATAAATTAGATCAAAAAATGTATAGACATCATTCAGGATATATTGGAGGATTAAACGAAACTCCAGCTAGAGTAATGATGGAAAAATCTCCTGAAAAAGCTATGTTTTTAGCAATTAAAGGAATGCTTCCTCATACAAAATTAGGAAACCAAATGATTAAAAAATTAAGAGTTTATGCAAACGCAGAACATGAAAATATAGCTCAAAAACCAGAAGTTTGGGAGGTAAAATAATATGGCAAAAAAATCTGAAAATATAGTATTCCAAGGAACAGGAAGAAGAAAACAATCAATTGCTAGAGTTAGATTAATGGCTGGTAAAGGTAATATAACAATTAATGGTGAAAAATTAGATGAATATTTTGGTTCAGAAATATTAAAAGTTATAGTTAACCAACCTTTTGCTGTTACAAACACAGTTGGAAAATATGATGTTATAGTAAAAGTTGTTGGTGGTGGTCTTTCAGGTCAAGCCGGAGCTATTAGACATGGTATTTCAAGAGCATTAAATGAAGCTAATGCTGAATTTAGACCAGTATTAAAAGCTAATGGATTCTTAACAAGAGATCCAAGAATGAAAGAAAGAAAAAAATACGGTCTTAAAAAAGCTAGAAAAGCTCCACAATTTAGTAAGAGATAATTATATTTTAAAACCCCTTTGTTATACAAAGGGGTTTTATTATTTATTCTTCTATTTTTTCTAATCCATTTGAAGTAAAGCTAATTGTTTGATCTCCATCTGCTGCCACATAATTTGTAGTTCCAAGTTCTTCTAACCAACCTCTTACTTCTATGCTGTGCCAGCTTCCAGTATTATATCCTTGATTATTTAAATTATTATCATATAACCATTGTGGTGCATTGAAGAAACAAACATCTGGGTCTATTATTTGATATACTTCTTTAGAAACACCATTTTGTCCATGATGAGACATTTGAACAGCATCAGCTTTTAATTTTGAAGGATCTTCTTTTAATAGCTCTTCAGTTGTTCTAAAGAATGCATCTCCCAAAAATATTATGCTTTTATTTACATCTGTTGCTGTCATTTTGAATACCATACTAGTTTCATTTCCATTATCTGAATTTGTAATTTTAGGGTTTGCAATTCTTATTATTTCACATTTAATGTTATCCATAACAATTTCTTGGCCTTTTTCACAGCTAATAGAATTTACTATTTTTGGATTATTTAAATTTTCAAGCATTGCATGCTCTGTTTCATATCCTCTATCATCATATTTTTTATACCAGTCATCTGTTAATACATTATAATACAAATTTTCGATTTGTATATTTGCATTTTCATCTGTTAATAATTTTAAAAGAGCACCAACATGGTCTTCATGTGCGTGAGTAATATACCAGTGGTCTACTTTTCCATTTCCGTATTTATTTATGTAGCTTAATATTAACTCACTATCTATGTCTCTGCCACCGTCTACAATTATTAATTCGCCATTTTTACTTCTTATTATATAACCAGCAGAATTTACATCTCCTTTATCTTTCATATTACTGCCACCAATTAATGTAACCTTCATTCCTTCATTTTCTACAGCACTTTCTAGGGTTTCAGGTTCTGCATTAGTTTCTTTAGATTTTTTATTTATCAAAATAAATGCAATTATTATTATGATACAAATCATAATAATAAAAAATATATTAATATATTTTTTCATTTTTCTTCAATTACTCCTTTTCTTGCTTCAATTATTTTTACCTTTTAAAATATATCACAAAAAAATTAAAATTTCTAGAAAATTTTTAAATGTTCTATTAAAATTTTTAATCCTATTAGGATTAATATTATTCCACCTGTAAATTCTGCTTTAGATTCATATTTATCTCCAAAAACATTACCTATTTTTACTCCTATAATAGAAAGGAAAAATGTTATAATAGAAATTATAATAACTGATAATAAAATATTCACATCTAAAAATGCAAATGTTACTCCAACTGTAAGTGCATCTATACTTGTTGCAATTGCAAGTATTATCATTGTTTTAAAATCAATTTTGTCATCTGCATCTTTATCATTTTTCTTAAAAGATTCTTTTATCATATTTATTCCAATAAAACATAACAAAATGAAAGCAATCCAATGGTCAACACTTTTTATTTTATTTTCAAAACCAATACCAAAAACATATCCTATGAGTGGCATTAATCCCTGAAAAATTCCAAAATAAAGTCCTATTATTATTGCTTTTTTCCATTCCATTTTTTTCATAGATAATCCCTTACAAATTGAAACTGCAAAAGCATCCATTGCCAATCCTATTCCAATTAGTATGATTTCTATTATTCCCATAGCAATTTTCTCCTTTTAAATTTATGTTTATAATATTTATTTTATTAATTATATATAATATAATAACTCTATAAAATAAATTAAGGAATATAAATTATGAATATTTTAAAATTTGAAACTAATTATAAAAGAAAAATGTTTTTGAATAAAACAAAATCTTCTTGTAAGTCTTATTCAGAAAAACTAGAAAGCAAAGTTATAAATATTTATCCTGAAATAAAATATCAAACTTTCATTGGATTTGGTGGTGCTTTTACAGAATCTTCTGGATATTCGTTATCTTTGCTTCCACAAGAAAAACAAGAAAATATTATTAACGATTATTTTTTAGAAAATAATGCAAATTACTCTTTTTGTAGAATCCCTATTGGAAGTTCTGACTTTTCTTTAAAGTCTTATTCCTATTCTCAAAAGCAGGATTTATCTGATTTTAGTATTGAGCAAGATAAAAATTATGTTATACCTATGATTAAAAAAGCACAAAAATTAAATCCAAATATAAAATTTTTAGCTTCTCCTTGGAGCCCTCCTAAATTTATGAAATCTAATAAGATGCTTATTTTAGGTGGAAAATTATTAAATAATTATAAGCAAGTTTGGGCTGAATATTTGTCAAAATTTATATTAGAATATCAAAAAGAAAATATATGTATTAATTACATAACAGTTCAAAATGAGCCTAATGCTACTCAAACCTGGGAATCTTGCTTGTATTCACCTGAAGAAGAAAAAGATTTTACAGTAAACTACCTTTACCCCACTTTTTTAAAGTATGATATAAAAACTAAAATATTAGTATGGGATCATAATAAAGAAAAATTATATACTAGAGCAAAAAAGGAATTAGACAGCAACGAAGCATTAAATGCTATTTCTGGTTTTGCATTTCACTTATACACTGGTGACCATTTTGAAAACATAAAACTTGTTCAAGAAGCTTTTCCTGGAAAACTTTTAATTCATACAGAGGGTTGCACTGGTTATTCAAAATTTAACCCTAACGACGAAGTTCACAACGCAGAAATTTATTCTCATGATATCTTAGGCGATTTGAATTCTGGAGTAAACGGATATATTGATTGGAATTTAGTTTTAGATTATAAAGGCGGACCTAATCACAAATTAAATTATTGCAATAGTCCTATAATGATAAATAAAGAAAAAACAGGCTATATAAAAAATTTGAGCTTTTACTATATTACTCATTTTAGTAAATTTATAAAACCAAATGCTAAAAAAATAGCATTTAGCACATACTCTACAGATATTGAACTTACTGCTTTTGAAAATGTTGATGGAAGTATTATTATTGTTTTATTAAATAGAAACAATTTTAATAAAGAATATAATATTGTTTTGAATGATAAAATTATACATGATAATTTAGATAGTCATGCAATAGTAACATATTTAATTGTTAGATAGCTTTATCTAACAATTATTTTTTTACAGGAATACTGTTGTTATAAAGTTCATCAGGATCTATATCCTCTCCGTTTTTCCATTCTAAAGTAATTCCTGATACTCTAACTGTGCAAAAATAATCTTGATTAATTAAATTTTTATAAAACTTTTCTTTTAGATTTTTTTTCATGTCATAAATTTTTTCTTCGCCATTGTCAAACAATATTTTTATTTTATATTTCTCAACAACTTCAACTTTTTTAGGTTTTGGTGGTATCATCGATTTTCCTCCCTATTTTAAAGGATCTATTTTAAAAAATTTACTATCATTTTGAAGATTTTTCCATAAAGTTAATAATTCTTCTTTATGTATTTCCATCCATGCAATAATCATTCTATTTTGTTTTTGAGGCATTTTTCCCTCGATTCTTTTTATATTTTCAATTGAATAAACAGCTGTATATTCGTTATATTCAATATGAAGATGAGCTCCATGGTGTTTTTGAAAGTCTTTATAAAACATTCTAATTGTAATACCATAAAACTGTGATATTATTGGCAATATATCACCTCCTTTATCGTAGCATATTAAACTCTATTTTTCAATATTGTTTTTCTATATTAAATCGCAATAGAAAAAATTTATCGTTAGTAATTTTATTAATAAAAATTTGTTTTTTCGTTTCATAATTTCTTAAAATTGGAAAATTTTGGCGAAATGCCATAAGAAAAAATTTCTAAAATAATAGCATTTTATTTTAAGAAAGTCAATACTAAATGTAATTTTTGAGTAAAATTTATCTAATCTTTTATTATAATTGCTTTATAAAGCTAAAAATGATATAATATATGTATTAATTTAAAGGAGAAAATATATGGATTTATCAATAAAAAATACTACTCGTGAAGAAAGAAAAGAAATTGTGAAAAATGCACTTGCAATATCTCTATCTGGAAGCGATTTTCCAACAGATAAAACTATTCAAATAGTAAAAGAATATGTAAATGGAGTTACTGAACTAGAAGACGTTCAGAAAAAAATTATTTCACTTTACAAAAAGGATGGTGAAATATAAATGAAAGATCCATACATTCAGCCAAAAACTGGCGTTTTAAAAAACAAACTTGGAATTACAGATTATGATGAATTAGTTTTAGCAGAAAAAGATATAACTTTTTCTAAATTTCTAAATATTGGCGAAACTTTTAATACTAAATTTGATATAAATTTTTTCAAATCAATTCATAAACATATTTTTGAAGATATTTTTGATTGGGCTGGAGAGTTTAGAAATGTTCCTATTGTGAAGGAAGAAATTGTTTTGCCAGGACTTAGTTTAGATTATGCAACGCCAAAAGAAATTCCTACAAAACTAAAAAGTGTTTTAGAAAAAATGAATAATACAAATTGGGAATCAATGCCTTTAGAAGAAAAGTCTGCAGAATTTACTAGACAACTTGCTCAGCTTTGGCTAATACATCCTTTTAGGGATGGAAACACTAGAACAACTTTAACTTTTGCTACTATATTTTCTAAGGAACGTGGTTTTCCTATTGATATTGGTTCTTTATTAGATCATTTATCTAGAAAAACTGATGAAAATGGAAAAATTACTAGATATAGTATTAGAGATAAATTTGTTTTAGCCGCAATACCTGAAGAATATTCTCCAGAACCAGAGCATTTAACTTATTTAATTCGTAAATCTATTATAAGTGGTATCTCTAAAAAAATAGAAAATCTTCAAAAAACATTAGGAAATTCTGCACCAAGTTCAGACTCTCCTACTTCTTCAAGTTCAAAACCAGAGCCCAACAAATCAGATCCTGATGATTTTGAAAAATAATTTGCATTAAATACATAAAAAAACTAGAAATAATATAAATTATTTCTAGTTTTTTATTATTTTCTCCATTCTATGTTTTCTCGTATAACTTTTGCTGGAACTCCAGCCACTATTGTTTTAGGTGGAACATCTTTAGTTACAACAGCACCTGCTGCTATTACTGCACCGTCCCCAACTGTAACACCCTTCATAATAATTGCTCTTGTTCCAATCCATACATGATTTCCTATTATTACTGGAGCAGTTACTTTGTGATTTTCTGCTACAATTTCATGTGAATCTGTATCTCTAATTATAACATCTCTTGCTATTGCAACATCTTCTCCTATTTCTACTTTATCTGTACAAATGATTTGAACGAATCCATTACAATATCCCCCATTTAATACTAGTTTAGCATTATTATAAACTCTCACATCTGAGCCAGCACCTATTAGAAAATCGCCATTTACATCTACTTTTCCAGAGCCTTCTATACTAAATCTAGTTTCTATTCTAGATTTTGGATTTTCTTTAGCACCAAGCCTAAGAATTCCAGTTATTCTAATTTGCGCTTTTTTACTTATTGCAATTTTTGTATTTTTATAACATTCAAACTTTCCTTTATATTTTAATGAATAAAATTTAGTTTGAAAGAAATTGTGTTTTTGATTATTCATATTTTACTCCCTCTACGTATATTTAGGCTTTAAAGGAGTACCTATAACCTTTTGTTTTTCAATATATATAATTATATCATAAATTCTAAACTAAAAACATTTTTTTAAAAAAACAAAATTTATCATTAATATTGCATTTTTCCTTGATTTTTTTTAAAAAACATAGTATAATTACATTGTTTTCTTTATATACAAAAGATTAAAATTATGAAGTTTTTATAAAGGAAATAAGTTATGGAAGAAATTGATTTAAAAGAAATTTTTCAACTACTTTGGAAAAAGAAACTAATTATAATACTTGCAACTTTAATATCTACGGCAATAGCTTTTATTTTTTTATCTGTAAAATATAATTTAACTAGCAATTTAAATGAAGAACAATTATATTTTGCTCAAACAAATTTTATTGTTGGAACTTCTAATACTCAACATACAGAGTATAATAACGAAACTGCTATACCTACAGTTGAAACAAATGCCAGAATTACAGCAAGTAATTTGCTGATGCAAACATATTTTGATATTATAAAGTCTCCAACAACTTTAAGTAAAATAATAGAAGAGCTAAATTTAGATATTAATGAAAATGAATTGTCAAATCAAATATCTTTTTCATTGAATGAAGAAAGTGCTTTCATTGGAATTATAGTATCTTATAAAGACAAAGATAATGCTGTCGAAATTGCCAATAAATTAATGACTAAATTTATCAAAAATATGGAAAATATATATCCAATGGACAAAATATCTGTTATAGATTCTGCATATTTAGTGTCAGAAAAAGAAGTTAATGACTCTACCGATTCTGAAGAACCATTAATTTTAATAGGAAAACACACTTTGATAACAACAATTATAGCTTTTCTAGTTTCTTGCGGAGTAGTCTTATTTATAGGAATGTATAATGATACAATAAAAAATGAAACTTATTTAGAAAAAGATAATTTATTAGATAAAATAGACAAAGAAAAAAATAATGATAATGTATTCAATGTTTTAAGTATACGATTGTCAAAATTAAAAACTTTATTAATTACAAGTGCAGATAATTACACTGATACATCTTACATATCAAACAATTTAGCTATTTCATACACTAGTAGTAAAGAAAAAGTATTACTTATTGATTTAATCTCTAATGAATCTAATCTTTTGAAAAAGCAAAATGGAAAAGGTTTATCAGATTTTATAAATAATAAAAATCAAGATAAAGATATAGCAAAATATATTTCTAAATCTACTAATAACAACTTAGATTTACTATTACTTGGAACTTCAAATGAAATAAATTTAGTAGAAAATCAAATACAAACTATAATGAATAAATTAGAAAATGATTATAACGTTATCATTATTAATTCTAAAGATATTTTTAATAACCCAAACTCTTTAATCTTTTCTAAAATTCAAAAAAATACTTTGCTTATTTCAACTGAAGCGAAAACAAAAATGAAAGATTTAGAGAAAGCTAATAAAGTTATTGAAGAAGTTGATGCACAAAAAATTGGTAATATATTAATTGTTAATTAAAAAAGCTCAGTTTATGAAGTGAACCCTATTTTTTTCTATGAACTAAATAGGGTTCACTTCAGTTTATTGAGCTTTTTTATTTTATAAATCTTACCTCACTTTTAAGTGTTTTTTTAATCTCTACTATATAAATCTCTTGTATATACTTTGTCTTTTACATTAAACAATTGATCTTCATATCTGTTTGCTACTATAACATCTGATTTTTGTGAAAATTTATTAAAATCATTTATTACTTTACA
>CANQYM010000019.1 GCA_947628085.1 uncultured Clostridia bacterium
TTTCCGTTAGAAAACTTTAATAGAATTTTAACATCTTATTTTTATATTTTCAATAGTTTTTATTGGAAATATTATTTATTTAATTTTATAATTATTTCTTCTTTTTTATTTGTAAACAAATGAACTTTAATTTCATCTGTTGCATCAAATTTTGTTAAATTAAAAGTTTGATGATAATTTGTTATTACTTTTTCATCATAAGATTCAATGCTATATCCACCATCTCCATCACTTCTGCCAGCTATTTCAAACGTTCTTCCATCAGATGTTTCTACATATTCTTTTTGAATTGCAATCATATCAGACACATTGCCTTTTTCTCTATTTTGTAATAAATCAAAATCAATTTTATTAGTCTTAATCACAGGAATATATATTTTTAATGCTGTGTTAGAAATCTTTGCTTGAATAGTATTTACATCTATTCCTTTATCTGTTGAACTTGTTGCTTTATAAATAATATTTTCTCTATTATAAAACTCTTCTGGTACATCAAGTTCAAAATTCCAATTTCCTTCGCAATTGATATCTGAATGTTCATAAACATTTGACTTTTTTCTCACATTTACGTTAGAAAGAGTAATATATAATTTTTTAGATTTTGGTATTTTATGTTCTTCTGTTGCATGTACTGCTAGATGTATAATACACTCATTTTTACTTATTTCTTCAATATTATATCCATATCCGTTCCAAAATATTGGTTCATAAATTTTATCATCCTTTTTCTCATACATTTGTTGTTCTAATTCTTTTGCAATAAATATAATATTATTGTTTTCATCAACAATTTTTAAATCAGTTAAATCTAAATATGGCATTTCTTCCACATTATATTTGTCATTAATTTTTATTTTAAAATTTATATCAAAATTATAATCATCCATTAAAAATGAATCTACTGCAATTTGTAATCCATCAGAATTTATATAATCTAAATTTACTTTTTCAATATAATCATTTTCTACTGCAGTTTGAACGCCATTACTTGCATTTGCTCCAAATTTATTTTTTATATCTATCATAAAATTTTGTATCTCTTTTGCGAAAGTTATCCCTGTAATCATTGCAAAAATAAAGCATGCAGCTGATGCAAATTTTAGAAATTTTTTTCTATTATTTTTAAAACTTATCTTTTCTTTTTTTAGGGAAGAATATAAAATTTTTTCATCATTTGCAAAGTTAGATATAGAAATCTTTAGTTTTACATTCTCTAAAATTTTATTATTTTCTATCATAACTATATTCCTCCTTTATCAATTCTTTTCTTACTTTTTTTCTAATCCTATAAAGTTTAGTTTTTACATTAAATTCCGTTATTTTCAATTCTTTTGCTATTTCTTTTATCTTTTTTGATGAATAATAATATAGTTTAAAAATCATTATATCTTCTTCTTTCATACTTTTTACTATATTTTCAATTATTGAAATTTTTTCTCTTTGTTCATACAACATATCTATTTTTAAATCATCTTTCAAGACATCTTCATAATCTAATATGTTTTTATTATTTTCTTGTTTTCTTTGTTTTTCTCTTACTAAGTTTCTTGTAATTCCTGCTATATAAGAACTTAACTTTCTTTCATCTTCTAATTTTTCTCTATTTTTCCATAACACAAAAAATGTATCTGAAACAATTTCTTCTACATCTTCATTGGATAAACTAAAAGACATATTTTTTATAACTTTATATACATATCCACTATACTCATTTATTATTTTTTCTAAATTTAGATTATTTTCTATTTTATAATCTTTGATTTCTTCTTTCAATTTAAACTCCTTTTCTTTAAGATATCTTATATCTTTATATTGATATTTTTTTAAAAAAGGTTATATCATTTTTAAATTATATCAAAAATTTTATATACTTTTAAATTAGTGATATAATAATATTGTTTTTAAAAAAGGAGATGATTTTAAAAATGGAAAATCCTAAAGAAGAGGTTAATGTTGCAAAATTTTATGGAAAGGAGTGCACTTTATCAAAAGACGAATTTATCAAATCTTTTAAAGTTTCTGAAAAAGGTCTTTCTTCTAAAAAAGCAAATGAAAATTTACAAAGTTTTGGACCAAATGAAATTACTCAAGCAAAGCCTAAAAAATGGTATCACTATTTTTTAGAAAGCCTTCTTTCACCTTTTAACTTAATTTTACTTGGTATTGTTATAATTTTACTTTACACAGATGTTTACTTAGCAGAAACTCCAAGTTATGCAAACATTATTGTTATTGCAATACTCGTTACAGCAAGTACTTTTTTAGATTTCTTTGAAGAATATCGTTCAAATAAAGCTGCTGAAAAATTAAAAGAATTAGTAGCAACTACCGCAACAGTTATTCGTGATGGAAAAGAAAAACAAATTCCTATAAAAGAGGTTGTTCAAGGAGATACAGTTGTTCTTTCAGCTGGTAGTATGATTCCAGCAGATTTAAGAATTATTGAAGCAAAAGATTTATATGTTGGACAATCTGCTTTAACTGGAGAATCTGATACAGTTAAAAAACTTGCAGATTCTGAACTTGCTATTGATGATATAGCAACTATTGCAGATTTAGATACAATTTGTTTTATGGGAACAAACGTAGCATCTGGCTCAGCAAAAGGTGTTATTATAAAAACTGGTGATAATACTTACTTGGGAAAAGTTGCCAAAACTCTTTCTACCGGAAAGCCTAAAACTGCTTTTCAACAAGGAATTGAAAACATAAGCAAATTATTAATTCATTTTATGCTTATTATTATTCCAATTGTTTTCCTTTTAAATGCTTGGAAGCATAGTGCTATTATAGCTTTCACTTTTGCTGTTGCTATTGCAATTTGTATAACACCTTTACTTTTACCAGTAATTCTATCTTCTAGTTTATCTAAAGGTGCTGTAAGAATGTCTAAAAAGAAAACAATTGTAAAAAAACTAGATTCAATAGAAAACTTTGGTGCAATGAATATTCTTTGCACAGATAAAACTGGTACATTAACAGAAGATAAGATTGTTCTTGAAAAATATTTAAATGTACATGGCGAAGAAGACACAAGAGTTTTAAAGCATGCTTTTCTTAACTCTTATTTTCAAACAGGTTTAAAAGGAAACATTGATGAAGCTGTAATTGCAAGAGGTCTTCAAAATGATATGAAAGTTTTTGAAAAGCAATATAAGAAAATAGATGAAATTCCTTTTGATTTTTCTCGTAGACGTTTATCTGTTATTTTAGATGATGGAACAGAAAAAGAGATGATTACTAAAGGTGCTGTTGAAGAAATTCTAAGCATTTGTACAAGTGTAGATTACAACGGAGAAATAAGCCCTATTACAAAAGAAATAAAAACAAACATATTAAATATAAGTAAAAAATTAAATGAAGATGGTTTAAGAGTTGTTGCTGTTTGCAGAAAAAATAATATTAACGGAATAGAAAAATTTGACGTTCAAAATGAAAGCAATATGATTTTAATGGGATTTATAGGTTTTCTAGATCCTCCTAAAGAAAGTGCTAAGGAATCTATTGAAAAACTAAACAAAGTTGGAATTCGTGTTATTGTTTTAACAGGAGATAATGTTGAAATTACAAGATGTGTTTGCAATAAAGTAGGAATTAATTCAAAAAGAATTATTACTGGAAGTCAAATAGATAAATTAACAGATTTAGCTCTTTTAAATCACTTAAGAAATACTAATATTTTTGCAAAACTTTCACCTATTCAAAAAGCTAGAGTTGTTCGTGTTTTAAGAAATTCTGGAAACACAGTAGGTTATATGGGTGATGGAATAAACGACGGTCCCTCACTTATGAATTCAGATGTTGGTGTTTCAGTTGATACAGCTGTTGATATTGCAAAAGAATCTGCTGATATAATTTTACTAGAAAAAGATTTAAATGTATTACTAGATGGTGTTGCAGAAGGAAGAAAAACATTCGTAAATCTAATGAAATATATTAAGATGGCAACGAGCTTTAACTTCGGAGAAGTTATTTCTGTTATGTTTGCAAGTGTACTTTTACCTTTCTTACCAGAAACTCCTATTCAGCTTTTAGTTGAAGGTCTTTTATATGACTTTGGACAAATGACTTTACCTTTTGATAATGTTGATAAAGAAGCACTTCAAGCTCCTAAAAAATTAGATATAAATGGCTTAAAACACTTTATGTTTTTCATGGGTCCATTAAGCTCTGCATTTGACTTAATCATATTTGCTATACTTTGGTTTATATTAAATGTTAGAACCGTTTTAGCATTCCAAACAATCTGGTTTACTTATAGTATAATTTCAAATTTGCTTGGACTATATGTTATTAGAACTGCAAAAAATCCATTAAAATCTAGCAAGGCAAGTTTACCTGTATACATTTCATCTTTTGTAATTATAATTGTTGCACTTCTTCTTCCATACACAGCCTTAGGAAAAGCAATAAGCCTTGTTCCAATTGGTTTAAATGTTATTATTCTAATGTTTGGATTATCTTTTGCATACTGTATTGTAGCAAGCTTTGCTAAGAAAATATATATTAAAAAATATGGTGAATGGATTTAAAATTTAAAATTAAAAACTGGTAAATTTGATTTTTTTCTAAATTGAATTTTAATCAAATTTATCAGTTTTTTTATAATTTATACTTTTAGTTATTTTCTATTCTATTTTGATTTTATAAACTCTTTTTTATATATTTTATTTGTTTTATTTCTTTGCTTTTCTTGTAGTTTTTCTTGCCACTCTTTTTTTAGCTACTCTTTTTCTTGTAGCCTTTTTCTTTTCCTTCTTTAATTCAGAATCTTCTGATGCAGGAACGAATTTTTCTCCTGGCTTTGGTTTATTCCAAGAAATGTATTCACAACCTTCATTCTCGCCTTTATTGTTTTCGCAGATATAATAATTCCTTCTTGTTTTAGTTTTTCTAACTTGAACTGCTCCACCACAAATTGGACAAGGAACATCAATTGTTTCCACAATTGGTTTTGCATTTCTACATTCTGGATAACCAGGACAAGCCAAAAATTTTCCATATCTTCCGTATTTTATAACCATCATTCTTCCACATTTTTCACATGGAACATCTGATTCTTCATATTCTAATTTAACATGTTCTAATTCTTTATCTACTTTTTCCACAACTTTTTCAAAAGGTGTGTAGAACTCTTTAATAACTTTTTTCCATTTTTCTTTTCCTTCAGCAATTTCATCGAATTTTTCTTCCATATTTGCTGTGAATTCTACATTTATAACATCATCAAAATTCTCTATAAGAAGTTTATTTACAACTTTTCCTAAATCTGTTGGAATTAATTGCTTTTGAACTTTTTCAATATATCTTCTTGTAAGAATTGTGGTGATTGTAGGTGCATAAGTACTTGGTCTTCCTATTCCCTTTTCTTCTAAAGTTTTTACAAGACTTGCTTCTGTATATCTTGGAGGTGGTTCTGTAAAACTTTGTTTTGCATCTATTTTTTCTTTTTTAACCTTTTCTCCTACTTCAAGTTCTGGAATTTTTTCAAACTCTTCTTTTTCTTCATTTTCAACATATAAAGTCATATATCCTTTAAATCTCAATGTTTGGCCATTTGCTTTAAAGTTATATTCATTTCCATCTATTGAAACTGCTACTGTATCGTAAATTGCTGAAGCCATTTGACTTGCAATAAATCTATTATAAATTAATCTATAAAGCTTATACTGGTCTTGAGATAAACTTGATTTTATCATTTCTGGTGTAAGCTCTATATGTGATGGTCTAATTGCTTCATGAGCATCTTGTGCATCTGAATTAGTCCTATAAAATCTATTTTCGTAATAGCTTGCCCCATAATTTTTTTCTATATATTCTTTTGCAGATGCTCTAGCTTCGTTTGAAATTCTTGTAGAATCTGTTCTCATATAAGTAATTAAACCAGTATGTCCATATTCTGGAAGCCTTACACCTTCATATAAGCCTTGTGCAACAGACATTGTTTTCTTAATTGCAAAGTTTAATTTTCTAGATGCATCTTGTTGAAGTGTGCTAGTTGTAAAAGGTGGAGCTGGAGTTCTTTTTCTTTCTCCTTTTTTCACATCTTTAACAACATACTCTGCTTTGTCAAGATCTTTTAAAATAGCATCTACTTCTTCTTTAGAATGAAGCTCTATCTTTTGGCCATTTTTTCCAACAAATTTACAATCAAATTTGGTTTTAGTTTTTTTATCTGATACTTTTAAATTTATATTCCAATATTCTTCTGGAATAAAGTTTTCAATCTCTTCTTCTCTTTCTACAATTAATCTAACAGCAACAGATTGAACTCTACCAGCTGATAGACCTCTTTTAACTTTTTTCCATAATACTGGACTTATTTTGTAACCAACTATTCTATCTAAAACACGTCTTGCTTGCTGTGCATCTATTAAATTTAAATCTATTTTTCTTGGATTATCTATTCCATTTTTTACTGCTGATTTTGTTATCTCATTAAAAGTTACTCTGCAAACTTCATCTTCACTTATTCCAAGTATATATGCCAAGTGCCATGCAATTGCTTCTCCTTCACGATCAGGGTCAGTTGCAAGATAAACTTTTTTAGCATTTTTAGCTTCTTTTTTTAGTGAATTAATAAGACTTGCTTTACCTCTTATATTTATATATTCTGGCTCGAAATTTTTATTTATGTTTATTCCTAGTTTAGATTTTGGTAAATCTCTTACATGTCCCATTGATGCAACTACTTTGTTTTTAGCACCTAAATATTTATTAATTGTATTTGCTTTAGCCGGTGACTCAACAATAACTAATTTATCAATCATCAAAATTCTCCTAAACCTCAAAATTCTTTTTTAAATATTTACTTTATTCGCTTTAAAGTTCATTTTAACATTTGCTTTAAATATTTACTTTAGTATTTTAAATCATTATTTATATTTATGCAAGTGTAATTTTTATCTTTCGTCATGACTATCATCTATATCTTGCGTATCTTTTTCATGCATATTTGGATTAAACAAATCAACTTGTGCTGTAATTGCAGAAATTTGAGCCTTTTCTTGTTCTTCTTTTCTTACTTCAGATAACATTTCTCCCAAAATAATTCCTTCATCTCTTAAATCATTTGCTTTACTTGCAGAAAGGTTTGGAAGTTGTTGATATTTAAATAAATTTTGTACTATTAATGTAGCTTGATCTGGATTTTCTCTAATTAATTCCTGAACCTCAATTAAATTTCCATCTCTATATGCAGTATTAATTTTTCTTTCAAGTTCAATTAATTTTCTTTTTTCTTCTCTTTCTAAAAGTCCTATCTGAAGTGTTCTTTCAGGATTGCTGTATGTCTTCTTTTCTATTTCTCTTTCAGCAGATTTTTTTACTAATCCTGCAAAATCTTCTATTGTTCTTTGCGCAGCTTTAGGATTTACTTTTCTAATTTCTTCACTATATAATTGTTGTAATTTTTGCAAATCTACACTAGATTCTCCATTTTCTTTTTCTGAAAATATATCTAATCCACATTTCTTAGCTATTTCTCCTAAAGCCTTGATATCTGTTTCTTTTTCACTTGAAGCCATTCTCATCATTCTTGCTAATAAAGCCCTTTTTGTTGCATCATCAAGTTCCTTATGCGAATTTAAAAGGTCTAATGTCATTTCAATTTCATTAACACTTGCAACAGCTTCAATCTTTCCTTTACTTGCATCTTTATAATTTGAATTAATTTCTTTTTGTAATTCTACACTAAATATTTTATCTACGATAGATTCGCCTATATCTTTTGAAAGTGCAGCCGCAGTTACTAAAACAGCAGTATTTTGTACATCTGTATTAGAAGTAGTTTTTACATTTTCTTTTTCTTGCACAACTTGTTTTACTATTTGATCTGCTTGTTCAACAATATTAGATATGTCTCCTTTTCTTTCAATTAGCTTAGCTAAACCATTTACTGCTTCTGATATAGTGTTTCCGTCTTTTGTATTTGATAATATTCTTTGATATGCCTCAAAAATATTTGCTTCAGTATCTCGAATATCTTTTTGGGTTATTTTCTCTCCATTTTCACGCCTTTGAACAATAATGTTTTTAGCTATTTCAGATAGTTGAGCCGCATAACTTCCACACTCGATAAAAATATCTTCTTCCATAAATTTCTCCTTTTCTTATTTTACTAAATTTACTAATTCATTATATATTTTTTCCTCCACATCTGTTGGTGCAATAGTGTTTGCTAATCTTCCCATTTCTTCTAATTCTGATTTATCATTTATAATTTCATCAATAGCTGATGATAAATTTTCTCCATTTACTTCTTTATTTAAAATTATTTTTGCTGCACCTATTTTTTCTAAAACTAATGCATTATCTTCTTGTCTATTAGCAGATTTTGAAGGAAGCGGTATAAAAATTGCTGGCTTTCCTACTATTGAAACTTCTGTTATAGTCATTGCTCCACTTCTGCATATTAATAAATCTGCCATGTTCATTAATTCTTCCATATTATAAATATATGGCACAATTTTTACATTTTTTAGCATATTAAAATAAATATTATCTCTTTCAAAGCTTTCTTTTACTATGTCAAATTGCTTTGTTCCTGTTGCCCATATTATTTGATAATTTTCATTTTTATTTTTCTTTACAAGTTCTGTTAATGCTTCATTAATTTTTTGAGCACCTTGACTTCCACCAAAAACTAAAACTATTGGTAATTCATTTTTAATTCCAAGCGAATCTAATATTTCTTTTCTTCTAATATAAGGTATTTTTTGTTTTCTTATTTTAGTAGGAGTTCCTGTTACAACTACTTTTTTGCAACCATCTAATTTAAATTTTGTATCTTCAAAACCTACTAAAATTTCGTCAACCTTTTTAGAAAACATTTTTACAGCTTTTCCTGGATATGCATTACTTTCATGAAATACTGTTGGAATTTTTTTCTTTATTGCCACATTAAACACTGGCCCGCAAATATATCCACCAGTTCCTAAAACTAAATCTGGCTTAAATTCGTCAAGTATTTTTTTAACATCTTTTTGGCTTGAAAGTGTTTGATATATGTGCTTTAGGTTTGTTATTGATATTTCTTTTTTAAATCCATAAGCTTCAATAGTTCTTAATTTATAACCTGCTCTTTGAACTAAATCAACTTCTAAGCCCCTATTTGTTCCTATAAATAAAATTTCAGACTTAGGGTCTTTTTCTTTTATTTTATTAGCTATTGCTATTCCTGGATTAATGTGTCCGCCTGTGCCAGCAGCTGAAATTACAACTCTCATTATAACATCCTTTATTTAAAATTTGGAAATTAAAGCATTCCATAAGCTTAAATTTAACTAATTACTCTTTTTGCTATTTCTTGAAACACTAAGTAGAAGTCCTACAGCAGCTAAATCCATAATCATAGCAGTTCCACCATAACTAAAGAATGGTAGAGATATACCTGTTACTGGTATTGTGTTTGTAACAACTGCTATGTTTATTAATGCTTGAAGTCCTATCATTGTTGTTATACCAATTGCTATTAGGCTTCCAAAGGTATCTTCAGACTTTATTGCTATAACAATTCCTCTCCATACAAAAAGTATAAATAGAATTATTACCATTGAGCATCCGAAAAAACCCCATTCTTCTGCTAAAACAGAAAAAATGAAATCATTATGTGGTTCTGGCAAATATAAATGTTTTTGATTACTTTTTCCAAGTCCTACACCAAACAAGCCACCTGAACCAATAGCATATAAACTTTGATTTATTTGCCAAGCTTCATCTGTAAGACTTGCATGTTCTATATCAAGCCATGTTTGGATTCTTCCAAATCTAAAGTTGGTTAGCTTTCCATCTGCCATCATTTTCATTAATATTGCTGCTATTCCAGCCACTCCAACACTTCCTGCTCCAATAAAATATCTAAGCAAAGTTCCTGCAACAAACATTTGAATAAATGTGATTCCAATAATTATTACAGTTGCACTTAAGTGGTTTTGCAAATAAAAAATTGTAACTCCTACTGGAATTAAGAAAAGTAATGGATATATAAATCCCATTACAAATTTATTTATTTTATTGCTTTCTTTTAAACTACTTAATAAGTCTGCATAAAAAACTATAAATGCTACTTTTGCTACCTCAGATGGTTGAAAGTTGAAATTTGCAATAGCAATCCATCTTTTAGCTCCTTTTTCTCCAACACCTATAAACTCTACTAAAAGAAGTAATACAACTGTTCCAATATATAGTGCCCACTTGAACCATTTAAATTTTTTTAAATTTCTATAATCAAATTTAGAAATTGCAAACATTGCAATTATTCCTAATATGGCAAAGCCTCCTTGTCTTATAACATAGCTATAACTCGTGCCATCTTCAGAATAGGATTTTGGCGCACTAGCAGATAATAACATTATTAATCCTAAACATAAAAGAATTAATGTTATTATTAAAATTGAATGATCAAACTTTTTATTAAGAAATAAGCCAATCTTTTTTTTCTTCTTTCTTGCCATTTGCTTAAAATCCTTTGTAAATTTAGGTTTTTAATGGATACCTATAAACCGCTTTAAACAATTAAAATTGCTATTGTAGATGCAATTAATGTTATTCCTGAAAAAACTGCAACTACTTTATTTTCTCTCCAACCACTTAGTTCAAAATGATGATGTAGTGGAGACATTTTAAATAATCTTTTTCCTGTTTTTCTAAAATATATAACTTGTAATATTACAGATAAGGTTTCTATAACTGGAATAATTGCAATTATTAGTAATATTAGAGGTAATTTTAAATATATTGTCATACTTGAAATTACGCCACCTAATAAAAGTGAACCAGTATCTCCCATCATTACTTTTGCTTTATAAAAATTATATATTAAAAATCCTATTAAACTTCCTACTACTATTGCTCCAAAAATAGATATTCCAAAGTTTCCTGCTCTAAAAGCAATTATAGATATTGCTGTAATCATTATTGCACTTACACTGCCTGCCAATCCATCTACACCATCTGTTAAGTTTACAGCATTTGTACTTGCAAGCATAACAAGTATTGTAAATGGTACATAAATCCAAATTGGTAAATTTAAATCGTAATCTATAATTGGTATTATAATATCTGTTCCTAATTTAGCATAGTTTATTAAAAACATAGTGTAAATAACTGATATTATAAGAAGTCCAAGCATTTTTAATTTAGGATTTAGTCCTTCTGTGTTTTTTAAAACAACTTTTTTAAAGTCATCTATAAATCCAACTATTCCAAATCCTAAACTTGCTAATGCAACTGCAAGTATTGGCATAACATTTTCTTTGCTGAAAATGCAATATATTGTGGTTATAACGATTATTGAAATAATCATCATTATTCCACCCATTGTAGGAGTTCCTTGCTTTTTTAGATGTGCTCTTGGACCATCTAATCTTTCACTCTGACCAACTTTTAACTTTTTTAAAATAGGTATAATTATTTTTCCTAAAATAGCTGTTAGAATAAAAGCTGATATTAAACAGATTATTTGCCTAGTCATTCTTTTTCTCCCCTAAAATTTCTTTAACAATAATTCTTTCATCAAGAGGCTTCTTTTCGCCATTTATTTCTTGATATGTTTCATGACCTTTTCCAGCCAAAATAACAATATCTCTTTTGTTTGCCATATTTACAGCTTTTTTAATAGCTTCTTTTCTATCTACTATTATTTCATATTTTCCTTTTGTTTTTGAAATTCCTTTTTCTATTTCACTAATGATGTCTTCTGGTTTTTCGCTTCTTGGATTATCTGTTGTAACTATTGTATAGTCTGCAACTCTTCCTGCAACTTCTCCCATTCTTGGGCGTTTTTCTCTATCTCTATCTCCGCCACATCCAAACACACAAATTACTCTTCCTGGTGTGTAAGTTTTTGCTGCTTGTAGCACATTTTCTAAGCTTTCTGCTGTATGAGCATAATCTATCATAATTGCTAAATCTTGTTTGTTTGGAACAAGTTCATTTCTTCCTGGAACAACAATATTTTCTAATCCTTGTTTAATTTTTTCTGCATCAATTCCTAAACTTGTTGCTAGAGAAATAGCTGCTAAAGCATTATAAACACTATATCTTCCAGGAATATTTACCTTAATTCTTTCATTTCTTGTATCTATTTTAACTTTAAAGTCAACACCAATATTTGTTATTGTAATATCTTTTGCCAATAAATCTGCTTTATTATCTACTGCATAAGTTTTTATTTGGCAGTTTGGTGATGCTTTTATTATTTTATTGCATTTAAAATCATCGCTATTGACAAATCCTTTTGAACACATTGAAAATAATTTTAATTTTGTTTCAAAATATTCATCCATATTAGCATGTTCTTTTAAGCTAATGTGATCTTTATAAAGATTTGTAAAAATTCCATAATCAAAAAAACTTCCATCTACTCTAGATAATTTTAAACTTTGAGAAGAAACCTCCATCACAACATAATCCACTTTTGCTTTTGCCATTTTATAAAAAAGCTCTTGCAATTCTAAGCTTTCTGGTGTTGTTCTATTACTAAATCCTAAGCACTCTTCTCCAATATAGTTTGCAACTGTTCCAATTAAACCAACTTTATATCCAGCTTGTTCTAAGATTGATTTAATCATATAAGTAGTTGTTGTTTTTCCTTTTGTTCCAGTAACTCCTATAAGTTTAAAATATTTTGATGGATTTCCAAAAAAGTTACAAGATACTCTAGCTAATGCTTTTCTAGTATCATCTGTAATTATAACAGTAATATCTTTTGGCAATTTTATCTTTTTAAAATCTGCAGACATATCTAGCATAACTGCTATTGCACCGTTTTGAATTGCTTCATCTATATATTCATGACCATCAAAGTCATAACCTTTTATTGCTATAAATAAAGAATTTGGTATAACTTTTTTAGAATTACACTCTACCTTTTTTATATCTAATTCTTCGTCGCCTTTTATTTTAAAGTTTTCAATTCCTGATAACAATTTTTTTAATTCCATTTGAATTTTTACCCCCGAAATCTAGATATTTATTCTATGATATTATATAGTAAAAACATTTTTTTGTACAGAAAATATTAAAATATATTTTCAATTTTGTGAGATTAATAATATAAAATATAAGCATAAACTAATTCTATTCTTCATTAGTAGGCTTTAATTCTAAATAGCTAATTACTTCGTTTAATATTTTTCCCGCAACTGGTGCTGCAACTGTTCCACCTTGATGTCCTGATGGTCCTGTTGGATTATATAACGTTACAAGTATGCAAATTTGTGGATTGTCTGTTGGAGCAACACCTATAAAAGAAGTTACATATTTTCCAGTGTTTACTCCATCTTCTGATGTTCCTGTTTTTCCACCAATATTGTATCCTTTAACTCTTGCATTTTTTCCAGTTCCTTCTGCTACAACAGATGTCATCATACTTAAGACTTTTTGAGAAGTTTCTTTTGAAATTACTTGATTTTTAAATTCTGGGCTAATTTCCTCTACTTCTCCTGTTTCAGAATTTACTATTTTTTTAACTATTCTTGGTTTAACATATAAGCCATTATTTGCTATTGTTGAAACCATTGTTATCATTTGTATTGGCGTTACTTCAAATCTCTGTCCAAAGCTTATTGTTGCAAGTTCTACAGGTCCTACTTTTTCTTCTTTCAAAAATATAGAGTTTGCTTCTCCTACTAAATCTATTCCTGTTTTTTGTAAAAATCCAAATTTATTTAAATATTCATAATATTTACTTACACCTATTTTCTGTCCTAGTCCTATAAAAACTGGATTACAAGAATTCATTAAAGCATCTCTCAAAGACTGAGAACCGTGTGGTCTATAATATCTCCAGCACTTAATTCTTCTACCTGCAATTTCAATGCTTCCTGTGCAACAATAACTTCCTTTTTTATCTGTTTCTGCAATACCCTCTTCTAGTGCTGCTGATGTAGTTACTAACTTAAATGTTGAACCTGGTTCATATGTATCTGCTATGGCTTTATTTCTCCACATTCCTTGCAAATATGTGGATTTTTGTGATGATTCTAACTCCGGCCAAATATTTGCTAATTCTTCATTATTAATTGTGTATGGATTATTTAAATCATAAAATGGATATGTTGCCATTGCCAATATATCTCCGTTTCTTGGATTCATTATTATTACATTTCCACCATCTGTGCAAGCATTCTCTATACAAGCCTCTTCTAAATATTTTTCTGCAATAGACTCAATACTCATATCTATACTTAATATTAAATCATTTCCTTTTATAGATTCATTGTATTCTTCTCCTTCATCTCCCATAGCATTTCCTCTGGCATCTTGCATTTTGCTTATGCTTCCGTTTTTCCCTTTTAGAACATCATTATATTTTGCCTCAATTCCATCTAGCCCCTGGTTATCGCTTCCAATAAATCCAATTACATGTGATGCAAGTGTTGAATATGGATAAAATCTTTTTGTATCTTCATCTATATTTATTCCAGAATATATATTGTTTTCGTCCATCCAAATTCTTAAAGAATCCGTTTTTTCTTTATCCACTCTTCTTGCAATTGTTTCTATTAAACTTTTTTGCTTAACTTTTTTCAAAGTTTTTTCATAATCTAATTCAAATATTTCTGATAAAATTTTTGCTACTTTTTCTTTATTTTCATTTGAAATATTTAGAGGATTTACAGTAACTGTTTGAACACTACTACTTTGTGCAAGAACAATTTTTCCACTGCTATCGAAAATTGTTCCTCTATTTGCTGTTATACTTCTACTTACAAATTGCTGATTTTGTGATTTTGTTTTCCATTTCTCGCCATCAATAATTTGAATTATTCCTGTTCGTATAATTAAAATAATCCAGCCTATTGTAGCAACTGCTAAAATGAAAGTTAATCTCTTTTTTAAACTTAAATTGCTATTTTGCATTATGGTCCTCCAGCTGTTTTAATTAATAAATTTTATTTGCTTTTTCACAAAAATAGAACAATTTTAAAAAAACTCTAAAATGTTTTAACATTCTAGAGCTTTAAAAATATTTTATATATTTAATTATTAAATAAAAATAAAGTTTTAATTTGACTTTTATTTATTACTTTATGAAATTACTAAATATCATATCAAATAGAAACAAAACTGCTGGAATTATAGAAATAACAGAGAAAACTTTTTTGTTCATTTTGCTTGCAATTAGTTTTGCTATTGGTACAAAAACATATGTTAAAAGCAAACCAGAAATTGCAAAAAACAGAACTGATCTAAAACAAACATATCCTCCAATATTACCCCAATTCCATATTTCAGTATTATAATCCCATAATCTTAAATTTGATATATGGAATAATGCATATCCTGTTCCAAATTCTAGAAGCCCAGAAACTAATGCACTTAAAACAAATACTAATAATGGTTTTTTTCTAAATCTATATGATACTAGTATTATGAATAATCCTCCAAAGCCATATATTGGTATCCATGGTCCATAAGTTGTTCCTCTTTTTATAAAATGTCCTAAATCTATTCTGTAAAAAAGCATTTCATATATGAAACCAAATATACCGCTACACACAATTAGAAATAACATTATTTCTATTTTTTCTTTTTTAGAAAATTCATATTCTTTATTTTCAAATTCTTTAATTTTATTAATTATATTTGCCATTTTATTTTACCTTTTCAAAAGATGTTGCTACAATTGGTAAATCTAGTTTTTTATTTTTTTGATAGTATCATATTTATTTTACTTTTTCAATCTTTTTATTTTAAGATTTTAACATATTTCTCATTTGATATATTCCTCATTTAATATATCTCTCACCTTAGCATATCCTCATTTTGATGTATTTCTTCTAGTTTATATTTTAACTTTTATATAAATCATTTTAAAGTTACAAAAAAGAACCTCTCTTATTTCTAATAAGAAAGGTCCCTTTTATTTTAATCTATTCTAATTGATATTATCTCTTAGTTTAAGATTCTTATTTTGCTAAGACTCCCTTTTTGATAACTACTACACCTGTTGCAATTATTACTAATGATACTATTACTGTTGCTAATATTTGTGGTAATAATGTATCTTTTACGTCATTACCAGTTGGTGGTGTAAATGTGATTAATTCTGTTGCACTTGAATCTCTTTCTTGAATTGCTGCTTTGAATTCTCCAATTACTGGGTTTGCGTTACCAACTAATGCTGCTTCATCTCTTCTACCAACTGAGTTTTCAAATTTAACAATTTCTGTAATATTATCATATGTTAAGTTATCTGCATCATCTTGAGCTGCTACTGTTTTACTTACTGTTAATGTGATATTTGATTTATATTCAGAGTCTATAGCTCCTACAGTTTCTCCATTTTCTGCATTTGAGTTTTCTTTGTAATAACTGTAAGGTACTAACTCTCTTTCAAATCCTGCATTTGAAGTTATTGATCCAACTGTTCCAGGTTCTTCTACTGCATTATCATCTACACTTAATAGTAAGTTATTTCTTTGTAATAATTTTCCTGTTACTGTGTTTCCGTCTTCTGCTGTTTGGATTTGTTTTACTATATATTCAACTCCATCGTTATCTGCTTTTTGGAATGCAGGTATTACATTAGGGTCTAATAGTCTGTTGTCATCAAATCCACTTCCGGCAAGTTCTGTTATAGTTGTATTTCTCCAGATATGATCATTTTCTGCATTATCTTCTGCTGTAAATACTGAATCGTTATCTGCATAATCAACTACTTGACGAACTTTTGTTGTAGCTATTGTATCGTTTTCCCACATATCAGTTACATCTTCTTCGTTTTTAAATCCTTTATCATAGAATTCACTTAAATATCTGTGCTCGTAATTTCCATGTGTTTCTTTGTCTTTAACTATTTCTGCTAATTTATTGATTTTTTGTTTTGTTGTTAATACTTCTTCTGAATTTTCAATTTCTTTTACAATTCCGTTTTCATCAATTTCGAAGTTTTTAACTTTTTCATCTAAGACTTTAGCGAAATCATTATTTATACAATCTACTTCGCCTATATTTAGTGCTGTAATTAAGTAATTTATTGATAATGTTGTACCTTGTAAAATTTCTGAATCTACATTTATAAATCTAAAATTTTGTGTTCCAGAATAATTTGCATTTGTAGGTTTTGTTTCGTTCTTATCTATTGCTTGTAATTGATCAATTCCTACTGATTTTTCTGTATTCAATGTTACTTTAGCATATAGATGTTTACCATTTGGTAATTCTTTAATTATAATACTATTTTCTTCATCAATTCCTTCTTCGCCTTCTTCTAAATATTCAATGTCGTACATAGCATCAAATATTACTTTTCCATCATTTGTTTTTAATAGTATTTCTTGTATTTCTTTGTCTAATACTACTGCGTTTTCTGGTCTTTCGATTAATCCAAAGTCAACATCATTAAATGCATTTTCAACTTCGTGTTTACCATATATTGTTGTTTTATCATTACTTAATTCTTGTGCATCTACTTCTGTATTTGCACTTATTTCAAAGTTTAATTTATCTGTGTCTGCATACATTGAATATTGATTATATAATTCTGTATGTTTCTCATCTTTGCTATTTGCAGAATCAAGAACTGTTCCATTTGCGTTTGTTATAGTTTGTGAGTTTGCAATTACTTCTAATCTTCTTGACTCACTATCTTTAGCATCTGAATTTCTATTTTCTTCTTCTGTTGTTGGAGCTTTATAAATTGTTGATTTGAAGTCTTGACCATTATATACAGCTGGTGTATATCCTAATTTATCACCGTCATAATTTGATGTACTTAATTGGTCAGAAACTGGATCTACACTTATGTTGCCTTTATCATCTTCTGTTATCTTTAATGCTTGAGCTGGATCTAATGTTACTTTTGACTGATCTTCAAGTTTTGTTTTATCATTTCCATATAAGAATCTTGTTACAAATTGTCCTGTTGGAACTCCAACAAAGCTATATGTTCCTGCTTTTTCATTTAATTCTCTTGAAGTTTCTGTTGTGCTTGCAAATCCGGTTAAAGATTCGACTGTTCTTCCACCTAAGCAATTTAGAGGTTCTGATGTTGGCCATAGTAGGTCATAATCAATTCCGTTAACTGTTATTTTTTCAACAAGTTCTGTTGTTAATCCGCCTATTACGTTTTCTGAACTATTTTTCAATCCATCTCCAATAGCATTTTCATTTTTTGCTTTGTCTTCCCAAGCTATACCATTTACTTTTCTTGACTCGTTTTGTAGATATAATTTTAATGCAGGAGCTATACATGTATCATCTTCAAACCAAGCTTTTTCATTGTAATCCTCTATGTTTGCATTGTCTGGAGCTGAGTCTAAATCTATTTTTCCAGCAACTTTTTCTTCACCTGTAATTTTATCTTTATAGTATGTTGTGTATGAAGAAATTTCTACTATGTTTGCTTTTTCTCCTAAGATTATAGCATCTCTTACTTCATTAATATTTTCTTTTCTTATATTAAATGTTACGAAGATTTCTGCTCTTCCTCCACTTACTAATTTTGTAGAATCTAGTGATGATAGGTCTATAGACATTTTATTATATGTTCTTCCATCAGAAGATCTAATAAATTTGTCTTTTTCATCAACTGTCCAATTCAAAGCTTCTGGAGCTCCAGTATCTATATATGTTCCTTCTCCTGTTTGTTCTTGTTTTTGTATATATGAATAAATATTTTCATTGTCTATTGTTTTTTCTGATACTGCTTTTAAAGCTCCGTTTACTACTTCTCTAGTTCCTACACTTATTGGTTCTCCGAAAGAACTATCATAGTAATCATTTATTGAGTTTATTTTTGCTATATAATTTCCAGATGTATTATATAAATCTATTTTATATGTTAAGTATACATCTAATTCAGAGTCTTTTGCTCCTTTTGTTGGATCTAATCCGCTATATAATGCATCTAATGCATTGTATGCTTCAATATTATTCTTGTACATTTCAACTCTGTAATAATAATCTGTTTTATATAAGCCTAATTCATAACTTAATTCTCTTTCATATATGTCGCTTCCTATGTCGCCTAATTTATTAAATCTGTAATCTTCTTCTTTTCCATCAACTATAACTTTAGCAGAATATAAGTCTTTTATTGCTTCTACATCTGCTGTTTCTCTTCTTACTAAACCTAAGTTAATATGTAAACAGTAATTATATGTAGCTGAATATGTGTAATGTTGTGTTAATCCTTCATCATTTAAAGTAACACTGTAGTCTTCTAAGTGCATATGTTCATCAAATGGATAGCTTAATCCTCCTACTAGTGTTGAAGCTGTCGTTTTAAATAAATCATATGCTACTCCATTTTCATCTGTTGTTATAAGTTCAGATCTTAATCTAGCTGCATCATTAACATTAGATGTATCTGCTTTGTAATTTACAAAGTTTTCTTCTCCGGCTACACTGCTTACTTTTCCTGAAGTTTCACCTTTACCGTTTATAGAAGTATTTCCATATACTTTATTAATTCTGTTATTTACTTCATCTCTATTTACATCTTTAGCCATTGAGCTTGAAGCAAATGCATCTCTTCCAATTTCACCTGTTTCTTCACTGTTTGGTGCATTTATATAGTCCTCAGCATTTCCTTCTACATAAGCGTCTAAGCCTTCTGCATTTTTGCCCATCTTAGATAAGAATATTGTTGGTTCATAAGTTTGACCATCATAAACGAATTCTACATTATATCTTATTCTAGCAGCACCGGCTTTTTCTTCTTCTTCAGTCATAGATAATATTTCTATTCTAGGAGTTTTCCACTCACCATCTATATCAGTTACTATTGGGAAAGATAGTGTAGCATTTAAGTTATCACTATATCCTTTTGCCAATGTTCTAAATTGAGTCATCTCATTTCCATTGCCATCTAGAACTGTTCTATAAACATATACTTCTACACCTTTAACACCTGGTTCTATTTGATTGTTTGGATCTCTTTTTCCATCATCTATTATTCCGTTAGGAACTGATTCTGGTGTATTTTTTCCTCCATTTGGAAGATCTTCCCAAACTTGACCTGCAAGTTCCATTGTTAAATCTATGTCTACATATACTGGTAATTCATTTGAAACTACTATTTCAATTACTCTATCTGATGATAATGGTACCCCATTATTACTTGGTGAACCTACTTGTTTCCATCCAGTTGGTAGTTCAATTTCTTCTACTGTAACTGTTGGAGCATCTTCACCCCACCATTTAATAACACCATCATATGTATATGTTTTTCTATGTTCGCTTGATACATCTATTTCTATAGTAATAGGATCTTTAAATTCATAATATCCATCACTCTCATAGTGCATCTCACCATTTATTTCAAATGTTCCTGAAAGTCTAACTCTAAACTTAAATACTTGTTTTTCTGCAACATTTATAAATTTATTTGGTACAATTTCTTTTGTTATTTTAAATGTTCCTTGTTTTTCGTTAGCTTTATTTATTACTTCTACTCTAACTGTTTCATTTGCTTTTAAGTTTCCGCTACCATTTACTATTTCTACAAATTCAAATCCTTTTGGTATGTCTACTTCTTCCACAGTATAGTCTGGTGCGTCCTCATAAGCAAACCACTCTATGTAATCTGATTTATATACCTCATTTGGTTTTAAGTCTACAAAGAATTCTTGTGTTTGATCTTGTCTTCGACCTTCTATTATTCTATGGAATGTTAATGTTACTTTCATATGAAATACTGCATCTGGAGATACATTTGCGTTTTCTCCTTCAAGTAATTTTACAATTTCCAAATATCCACCAACTTTTATTGGTTTGTTTACAAATGTTGCAACAACTACATTGGCTTCTCCAGCTTGAAGTGTTCCTGTTTCATTATGCATAGAAGCAACTTCTGCTATATCAGAATCAACTTCTTCTACAACATATGTTGGTGCTACATCTCCAAACCAAGTTATTGGTCCTACTCTATATGTTTCACCAGCTTTTACTTCAATATTGTTTATTGTATAACTATCGTTAACAATTTGTTTTCCATCATAAGTAAAAGTTCCTGTTAATGTTACTTTAAATTTGAATACTTTTCCATTTAATCCATCTTCTGTAACTTCTTTCTTAATGTCTAAGTAACCATTTTGCTCATTTACATAGTTTATGAATTCAACATCTGTAAATTCTATATTTTCGCTAACAACAGTATTTTCAATTAATGTGCCTTCTATAATTGGCGAATTTTCATCTAAAGTTACTCCCTCTTTATCTTTAAGCTTATCTTTTGTTTCATCTCTATCAAATTCTATTCCTTCAGGAATTTCAATTTCTTCTACTTTATAAGTTGGAGCTTTCTCATTAAATGCCCAAGAATATTTTCCTTCGTATTCCCATTTCCACTCATTTCCTACACGTTCTGGTCTTAATGCTACAATTTCTTCTTTAGGAGCAGAATTTTCTCTTGTTATAGTAATTTTAAATTTGAATACTAAGCTATTTATATATTCTGTTGAACATTTGTCTGCATCTTTTAATGTTTTTATAATATGAAGATATCCAACTTTATCGTAACCATTAAGAGCTTCTACCACAATACTATATTTATTTGGTCCTTCTTGACTTATTCTATCTGCTAATGTTCCTGATGATTGTGATATTGTGTGATTTATGTCTGTTCCTGCTAAGTCCTCTTCTACTTTATATTCTGGTGCTTTATCACCAGCCCATTTAAATGTTTGTGAATGCCATTTCCAATCATTTGCTTTACTTATTTCAACTAGCTCTGTTGTATTATAGTCGTCTGGACTTGGAATTATATTATATCCTGTATTTGTTAATTGTATTGTTTGATTTACAAATAAAGCATCGCCATATTTAAATGTTCCTGTAACAGTTACAACAAATCTAAATGTTTCGTCTTCTAATGATTTATCTTCAATTTCTTTAATGATATCTATGGTTGCTTCTTTTTCGATAACTCTATTTATTGCAGTTACGTTAACTGTTTCATTTCCATCTAAACTTCCATCAGGATTTTCTATTTTTACAAATTCAAATCCTTCTGGTATATTAGTTTCTTCTATATGATATTTTGGAGCTTCTCCTTTCTCTTTATACCATTCATATATATCTGAATCTGCTTCCCATCTATAACCGTCACCGAATTCTTTCATGTTGTATTTATTTAAGTCTATGTTTTCTGTTCTAACAGTTCCATCTGCATATGTAACTGTTAATTTAAATCCAAATTCAATTTTTTGTAGGTCTTCAACAGACATTCCCTCAGCATTTTCTAATGTTTTTATAAGATGTATCTTGCCTTTTTCAGGATCTGGTGTATTAATTGCTATTACTTGAGTAGTATTATTTTCTGATAAGTTTCCACTGCTTGGTATAATTGAAACTTTTTTATATTTTTGTGTTAAATTAACTTCTTCTACATGATAATTAGGAGCTTCTTCATACCATTTAATATTATCACCAGTAATTACTGCTCTAGGTTCATTTACATGAACATCTCTAACTGGTATTACAACTGTTTGTTCTTTATATTCACTCCATTTTGTACCATCATAATACTTAAATTTACCTTCAACTGTAACATTGAAATTAAATGTTTCTTCTGAAGGAAGTTCATTTCCATTTTCATCTACTAATTTCTTTATAATACTTAAATTTCCTGATTTTCCGGTTAATTGATTTGTAGCTTTAACTTTAATTGTTGTTCCATCTGACAATTCTCCTTTACTTGGATCTACGGAAACAAGTTTATATCCATCTGGGCAAGGAAGTTCGGAAATTGTAAATGTAGGAACCTTTGCTTCTTCACCTTCTGCTTCTTCGCCTTTTTCATCAGGATCATCCCAAGTATAAGTTCTTGAAGTTGATGTTTTTCCCGGTGTTACTTTAATTATTTCTGGAACTTCAATATCTGGTCCTTTTTGTTCTGCTCCTTCAACATTTAATTCAAAAAGGAATTCAGAATTTTTATCTATTTGTATTGGGTTTCCTTCTTCATCAACAATTATTTTTTCTATTTCTACTTGAGATTCTTTAGTTGTTCTTCTATCTAATGATGTGTAGAATCTTTTTATTTCAACATCTATATCACCACTTGTTATCTGAGTAGGTAATGTTCCTATTTGTTTTTCCCAGTGATATACCATTTTTCCTTCACCAGGGTTATCTGGATCTTCTACCCATTCTGAAGTCCATGTTACTTTTGCTTCTTGCATTTCGCTATATAGTTCACTATAGCTTCCTCTACCATTTGTATATGTAAAATCTACATGAACATTTGTTATTTTTGTTGCTTTATATCTATTTTTTATTAAAAGTTTAAAGTTTGTTCCTGGAAGAGGATATCCATTTTTATCTGGAAAATCTGTTACTATCTCAAAATCTTTTCCTAGTTCTAAAACAGGATGTTCTGGATCATTTGTTTCTAGATACATATTATTTATAAAAGCAAATAGCTCACTATAAACATAATCTATTGCAAAATCTCCTACAATAATAGAATCTTCAGCTTCTGTTGCTTCATCGAATTTTACTGTTGGATTTTTTAATTCCTCTGTATCTGTAATCCATTCAGGTGTATAATCTAAAATGAAAAATCCTGATAAATCAACTCCGTTTTCATCTGTTGTTCCTGCTGGATATCTTTTAAGTTGTGAAACATTACTTACTTTTGCTGCTTGAAGAATATATCTTTGGAATTCTTTTGCTATTGCATTTAAATTATTAAAATCTTTATATGGGTCAAATGTTTTTCCAACTGTATTGTCTAAAGTACTACCTTCTTGTGTTTGAGAAATGTCTTTTATTTGTGCTAATTCTTTACCAAAGGCAGGACCAGCAGCTGAATAGTTTGATATACTTGAGCTTCCTCCTCTATTCCACCATGCGATTTGAGCTGCTGTGTATTCAGTTCCTCCTGAACCACATGTTGCAAAAGCTAATATATAAATTTCTTCTGGTGTTGCTGATCTAGATTCTTTGCTTGTAATTTTAGAAGTTGTTGTTTTTCCATTATCCTCAAGTGGGATTGAGTCATAATCAGTAGTTGTTCCTGAATCATCCTCAAGTGTTCCATATTTATCAGCCACGCCTGAACCTTTTAATGGTGCACCTCTTTGGTCACATAATAAGTCTCCATGCGCTTTTAACATATTAAATGTTAAATCAGATCCAATTGCAAAACTACATCCATGATTTGATATTGGGAAAGCATTATCTGCTGGAACATCCCATGGAGCACCTACACCATATTCTAGACCAACTCCATCTCCCGCATCATCTAAAGGATCTACATCTCCAACAATCTTTTGAATTAATTTTTCTCCATTTTCATTAGTTGTGGTTACTGTTATTTCACCTGTGTTTGAATCTTGTTCTATATTTGTTACTGCAAAAATTTTGTAGCTAAATGCAATGTTTAATATCATAAATAATGTTATTAACAAAGTTATTAATACTTTATTTGATTTCTTTAATCTCTTCATATTAAACACCTCCTTTTCTTTTAGCTACCACAATTCTGTTATGTAAGACAAATAACGCTATTGTTCCTAACAGAATTGTTATTATAATTATTGAAACATAAACGAATACTTCACCTGTTCTAACACCTATAACAATATCGGCTCTGCCCATATCATTTTCACCTTGTGCTTTGTTTGCAGGTGTTGAGTTTATATCTTTTATACCATAAGTATTATAGTCTTCATAAATCTCTGCTATATTGTTTATAATTCCTATATTTTCTTCTGTTGTTTGTTTTGTTAATACTAATTTTACAATTGCTGTAGCACCAGATTTTAATTCTCTATTTTCTAGTGCATTTGTATATAAGTTTCCATCTGAACCTGTATACCAATCTTTATTTGCTTCTAGTGTTGAGTTAAATGTCATTCCTTCTGGAATGTAATCTACAATTTTCTTAGCATATCCTGAGTAATCTCCAACGTTTGTAATTGCAAATGTATATTCAACAAATACTGTTGCACCAGATAGATATTTTGATCCAATATCTGTTTTTGCTAAAGCTACATTATTGTATTCTTCTGTTGTTGTTCCATTTGATGTTTGAACTGTAACTTTAGAAATTGCTTTTTCTAATTGTAAATCGAATACGCTAGATAACATTAATCCTATATCTATATTTGAAACGCTTCCGCCATTTACTTTTATAACATCTGTTACAGCTCCATCAACTGTTTGACCATTCTTTTCAATTGTTGTTAAAATTACATCTGAGTTTGAGTTACTTGCAACACCTTCTTTTTGATATGCTGTAACTCTATATTTACTTGAATCATGTTCAAATAGTACTAGATAATTTCCGTTTGCTACTCCTGAGAATGTATATTTACCTTGTGAATCTGTTGTTATTTTTTGTAATACTTCACCTGTTTCACTATTTACTAATTTAACAGGAATACTTGATATAGATTTTTCTCCTGAATTTCTCATTCCATCTTGATTTTCATCTTCCCAAGCACTACCTTCTATTTTATATGTTCTTGTTTGGACTGGTCTTGATGAAGAAGCGCTAGTTGCTGAAGAATTTGAAGATTTTCCTTGTTCAACATCTCCATATGTATCAGAAGCCTCTATTATATGTGTTATTGAATTACTTCTAATTTCTTTTACAGTGTCTGATGATAATACAGCATAGTTAGTTGCAGATTTTTCATCAGAAGCACCTATTGATGTAGCTTTTCCAGAAAGTTTTAAAATCCAATCTTCTCCTGGAACTATGTTTACTTCAAGTTCTACACCATCTTTAAACATTCCAGTTCTATTTATTTCTTTTCCTGCAATAGAATAATTTATGTTAGTAATAGTTATTCCATCTGGTATTTCATCTTTTATTTTTAAGCTCTTAGCTGTTATTCCACCTTCATTTCTAATAAGGAAAGTATAGCTTACTGGATCTCCTTCTTTAATGTAAGTGTTTTCATTGTCTGTTGTTTGAGTAATTTTAAGTATTGGTTTTCCTATTGTTACTATAACTTCATTTGATTTATATTCTCCAGAATTATCTGCTCTTACACTACTTGAAATTGAAATATCTTTTATTCCTAAATCATCTTCGAAATCATTTATTGCAAGATCTGTTTGTATTTCTTTAGTAGTTAATTTGTCCATATTTCCTAAATGCCATGTAATTGTTCTTGTTGTTTCATCATAAGTACCACCTTCTGTTGCACTTATGAAAGAAATTTCTTTTGGTAATTTCTTTGTAATTACTACATTATTTTTAGTTTCTGTAGATGAATTTATAATAGTTGTACGGAAAGAAATTTGATTTCCTGGTTCTTCTATTTTTTCATAAGCAGGTCCTGCTTCTGAAATGTAGAATTCTGCAAATTCTATTTTGATTGTGTTTGAAGTATCTGTTAAAACTGTTCCTAAATCTTTTGCTGTTACATTAACTGTTGGTGTTGTTTCTTTAACATATTGACTTACTGCATCTGCTGTTTCTATAGGATTTGCTATTAAATAAACAACTAATTTAACATTTTGACCAATTTCCATTCTTTCTAATGTTGCAACTAATCTATTTTCTTCTTCACTAACATTTGCATTATCTGCATCTATTTCATAACGTGAATATGTACTTCCAGATGGTATTGGGAATTCTATGCTTACATTTTCTGCAACACTTTCTCCAACATTTGATACTGAAACAGTAATTCCAAATTCTTCATTTTCTTTTACTGTTTCTATATTTTTACTTATTGTTGCTTCTAGTTCAGGTCCAACACCTGTTGTTAAACCAACTAAATCTGCTACTTCGAATTCAAAGTCTTGAGACAATTCTGCATTGTTTCTATAATATACTCCAAATGTACCATATAAGTTTTCATTATGTGTTAAATTTTCTGGCACAACGAAATTATAGGCAAATCTTAATATTTCATTTTCTGCCATCTCATAATTTTGTTCTGCTGGTAC
>CANQYM010000020.1 GCA_947628085.1 uncultured Clostridia bacterium
AAACAATATCATTTCTGGTACTCTCTTTCAATATTTTATTTTCAATCTACTTGTGACATATCTATTTTAAACCTATACGTACAATGTTTGCATTTATATTATATTATTTTATTTTATTTATTCTCTTAATGTATTATATATCTTTTTAAAATGACGCGCAGCGACCAACTGGAGCGAAGCGAAAGGCGATTGGAGCAATCTTTGATTGCGACAGCAAGTCATTTATAAAAGATATATAATACATTAAGAGAATTTTTAATTTTAAAATTATGCACAGTAACTCAGAGAATATTTTTGATAAAAAATTTCAAAATATTCTTTTTAAATGAGCTACCTCTCAAATTTTAAAAAATAAAATTTAAAGATACTATAAGTTTAATTTAAAGATTGTATTTTTTCTAAATTACATTTATAATAGATATAAGATAAAATTTTGGAGATACATATGACTCATTACGATACTTTAGGAATAAGTAAAAATGCTTCACAAAAAGAAATTAAAGAAGCCTATAAAAAATTAGTAAAAAAATATCACCCTGATATTTATAAGGGCGATAAATCTTTTGCTGAGAAAAAAACTCAAGAAATAAATTCTGCTTACGACGTTTTATCTAATGAAGAATTAAAAAAAGCTTATGATGAGGAAATTAATCCTCCAGTAGAATATAATTATACTCCACCTAAATACTCTAATCCAGAGTCTTATAGATATCAAAACTATTATAGAAATAATGACAGTGATTTTGAAAGTTATAAAAGATATGCAGATTATCATCGTTCAAAAGTTCCAAATTCAAATTATACATATAAAAATAATTTGTATGATCAATTTTCCGATAATCTTTTTAAATCTGTAAATAAATTATCAGCCAAAAATATTCTCATTCTAATGGGTATTATTTTATGTATTTATTTAATATTTTTAGCTATAAATTTTTGGCAACTTTCTTATTTTATGAAAGATGAAAATTCTGCATCCTTAAATACAACTAAAAGTTCTCCATATTCTAATACAACACATAATAATCAGTCAAATTCAGAATATACTAATAGTAACAGTTCTAAGTATAAAAATGACTTTGATATAAATGAATACATACCAGAAGATAGTCTTAGAGAAATATATGCTGAATATTATTTTGATGTATATGATTCTTATGATGAATTTAGAGAAACACTTTCAGAATATCTTTATTATAGATATAATAATTAAATTTATGTACATTTTTATAAAAAAGGAATATTATATTTTATAACTATGTTTTATTCATAAAAGGAGGTTTTTATGAAAGAATACAAATTAGCAATCGTTGGTGCTACAGGTTTAGTAGGAAGAAAAGTTTTAGAAGTATTGCAAGAATATAACTTGCCAATCTCAGAGTGTGCTCTTTTTGCTACAAGGAAATCTGCTGGTACCGATTTTTTCTTTAATGGACAAAGATGCTTAGTTCAAGAATTAACAAAAGATTCTTTTGATTCAGGATTTGACTTTGCAATTTTCTCAGCAGGATCAGAAGCAGCAAAAACCTATGCTCCTATAGCTGCAAAAAAAGGCTGTATTGTTGTTGATAATAGCAGTGCATTTAGAATGGAACCAGATGTACCACTAGTAGTTCCAGAAGTTAATCCTGAGGAATTACCTAATAATAAAGGAATTATAGCAAATCCAAATTGTTCAACTATTCAAGCAGTTATACCTTTAAAAGCTTTAGATACTCATTATAAAATAAAAAGAATTGTTTATTCTACTTATCAAGCTGTTTCTGGCGCTGGTCAAGAAGGTATTAATGATTTAGAAAATGGTCTTCAAGGCGAAGAACCTAAAAAATTTCCATATCCTATAGTTAATAATTGCATTCCACATATAGATACTTTCTTAGATAATGGATATACCAAAGAAGAAGAAAAAATGATAAATGAAACAAGAAAAATTTTAAAAAGGCCTGATTTAAAAATAACAGCAACAGCAGTTAGAGTTCCTGTTATTAATTCTCATAGTGAATCTATAAACGTAGAATTTGAAAATAAATTTAATTTAAATGATTTAAAAAATGTGCTAAAAAATACTAAAGGAGTTATTTTAGAAGATGATATTGAAAACAATATCTATCCTTTAGCTACTAAAGCTACTGGTCATGATGAATCTTTTGTTGGTAGAATTAGAAGAGATTTTAGTGTTGAATCTGGAATAAATTTTTGGTGTGTTTCCGATAATGTTAGAAAAGGCGCAGCTTCTAATGCTGTTCAAATAGTACAAAAACTAATTGAAAATGATAATAAATAATCTTAAAGGCTTAGAATTACTTTTAATTCTAAGCCTTTCTTAATGTTCTTTTTTGTAAAATAATACTGTTTCCACCACAAATTATATTTTATCTATAAAATTTATATATTTTATTCTAGCTAAACTTGGCTCTTCTGAGTCTATAACATTTTTTAATTCTTCTAATAAAACATAAACCTTATTTAAATTGTAATCATATTCTTTCATATAGTCTACATCATCCATCATCTCTCTATATTTTGAATCTGCTAGACTTATGCTCTCTTTTGCTCTTTCCCAATCTAAAAAATTAGACTGGACAAAGCTAGATAATACTAAAGACTTTAATTTTTTAATATTAACTTCATTCTTATTTTGAGAAACTTCTTCTAACATTGTAGGGACAAATGAATATAAATAACTACATCTTTCTAAAAATTCTCTTTCATTTTCATTTGCTATTGCAATATTTAAGTTATTTATTTCATTTCTAAAATTTATTAAATCTTCATTTGATATTTTTATTTCTGTTAAGTCTAAAATAATTGTATCTATTGAATTATTTATATTTTCTACATCTTCTTTTATTGTTTTCCAATCCAAAAAGCCATCTACTATATATTCTTCTTTTGCATATCTATTTACTAAAACTAAAATATTTTCTTCAACATAATTTACTTCTTCTATTGTTTTATCTTCTATAGTTTTATTTTCTTGATTAAATGAACATCCAGTTAATGTGATAAGCAATAAAAATATTATTATATATTTTCCTATATTTTTAATCATATTTTCCTCCACATATAAATATTATTGCAATAAAAAAAGTAATTTATACTTAAAATTAGAATAAAAATATTTTTTAATACAAATACTAATATAAAATTTAAAGAAAGAGAAATATATGAAGGCAACAATAAATTTTTATAGTGAAATAGATGGTGAAATAAAAAAATTCTTAGAACAATATTATTCTAAGAATTTAAATTTAGAAAATAATTTAACTTTTCATAAAGAATTTGATAATCCTGTTGATATGATAGATATAATAAGTTGCTATATAGATAATAGCGATAAGTTTAATATGACTTTATGGATAAGTTTAGATAAAGATGTTTATATTTGTGTTACAAGTAACAATATAAACTCTCTGATAAAATATATCTATGAAAGATATCCATATTAAACTATTTTTCTAAGATAATTGTAACTGGTCCATCATTTGTCATTGATACTTTCATATCTGCCCCAAAAATTCCTTTTTGAACAGGAACATCATATTCCTCACATTTTTTTATAAAATATTCATATAAAGGTTCTGCTTTTTCAGGTCGTGCTGCATTTATAAAGCTTGGTCTATTGCCACTACTCATGCTATCTGCATATAATGTAAATTGAGAAATAATTAAAAGTTCTCCTCCTACATCTTTTATAGATAAATTCATTTTTTCGTTTTCATCTTCAAATACTCTAAGGTTGCATAGCTTTTTAGCTAGTACATCTGCTTCTTTTTCTGTATCTGTATGAGTAATTCCACACAAAACAACAAAACCTTTTTTAATTTTTCCTACAACTTTTCCATCTACTTCTACTTTAGATTCTAAAGCTCTTTGTACTACTAGTTTCATTTATTACTTATTTTCCTCGTTACTATCTTTTTTATTTTCTTCAACATTGTTTATTTCAATAACTTCAGCGTCTTTTGTTCCTTCTTCAGGATTTTCTTGAACTTCAACATTTTCAGTTTTAGGTTGTTTAGTTCCACATTTAGAACAAAATTCTGCATCAATATCTAATTTTTCTCCGCAGTTAACGCATTTTTTCATTTTTTTCAATGTTAATAGCTGTGCATGTAATCTTGACATTTCATCTTTTTTACTAGAAATTTCTTCGCATTTTCCAGATATTTCTTCTTTTGAAACATCTTTTCCATCTTTTACTTCGTTATAAACTTTTTCACCAATTTCAGCATATATTTCATATACTTTTTCTTCTAAAGAATTAATTTTTGTTTTTATTTTTAATTCTTCTGAAATATCACTTGCCTTTTCCTTAGTAGCTTGATAAGCTTCACTTGCTTTCTTTCCTAACTTATTAAAAAATTCCATTTTAATACCCCCTATTTATTATATTTTTTAATATATTTTTAAACTATTTTAAATTTTTATTCTTCTTTTACAGCTCTTGTCATTAAATTTTCAACAGCCTCTCTAGGATCTAATTTATTATATAAAACATCATAAACTGTATTAACTATTGGCATTTCTACATTATATTTTTTTGCAAGTTCATATGCCACATCAATATTATCTATGCTTTCAATTGTCATTCCTACTTCTTTTCTTGTTTCTTCTATGGTTAATCCTTGACCAATAAGTTTTCCTGCTTTTCTATTTCTACTATGTTCACTTCCGCAAGTTACTATTAAATCTCCTAGTCCTGTTAAGCCATAAAAAGTTTTTTCTTTTCCACCCATTGCTGTTCCAAGTCTTGCTATTTCAACTAATCCTCTAGTAGCTAATGCAGCAAAAGCATTATCTCCTAAGTTTAGTCCTACTGCAATTCCAGCACAAAATGCAATAATATTTTTTAGAGCTCCACCTAGTTCAACTCCTTTAACGTCGCTTGATTTATACATTCTAATTGTTGGACTTTTAATAGCTTCTATAACTTTTTCTTTTACTTCTTCACTTTCTGATGCGATTACTAGAGCAGTTTCAATATTTAAAGATACCTCTTCTGCATGGCTAGGTCCAGATAAAATTCCATATTTAACATTTGGAAGTTCTTCATTTATTACTTCATCTAAAGTTAAATTAGTTTCTGGTTCAAAACCTTTTGAACACATTATAAGAATTTGATTTTCTTTTACTAAATGTTTATATTTTTTTATTGTATCTCTTACAAATTTAGATGGCGTAACATGAAGTATAAGTTCTGCACCTTCTAAAACTTCTTCAAAGTTTGATGAGCAAACTACTCCTTCAGGTATTGTTGCTTTTGGTAAAAACACACATTTCTTTTGATTATTTATTAAATCTTTCTCTTCTTCGCTAAAAGACCATATTTTTACTTCATTGCCATTTTGTGCAAGATAAATTCCTAAAGCAGAACCCCAACTTCCACTTCCTATTATTGCGATTTTCTTCATTAATATTCTCCTTTATAATAGTATAAAATTATTTTTTTGCCTCTTCAGTTTTTTCATCACTTTTAGCTGTATTTTCTTCTGAACTTTCTGATGAAGCATTTTCTTCTTTCTTTTTAAAACTTAATTTATTTTCAGTTCCTGCTAATATTCTTTGTAAATTAGTTCTATGATTAAATACAACAAAACCTGCTAGTAAAAATCCAAAAATAATGAAATTATTTTCAAATTCAACTATGTATGAATCTCTAATAAATATTGTTAATACTGCAAATAATACTGCTGCAGAAATTGATCCAAGTGAAACCATTCTAGTAAGCGCCATTAATAGAAGTGCAAAAACTAAACAAATTAATCCTATTTTCCAATTTATTAAAAGAATTATTCCTAAACCAGTAGCAACACCTTTTCCACCTCTAAAATCGAAGAATATTGGAAAAGTGTGTCCAACAACAACAAATATAGCAGCTAATTCTACTAGAATTGCTGGGCTAGCATTTTTAGCAATTTTTCCAATAATAAATGCAATTAACACAGCTACTATTCCTTTTAAAATATCACATATAAGAGTTAAAGCGGCAGCTTTTTTTCCAACAGTTCTTAAAACATTTGTACTTCCTGCATTTCCACTTCCTTTTTCTCTAACATCAAAACCTGCCATTTTTTTGCTTATTAATACTGAAAAATTAACACTTCCTATCAAATAAGCAATTATTGCCATAATTACATATAATAACATTATATTTTTTCCTTTCTTTTTTTAATATTTTCAAACATATTATATATGCTAATAAATGAAAAAGCAAGACTTATAGGATATGCTCCTGCTAAATATAATTGAACAATTGAATATACTGTTGCTACGTGATTATATGCTATACCAAACAGTAAAGTAAACCCTGCCCCTAAAATTCCTGAAATTATAATCCAAGTTTCTAGTTCTTCATAATTTTTTCTTAACATATTTTTTATGTTTATTACTGTGATAACTATATAAGAAATTATTCCAATAATTATTAAAGGAAGTCCTGTATAAGAATATATTTTTAGTAGAATTTTTAAAATACTAGTTTGAAATTTAGTTGAATTTATATATTCTTGCTGACCATCTATATTATTTGGATATATAGCTTTGTTGTTTGTTATATATTCAAATTCTTTTATTGTTTCAAAATACTTAGGATCTGTTTCAGAAGGCTCATCACTTGTTATTTCAATTTCATCATATGTAGAAACATATAAAGCACATTTAATAAAAGATTTTATTAAAGTAGGAACATATGATGCTCTAAATGGTGACATCATTGCAGAAGGCATAGTAAATTGTGTTTCAAGTACTCCATTTTCCATTGCTGTATTTAATTCTGTTGCAATTTTTTTATATCCTTCTTCTTCTTTTTCCAAAGTATTGCATCCACTATCATAAACAGCTGATCTTAATGCCCATAAAATCCATCCATCTTCTATTTCTCCATCTCCAGGAGACCTATCTATTGCTCCATAATTTTTTGCGTATTCTTTTAGCTTAGGTGTTATTGCATTAAAGCTTAGAGAAGCTTTTGCCATTCTATCTATTTTTTCCATAGGAACTGAAACAGCATCAATATATTTTTCTGGTTTTACTTTATATATTGCTCTCATCGCATCTGAAAAACTGCTATCTGTTAAAACATTTTTTGTTTTAACACCATAATATTTCAGATTTTGATTTGCTATCCAATTTCCAAATATGCTTAAACAAATAATTGGAATAAATAGAATTATAGTTTTTGAAATTATTTCGAAATTTATTTTCTTGTTTTTTAATATTTTAGCAATTATTGTACTTAAAATAATAAATATTAAAAATGGTACTATCCAAATAGAGTCTTCTCTCGTATAATAAAATGTGCTTAAAGAAATTGAGCCTAAAATTATCCAAGGTATTAGGAATTTTATTTTTTCATCTCTTCTTAAAAATATTGCTATATAAGAACTTATAATAAATAGAGACAATGCTGGTATTAGTGAATTTCTATATACTCTTTGAAGAATTTCTTTTGCATACATTATTGGATTAAATAATAATGCTATGTAAATTAAAATTAAAAATATTTTATTTTTTATTTTTTTACTTATAGAAATTATAAATACTATGCAAGAAATTGTGTAAAGCAAAGTTACAAATTCTATGTAAGACCAATTAATCTGCTTTATGAAAGCTAGTATCATTGGAAAAACTGGGCCCTTCATTAAAGTGTTGTAATCATATTCTCCAAGCCATTTTCCAGATAATATATTATTTGCAAGCTCTACCATTAAAACATCATCTGATTTTGCTCCTGCATAAGCCATAATTGGATAATTATTTAGTAATAATTGTTTTATTATAGCTAAGCCTATGATTGCTAAAATAAAAATTATTAAGTTCTTTTTATTTTTTATTTTTTCTAATATATTATTTGTCATGTTAAAATTAGTCCTTATTCTGTGTTTTATTATTCACCGTTTTTTTCTCTTATAATAAGTCTTACAGGTGTTCCTTCTAATCCGAAATTATCTCTAAAGCAATTTATTAAATATCTTTGATAAGAGAAATGAAATAATTCTTTATTATTTACAAATATTACAAAAGTTGGTGGTTTAGTACTTGCTTGTGTTCCATATAGTATTTTTAATCTTTTTCCTTTATCTGTTGGTGGTTGTACAACAGCTATTGCTTCATTTATTACTTCATTTATAACTGCTGTAGATACTCTTTTTGAGTTTTCTAAATTTACATTATTTATCATTTCAAAGATTTTATCTACTCTTTGTCCTGTTTTAGCTGAAATAAATATAATTGGTGCATAAGAAGCATATGAAATTTTTTCATATACTTGCTTTTTGTATTTTTCTAATGTTCCTGTTTCTTTATCTATTTTATCCCATTTATTTACAACTATTATAATTCCTTTTCCAGCTTCATGTGCTTCACCAAGTACTTTTACATCTTGGTCTGTTACACCTTCTTCTGCATCTATTAAAACTAAGCATACATCTGCTCTTTCAATTGCAAATAATGTTCTCATAACACTAAATTTTTCAATTGATTCATTTACTTTTGACTTTTTTCTAATACCAGCAGTATCAATAAAAGTATATTTTCCATATTGATTTTCAAATTCTGAGTCAATTGCATCTCTAGTTGTTCCTGCAACATCGCTTACAATACTTCTTTCTTCTCCTAGAATTCTATTTAGTAAAGAAGACTTACCAACATTTGGCTTTCCTATTATTGCTACTTTTATTCTCTCATCATTTTCTTCATCATCTTGTTTAGGTGGTAAGTTATTATATATTTCATCTAATAAATCTCCTATTCCTATAGCATTTGCAGCAGATATAGGATGTGGATCACCTATTCCTAAATTATAAAATTCATAAATTTCACTTGGTGGCTCTCCATAATTATCTGCCTTATTACAAACTAAAATTATAGGTTTATTTGATTTTCTTAACATTGTCGCAATTTCCATATCACTTGCGGTTACACCCTGTTTTACATCTGTCATAAATAAAATTACATCTGCAACACTAATAGCAATATTTGCTTGCTCTCTCATTTGAGATATTATTACATCTTCTGATTCTGGCTCAATTCCAGCTGTATCTATTAGGGTAAATTCTCTATCTCTCCATGATGCATCTGCATATACTCTATCTCTAGTTACTCCAGGTGTATCTTCTACTATAGAAATTCTTTGCCCTACTATATAATTAAAGAATTTTGATTTTCCTACATTTGGTTTTCCTATTATTGCCACAATTGGTTTAGACATTTTAATCCTCCATATTATCTATTATTCAAAATCTTTAGTGCTTTTTCCAAATATAAATTCCTAAAGCAATGCAAGAAACTACTGAAACTAATAATGAATATTTCATACTTGAAGTACCTGTATAATTAACTGAAAGTTCAATATTATCTTCTGGTCCCATAGCGAATCCTAAAAAACCATTTTTTGTTTCAAAAGTTTCAGCAATCATTCCATCTAATCTTACTTCATATCCAGGATAATACAGATATGGTAATTCAAATATTGTATATTCTGCATCTAGTGTTTTAACATTTGCTTTTAAGTTTGAACCATCTTTTGTTTCATTTTCTATTATTGCTTTTCCTTCTAATACAGTTGTTACATCTTCTTTAGTTGCTACATAAAATCTATCTTTATAAGCATTTGATGGAAGGTATTCTCCCTTTCCAGCACCTGCAACAGTTTCATGTTCTTTACCAGAAAAGTTTCCTAAATTTATTTGGTCAATATTTGCAATATTTTCGCTTGTTGGAACATAAGACATAAATATTGCTAATGTATATCCTATAGCTATTATTGAAATAACTAAAACATCTTTATAATTAAACTTTTTAATTATAGTGTATACGTTTATTGCACAAACTAAGCTTAAGAAAAATGATGAAAACATAAGCATTCTCCAAGGAAATTGTATTATGCTCATTCCATCAGGTAAAAATTTCCAAGGGAAATATTTTGTAGACATCCATAATGTAATTAAAGAACAAAATAAAAATATAATATAATTTTCTCTTAGTTCAGAGCTTATTCTTCTAATTGTCATTACTGAGAAGGCTAATAATATTATTATGTGTGGCCCTAGTTCAAATATATATGAACCATCTTTTTGTGTTACAAATAGTTGTTTTAATTTTAAGCCATGTGAAGCTGCTTCTTCCGAAGTAGACATAGCTTCACTTTCATATACTCGATAGTTTGCATATAGCTTTGTTTCTAATAAAGGAACCCAGAAGAAACTAGTAACTAATATAATAAAAACAATATTTATAATTAGTCCCTTCTTTATTCTACTTTCTTTTATTTTTTCTAAATTAAAAATTACGTAGAACAATGAAAAAATTGCAACTAAAAGTGTTGATATATTATGTGTAAGAATTAATCCTATTGCTCCAATAGAAATATAATAATGGTTATCTTCAGTATAAAATAAATTATATAATCCTAAAAATACTAATGGTATAAAAACAAATGAAACAAATTCACCTAAAGCATTTCTAGTGTATAAATCTGTTAAATGGTATGGAAATGTAAGATAAATTATTGATGCTAAAAGTGCTGCATTATTATTGTTTATTAATTTAGAAGCAAATTTATACATAAATATTCCAGATAAAATTAGGCATATAAAACAAAATATTTTATAACCTGTTATAAAATTTCTAAAAATTAAAGCACAAACAATTACTCCATATGCAGATAATGGTCCATAAAATAAATTCCATGAATATCCAAAATTGTTTGCGAAATTTGAAATAACATTTGGAAAAAGTCCGTTTTGTTTTATACTTGCAAGTGTGCCAAAAGCTCTTCCAATATGTTGAATTCCATCATCATAATATACATCTAAATTTGGTTTTAGCAATATTATAGATAGAATACATGCTACTAAAAAAATAATAGCTGTATCTATTAATTTTCTGTTTTTTAAAATTTTCTCTTTCAATTTATAAATACCTCTTTACACACTAATAGCTTAATTGTCCGTTTAAAAATTCATCATTTTCAATCCATTCTTTTACATCATAAACTTTATAATTTGTTTTATTTTCACGAACTATTACTTTTTCAATTCCAGCATTGATAATTAATTTTCTACACATTAAGCAAGGTGCTGCACCTTCTTCATATTCATGGTTTTCTGTTCTATAACCTGCTAAATATAAAGTTGATCCTATCATTTGTTCTCTTGAGGCACTTATAATTGCATTTTGCTCACTATGCACAGATCTGCAAGCATCATATCCTCCATGTCTTTGATCTGGTAATAATTTCTTTTTTGTACAATATCCTAAATCAGAACAATTTATTCTACCTCTTGGAGCTCCAGAATAACCTGTTGATATTATTTGATCTTGATTTACAATTACTGTTCCATATTTTTTTCTTAAACAAGTAGATCTTGATGCAACTGTTTCTGCTATATCTAAATAGTAGTTTTGTTTATCAATTCTTTCTTCCATATTTTAATCTCCTTTTACGGATTATATCATTTTAACTTTTTATTATCAACAAAAAAAGACATATTGCTATGTCTTTTTTTATAAATTATAATTATTCAGCTTTTTTTGCTATTACTTCTTTTCCATCATAATAACCGCAGTTAGAACATACTGTGTGAGGTCTAACTGGTTGGTGGCAATGTGAACAAGTAGATAAATTTTCAGCTTCTATTTTCCATGTTGATCTTTTTAAACCTGTTCTAGCTTTTGACCATCTTCTTTTTGGTTGTGCCATTTTAAAATCCCTCCTTTAGCGACTTTATATCTATGTCAAAATAAAACTTATTCATTACAGTTACCTAAATAGTATACAACCAATTATAGCATTTGTCAAGCCTTTTTTACTTTCTACCATTTAGTTTTTATTAATTTGCCACTACTTTTGTTACTGGTATAATTTTAGGTTTAAAAGTTTCAAATTGGCTCTTACCTCTTTCTAAAACTATTTGATCTTGAAGTTTCTTATTTTCTAGTTTAAAAAAGTTTATTTGAACCTTTATATCTCCAAAAATTCCTTTAGTATCTGTATGAATTATAGGTAAATATGTTTGAGAATTATCTACTTTCTGTGAAATTAGTTTATAAATATTTTCTTCTGAAACGGAATTATCACAATATTTCTCATTTACTTCATCATAAACATTTTTCATTTCATTAGTAAATTTTCCATTTAGTTCTGATATTGCACAAGAATATAAGTCTGCTAAAATATCTTTTGGATCATATTCTGCTTTTTCTTCTATTTTTTGAGTTTCTAAAAGCTCAATTTTCAATTTTATATTTTCTATTCTTTGAAGTTGCAAACTATTTTTACCAGTGATTACTCCCCAAAAATTTATAGGCTCTTTTGCTACTATTTCTCTATCACTCATATATTTTTGAATTTTTGCATTTTTAATAGCATTTTGAGCTTTAATATAGAAATTTCTTTTTTCTTTTTCTTCTAAAGTTTCTAATGTTTTTTTATAATTAGATGTTTCTTCAAGTTTTTTTTCATTTTCACTATTTGCACTTGAACGCTTTCTAACTATTCTCATTTTGTGTCCTTTCTTAAAATATAAATATTTTATCTCATTTGTTTTTTATATTTTATCAATAATAAAAAAATAATTCAACAAAAAAGAAAGATTTTAACATATTTGTAAAAATCTTTCTTAAAAATATTTTTATTTAATTTTTTATTATGCTAACCTATTAGTTCCAATTTCTGGATAGTCTTCTAGTATTTTTTGAACTAAATTATCATTTATTTTAAATTCTTTAACATATCCACCTAAAGAATTTGCTTTATCTTTTAAAGCTTCAACTTCTGAATTAACATATATTTTAGCTTTTCCTTTTCCGTTTTTAGCTTCTTGAACTAAATTAGATACTGGTGAGTTTCCATCAAATGCAACAACAATTGAATTTCTTCTTTCAAATATTTCATAGTTAAAGCTTTTGTATATTCCCATTTCTTCTCTTTCTGTTGATATGCAAACTCCATTTAAATCTTCGCTTAGTAAACCATCTTTTACTTCTTTTGAAACAGCTTTAGGAATTATAGCATTTACTTCAAACTTTTTGTTTAATTCTTTTGAATAATCAATTATTGCTTTTTCATAACCATTCATTTTATGTCCAACAACAAAATATACTTTTTCACTATTCAAATTTTTAATTAAGTTTTCAATTATTTTTCTTCCAGCTTCATCAATTTTAGTTTCCCTATTCTTAGCATTAAAGCTTCCACCAGCAATTACAATTGGAATTTTATCTTCAGGTAATTTTTTAATTTTTTCTTTTAATTCAGTTTCTGAGTCTAGATCGTTTGTAATTCTCATATCTATTAAATTGTTTTTACTTTGTTCAAGATTTTTATTTTCTAAATCTAGAATTGCTTCTCTTAAAGTTCTTCCAGCTAAGAATTCTTTGAATTTTTTAGATTTTTGTGCAAAATATTTTTTACTATTTTCTATTATTTCATCTTCTACTTTTCTCATTTTTAAGAAATCTTCATCTGTAAGTCCTAAAATATTATGAAGTGCAAGTTGTTCATTAATAGTATCTGTTCCATACATTCCACATCCATCTGTTCCTTGAACACATTTTACGCCATTTTCTAAATATTGTTTTAATGGATGTCTATCTAAAATACTTAAATTATTTAATCTAACATTTGATGTTAATTGAAATTCAAGAACAGCTCCTGTTTCTTTCATTTCTTTCATTAATTCTTTGCCTTCTTCAGAGTTTAGGTCTGCTGTATATAGTCCATGTCCTAATCTGAATTTAGGCATTTTTTGTCCTTTTTTCAAAGATTCTTTAATACATTGTATTGATTTTGCTACATTATCTCTTAAGCAATCATTTTCTCCTGCATGTATTCTAATAGTAAAGCCTTTATCTTCGTTTACAGCATATTGAACTAGTTCATTTATTACTGGTTTTAATTCTGTTATATCGTTAATTTCTTCACCAATAAAATCACTTCCAACAACATAAGGACTTTTTGCAATAGCTTTTAAAATATCTAAGTTTTCTCTTAAATATGTACTATTAGTTTTTTGGTCTTTTATTATTGTTAGAGGTATTCTTCTAATTCCTGCTAATAATCTAATTGCAACGCCAGTTTCTTTTTCTATTTTAGGCATTACTTCATGAACTTCTTCTAGCAATTTTATTGCAGGCTCTCCAATTTTTACTAAATCTGTATCTGTAATTTCTGCATAATTAATACTTTGTTTTTTATATTCTCTTGCTATCCATAAATATTTGTCTTGTCTTAAAGTATTGTTTTTATATGGACTTCCTTCTTTTTTATCTTCTAATATTCTTTTTATATAATTTACTATATCTTTTTCTGGTATTTTTTCAATTGTTTTTATATTTAATTTTATTTTTTGCTCTGAAAATTTAGGTTTGCAAAATACATATCTATATAAGTATACTTTTTCTAAATTTGTGAAAACTGATTGACCATCTTTTAGTAGTCCTAAGCTATTTCTTATTTTTGATATATTTTTTTCTGCATTTTCTAAATTGTTTAAAATTAAATCTGCAAAATTAATAAAAGTATTATCGTCTATTCTTCTAGTTAAATATTTACCTGTTAACTCACTATTTTCAAAATCTTTTTCAACAATTTTTCTTGCTTCTAATATATTTTTTTCTTGCTTTTCCGTTAATTTCAAACCTATTTTTTTAATATAATATAGTGGATATTTAATTTGATGAACAATTCCTAAAGAAATTAATACATCAGGTGTTAAATTAGCATTCATATGTGTGTGCAAATCTGTTTTAAATTTAGATTTTTTTAATATGTATGATTTTACAATTGTTTTACTAATATCTAACTTATAATTTTTTGTTTGTGACATTAAAGTTTTTATTATTGCAGGCATTTTTGCCTTTACTTCAATTTCATTTTCATATATATTTGCTATTTTCATTCCAGCTAGTCTAAATATGTAAACATCTTCATTATCTCCATTTATAGATGCTAGTATTCTATCTTTTATTATTTTTAATCCATTTTCATCTTCTGAAACCTCTAAATTACAAAGCTTTGCTAAATTATTTATTAAATTACCACTTTTATGATTTGGAGTTCTTATAATATATTCTAATTCATCTTGTTTTTCATCTTTATATAATTCAACCACAATGTCTTTTTCTTTATCGATATAGAATTTATTAAAATATTTTAAGCTTTTCATGTTATTATAACAACTCCTTTCTTTAATTTCCTAGTTAATTCTATATTATATCAAATAAAAAGCTAAGTTTCAATACTTTTTATAAAATTATGTAAACTTTTAAATGCTTTTTATTATTTTATTCTAACTCAAATTTAAATAGAATAAAAAATCTAGTTTTTGCACTAGATTTTTATAAATTAAATTTTTGTTTTTTAAATTTATCATCTTTATTTTCAGCAGACTCTAATATTATATTACTATTTCTCTTTTCTATTTCATTTGCTATAGTAAGCATATTATCATCAATATTGTTAATTACTTTTGCATATTTTATTAAATTTTTAGTTTCATTTTTTGAAATGCTTGCATTTTTATATTTTAGCTTATGCTCTAGACTTGCCCAGAAATCCATTCCTAATGTTCTAATTTGAATTTCTACTTTTACAAACATTATTCTTGAAGAAAGATGTACTGGAACTTCAACAATTAAATGATAGCTCATATAACCAGATTTTTTAGGCTTTTTCATATAATCTTTTTTATTTATAACTCTTATGTCTTGGAAGTCCTCAATTATTTGCACAATTTTATAAACATCACTTTTGAAATTACACACTATTCTTATTCCAGCAATGTCGTTTACTTTTTCAAATAAATTTTGATATGTTAAATCGCAATCTTTTCTTTTTAATTTTTCAACAATATTTTCTGATTTTTTTATTCTTGTTGATACATATTCAATAGGTTCATATTCTGAAAAAAGTTTTAATTCGTCTTGTATTATTTCTATTTTCGTTTTCATCTGCTTAAGTGCAGATGTATAAAGAAAAATTATTTTTTTAAATGTTTCACTATTTATATCTATTAATTCATCATTCACAAGATGTTGCTCAATATCTGCGGGATAGTTTTCTTCTAATTTATTCATTCACTCATCCTTTCTTATATCTTATTTGCATCTTTATATTATATATGAATTATTAAATTATTATTAAATATTTGTAAATTCTGTGTGAACTCTTTTATACAATTTATTTATATCAAAAAAACAGGTTTCAGTCAACAATTGTTGTGTTTACTGAAAACTGTTTTTTTGGGTAGGTCGAGAGCAGTTACTACAGGTGAGGATGTCTAATTTTATAAAGTTCCTTTTCGAAGTTGATTTCCGGATGGTTTTGCTCAATCGTTTTTAGTTGCCTTCTCATCATTTCAAGTTCTGCAGAAAGCGTGTTATTCCTTTGAATTGCTTTCTTAATACTTTCATCTAACTTTGTCGTTCTATACTCTAGAGTGTCCTTAAGGAGCTCGTTTTCAAACAAGACCTTGTCCATTTCCACCTTGTGCCTGTGGTTTACGTCATAGAGCCTATCTTCGAGCTCGTAACGATATTCCCTACGGCAATACCACTTGGTTACCAATACGGTGATTACTACTACTGCTACTACTATCACAGCAGCTATCGTTACAATTACTTCTGTACTCATCTTCGTGTCATTCCTCCTAATTGTCGTATTCATGCGCAATTGAAACCAAGTTTTTCTTCATTTTTTGTTGCTATCTCTACCTCCATTTCTATTTTTCTAGTCGGTCGTGCATGCCATATAGATTGAAAAACAGATCATCTCCTCTCAAATATTGTTCCGAGATTTATTCTAAGCACTATTTTCAAATAGCACTACTTTAATTATATAATAATCCTACTATTTTTTCAAGATTTACATAATTACATCAATTTTAATTATCATATAACTATTTTTATAGGAATAATATCGCTTATAATTTTACTATTTATATCAATTTTTTATTACTAAGTATTTTGCATATAATTTTATATTTTTGGAAATACTTTTATTAAAGAGGTGATAAATTTGACAGAAAAAGAACTTTTATATGTTGAAGATGCTTTAGGTCATGAAAAATTTATGAAATCATGTTCTGGTAAAACATCTGCTGAATTAAAAGATCCTACCCTTTCTACTTATGTAAGGGATCTTTGTAAAAAACATGATGAAATTTTTAACAAATTTTTGAATTTATTATAGGAGGTATTTATGGAAGATAGAAATTTAATGGAAAATGAACTTTTACTTGTTAAGGGAGTTTGTGATTTATATCTTCATGGAGCAATTGAATCTACCACAGCAGAAGTACACGAGGCTTTTAAATGTGCTTTAAATGAAAGTTTAGATATTCAAAACAAAATTTATAATTTAATGAAAGACAATGGATGGTATACTACTCAAAATGCGGATCAAGAAAAAATTAATCAAACAAAGCAAAAATTTATGGCTAACAATTAAAATATCTTCTGCTTAAAAGTAATAATTTAAAAAGTGAGAGAGTATAGAAAATCTTGTGTAAAAAGTCCTTCCGTGATAAAATAAAAATTATCATAAGGGAGGGCTTTTATTAT
>CANQYM010000021.1 GCA_947628085.1 uncultured Clostridia bacterium
ATAATAAAAGCCCTCCCTTATGATAATTTTTATTTTATCACGGAAGGACTTTTTACACAAGATTTTCTATACTCTCATCATCAAAGTAAGAATCGCTTGTTCCAGAATAAATAATGATATTTTTAAATTCTTCATTTTTATTAATATCATCCATAATAAAATACCTATAAAACCTTTCTTCCAATAAATATTTTATTTATGGTTGAATTATATCATTAGTAATAATTTCATTGGTGTTTTTTATGTGAATTCTTCGGTAATTTATTGTAAACAAAAATAGATGCATTTTTGCATCTATTTTATTTTTCCTGTACTTCTAAAAGCTTCATATAAAATTACACTTGTTGCAACTGCTGCATTTAAGCTTTCAGTTTTACCTATCATAGGAATTTTAATTCTATCTGTTGCCTCTTCTAAAACTTCTTTAGACACACCATTAGACTCATTTCCAATTACTATTGCAGTTTTAGAATAATCTACATCATATATGCTTTTTTCTGTTTTTAAATCTGTAGCATAAACTTTTATTTTATGCTTTTTAAGTTCTTTAACTGTTTTTACTAAATCTTTTACTTCTATTAGTTTAACTCTAAAAATTGCACCCATTGTAGATCTTACAACTTTAGGATTATATACATCTGCTGTACCTTTTGATACTATAATTTGTTTAATATTTAAACTATCTGCTGTTCTTAATATAGTTCCAATATTTCCAGGATCTTGAATATTATCTAAAAGTAGAAAATTATTTTCTTTATAGTTTATTTGCTCTTCACTATTGTCAGGTTTTTCCACAATTGCCATTATACCCTGTGGATTTACAACATCTGTTATTGAAATAAAAACTTTTTCAGAAACATATATGCAATCTAGTTTTGCAATTTCATACATCAAGTTGCTAGGTATGGTTCCCTGATTTTTACAATCATCACAAATAATGATAGATTTAATTTTTGCCTTTTCTTCTAAAGCCTCTTCTATCATTTTTATTCCTTCAACTATAAACTCTTTATATTCATCTCTGTATTTCTTTTCTTTTAACTTTTTAATATGTTTTATAGTTTCATTATCTTTACTTGTAATTGTCATAAATTTCACCTTTTCTAAAATATAAATTCTATATTATTATTTTATTTTTTGTTGTTTTTTATTCTATTTATCAATTAAAACACATTTTATAATTTTTGTAAAAATTCTTTACATTCTCCTAAAATATTTTTTAAGTCTGATAATTTAAAAGTAATATATGGGTCTTTTGAAGGAGAGAATTTTATTCTATTTCTATAAGTTTTCATTAATTTATCAATAACATCTAAATTAAATTTACTATTATCAAAGTAAAATACTATGTTTTCTCTTCTTTGAGAAATTTTTAAAATGTATTTTTCTCTTGCTAAATTTTTTATTCTTGCTATATCCAATAAATTCTCTACTTCATAAGGCATTGCACCATATCTATCAATAATTTCATCTGTTATGTTTTGTATGTCTTCCTCATTTTTGCATAATGCTATGTTTTGATAAACTTCAATTTTTAAAGAAGAATTTTCAATATAATCTTCTGGAATATAACTTGTAACATCAAGCTCTATTTGAACATCTACTTCTTCTACTACTTCTTCGCCTTTTATTTCTTTTACAACCTCATTTAATAATTCGCAATACATATCATAACCAATTTGTTCCATGTGTCCGTGTTGTATTTCTCCCATTAAGCTTCCTGCTCCACGAATTTCCAAATCTCTCATTGCTATTTTAAATCCTGAGCCAAACTCAGTAAATTCTTTTATTGCTTTTAGCCTTTTATCTGCAACTTCACTTAAATTTTTATCTCTTCTATATGTTATATATGCATAAGCCTGCTTATCTGAACGTCCTACTCTTCCCCTTATTTGGTAAAGTTGAGCTAATCCTAATCTATCTGCATTTTCAACTATTATAGTATTTGCATTTGGTATGTCTATTCCAGACTCTAGAATAGTTGTGCAAACTAATACATTACATTTTTCATCAACAAAGTTTTGCATAATGTTTTCAAGCTCTGCACCACTCATTTTTCCATGTGCAAATTCTACTTTTGCCTCTTCTACTAATTCATTTATTTCTAGTGCTTTCTTTTCTATTCCTTCAACATTGTTGTATAAGTAAAATACTTGACCGCCTCTTTCTAATTCTTTTGTAATTGCCTCTTTTATAACTTCTTTATCAAATTCTAATACATATGTTTGAACTGGTTTTCTGTTTTGTGGTGGTTCATAAATAACAGACATATCTCTCATTCCAACAATAGACATATGCAAAGTTCTTGGAATAGGAGTTGCTGTCATTGTAAGAACATCTATGCTATTTTTAAGTTCTTTAATTTTTTCTTTTGCCTTTACTCCAAATCTGTGTTCTTCATCTATAATTAGCAATCCTAAGTTTTTATATTTTACATCTTTACTTAAAACTCTATGTGTTCCAATTAAAATATCTGTTTCACCAAGTTCTAGCTTTTTTAAAATTTCTTCTTGTTCTTTTTTACTTCTAAATCTATTTAATAATTCTATTCTTATAGGATATTCTCCCATTCTGCTTTTAAATTCATCATATTGCTGTTTTGCTAAAACTGTTGTTGGAGCTAAATAAACAACTTGCTTTTGATCCATTGCAGCTTTAAAAGCTGCTCTAATTGCAACTTCTGTTTTTCCATAGCCAACATCTCCACAAAGTAATCTATCCATTGGCTTTGGCTTTTCCATATCCTTTTTAATTTCTTCTATACATCTTAATTGATCATCTGTTTCAACATATTTAAAACTATCTTCGAATTCTTGTTGCCAAGGTGTGTCTTTAGAAAAAGCAAACCCTTCCATCTTCTGTCTTTTAGCATATAGTTCTACTAATTCTTCAGCTACTTCTCTTAAATTATTTTTTACTTTTGCTTTTGTTCTATCCCAATCTTTTGAACCTAATTTATTTAATCTTGGTCCAATTTTTTCTGGTCCAATATATTTTCTAATATTGTCCAAAGAATTAGTAGGAATATATAAAATATCATCACCTTTGTATTTTATTTTTATATAATCTTTTGTAATACCATCAGCTTTTATAGTATTTACACCTAGATATTGACCTATACCATGGCTTCTGTGAACAACATAGTCGCCTTCTTTTAAGTCTGAAAATACTGTAATTGCTTCTGCATTTTTAAATGTAGATGATGTTTTTAATCTCTTCTCAGGTTTTGCTTCAAAAATTTCTTCTGTTGATATTACTAAAAGATTTGCATCAAAAAATTCAAAGCCCGCAGAAAAAGCTCCTGGTGTGATGTTTACCACACCAAGAGTTAAGTCATCTTCTAAAAAATCTGTATATAAATTTGGTATATTTTTTTCTAATAATAGAGTAGATAATTTTCTGCAATTTTCCGTGCTTCCGCCTAGAATTACTGTTTGTTTTCCTCTTTTAATTGCTTCTTGTAGTTCCTGAAACAGTAAATCCATTGAACTACGAAAAAAGTTGACCTCCCTATAGCTAAAGCTATATCCGTTTCTTTTTGCATGCATACTTTGTTTGTCCACAAATCCAACATCTTGTTTTTCTAAGTAAACTACCTGTTTATCTGCTAGTCTTTCAGAAAACTTAATGTAGTCTTTCATTTCTGTTAAGATTCCTGGAACAATTTTATTTTTATCTACTAAATCTTTTATAAGATTCGCATTATCTTTTGTTATATTTTCTGCTCTTGCCTTTATTTTTGCAATTTCATCTATAAAAATTACACAATCTTCTTGAAGATAATCTAAAAGAGTGTCTGTTTTTTCATAAAAACAATCAAAATATTTATCTATTTTGGTTAAAAAATCTCCATTTTTTATTTGATAAATATCATCTTTAACTTTTTCTTTAACAGAATTTGGATAAATTTTTTCTTCAATTCTTTTGCAAACTGTATCAACATCTGTTTCTAATAGAAATTCATAAGCTGGAAATATTTCAATTTCTTCTAGCATTTTAACTGTTCTTTGAGTTGCTAAGCTAAATTTTCTAATTGAATCAATTTCGTCTCCCCAAAATTCTATTCTTACACCGCTATTTACAGAAGTTGCAATATCAACAATTCCACCTCTAACACTAAATTGACCTTTTCCTTCAATTAAATCATATCTTTCATATCCTAATAAAACTAATTTTTCTTTAAGTTTTTCTAAATCGAAAGTATCTCCTACCTTTAAAGTCATAACGTGTTTATAAAGGCTTTCTTTTGTAATCATTTTTTGCATTGCAGCTTCTATTGTAGTTACTATTATTTTTTTATCATTTTTAACTAATTTGTTTAAAACTGATATTCTTTTAAATAATGTATCTTTACTTTCTGCTACATAGTCAAAACTTATAACATCTCTCTTCGGGAAAAGTTTAACTTTTTCACCAAAAAAAGCTAAATCTTTTATAATTTTTTTAGCTTGCATTTCATTATAAGTAATTATACAAATAGGCTTTTCTGAATAAAATTTTGTGCTATATGCCATGTGAACTTTTCCCACATCTGTTAATCCAGAAAGCATTATCGGATTGGTACCTTTTTTTAATTCAAATAAGTAATCATTAAATTTTTTAACATTTGGTACTGCTTTAACAATTGAATTCATTTTCCACTCCTCTCTTTATTTATATATTATTATAATAAATGTATTATATACATCATATGTATTCCGTTTTTTTATGAACACATAAAATGTTTAATTATTATATAATATTTTAACCTCTTTTTCAAGTAAAATTGAGGAATTTCGTATTTTTTAAAAAATTAATAAACGCTTTTTATAATACGTTTTTATAGCTTTTATATATGGTTTATATGTTATATTATTAGTGATTTGGTGTCGCAATCTTCTTTTTTTAAAATAAGAAAAGGAAGATTGCTCCAATCGCCCTTCGCTTTCGCTTCGGTTGGTCGCTTACGCATCACTAATAATATAACATATAAATCCTATATAAAAGTATTTAAAAAATGCATTATAGTACGCATATTTCCATTAATTATGAATATATAATATCAATATGTAAATATATTGGAGTATGTTATGAATTTTTTTGTAATATCTTTAAAAAAATATTTTTTTACTTTTATTTTTGTTTTATTCACATTATCTTTATTAATGTTTTCAAATAACAATTTAGTAGCTGCTCAAAATGGACTTGTTCTTTGGGCTACAAAAGTTTTGCCTAGTCTTTTTCCTTTTTTCATTGCAACTGAGCTTCTTTGCCAAACTAATTTTACTTATATTTTAGGAAAATTATTAAATAGATTTATGAAACCTATTTTTAATGTTCCTGGAGAAAGTGCAATTGCAATTATTTTAGGAATTATTAGTGGATATCCTGTTGGTGCAAAAGTTGTTTGTAATTTAAAAGAGCAAAAAATAATTTCAAAAATAGAAGCAGAAAGACTTATTGCTTACACAAATAATTCTGGTCCTCTATTTATTTTAGGTACTGTTGGAATTAGCTTATTTGGAAATAAAAAAATAGGAATTATTCTCCTTGTTTCACATATTTTAGCTTCGGTTTGTGTTGGCATTTGTTTTAAATTCTGGAAAAAAGATAAACTAGATATAAATTATAGTGAAATAAAATTTAATTCTAAAAACTCTCCAATTAAAATTTCTGAACTAGGTGAAATAATTGGAAATGCAATAAAAAAATCTATTGGAACCATTCTTTCTATTGGTGGTTTTATTGTTCTTTTCTCTGTAATAATTTCCATTTTGCAAACTTCTGGTATTTTAGAAATAGTTGTAACTTTTTTAAATAACATTACTGGCATTTCAAAAGATATCTTATTAGGACTTGTTACAGGATTTATTGAGCTTACAAATGGTGTAAATTTAGTTGCAAGTTTAGGAGTTTCCACTTTAACTATTTTACTTGCTTCTTTTTTACTTGGATTTGGTGGTATTTCTGTTCTTTTACAAGTTTATAGCATTATAGCAAAAGAAAAAATTTCTATTAAGCCATATTTTTATGGAAAAATTTTACAAGGCTTTTTTTCTTTAATGTTTACTTTTATATTATTAAATATTAGTTAATTTAAAATTTGCATAAAAAAGCACGATTTTGTAACTTAAAATCGTACTTTTTTATTTTTAATAAATAATACTATTTATAACATTTCCAATAAAATATGAACCTACATTTAATAGTAAAGAAAGCATATATGGATTTATTTTTTTAAAGCTTAAATATTTATTATAAACAAATCCTTCAATAATTACTGTTAGAATTTCAAGTATAAATAAAACAATATTTCTATAGTATAAACCATAAAATATATTAAAGAAGAATGGAACTGTTGATACAATAGGATTTGTAATAAAATTTACAAGTATAACATTTATAATATCTTTCTTTTCTCTTAGACCCAAAACAATTGCTAATATTATCTCTATAATAATTGTTAAAGTAAGACAAATAATCATCCCTATGGGTAATGTATATATACTAATCATATATTACTGCTTTTCTGCATTTTTATTATTTTTGTTTTTATTAACTTTTTTAACTAATATTATTGCAATAATTGCAATAATGAAAGTCACTATAATACAGCCAACTATTACAGTTTTAATAGAAGAAATACCACTTGGTTGATTATTTTCGTCAGAATCTTCTAAATCTAATTCTGAAGCATTATCATTTGTATTTGTAGCTGTCTCTTTATCATCTGGAAATTCTAAATGTTCTGGTCTATTAGAAACTTTTGTAGTTTGTTTTCCACTTTTTATCCATCCTTGATATTGATCATTACATAAATAATACCAAGTATCTGGATAATTGCTATAGTAAAATTTTTGAGTTAAAACTGTTCCTGTTGGTATTACATTTCCTGTTAGATTTCCATCTATTGCATCATAAATTGGTAATTCACTTAATGATTGATGTTCATACACATATATATCATTTGACATATAGCTTTCACTATTTAATAATATTTTTGTATCGTAATCGCTATTTGAAGTGCTTTGGCCTATCCATCCACTAACACCATTGAATGTAACATAACAACATATTTCAACTCCGTGTTCATCAGCGTATACATATTTAGGTGTAAATAATGTATTTTTTGGAATGGTTCCTAGTGCTTCACTTTCATTATAAACAGCATTCTTATATATTGTTAAATCTTTTGCTGTATATGCTGAAATGTCTCTGTTTTCACAGTTATATGCAACATCATAATTATAATATTGACCAATCCAACATTCTTTTCCATTATAGTCTACACATACTAATCTAGAATGACCAATATTATATACATATTTATATTTTAAATCTGTATATGCTGGTATAGTAAAATCTGCTTTTTCTCTTAAAGGATTCCCCATATCATCACCTATTTGTCTTGGTGATGTATAACATTCTGTCTCTTTTAATGTACATATTTTTGTATTTTCATCTTCTGGAAAATAGACAAGTGCAGAATCTTCGTTATATGGGCTATTAAATTTCATTTGATATGTATATACCCATCCTTTTTTTCCGCCATACTCTACATATCCAAACATATCATCTTCATATTTAATATTTACAGTTTCTCCAACTGGTAATTGAAAGTTATCATCTACTTTAGAATATGTTTTTGAAGGACCTTTATACAAATATGCACCCTCATCATAAACATACATTTTTATATTTACTTCTTCTAATCCAGATATATCTGCTTCTTCAGATACTAATCCTAAATCCGCCATTTTTGCTTCATATTGACTATTATTATATTTTACCCACGCACAAAGTTCTCCATTTATATTTAGTTCACAATTAACTTTTAGAATTGTACCATATGGAACAGTTATTTCTTTATTATCATATGCTTTTAACTTAGCACCAGATTCATTAATTACTTTTACATCATATTCTAACACACCTGGCATTCCAATATCTGCATTACTAATTAATGGTATTGAAACCAATATTAAAATTAAAATTATTAACTGAATAACTTTTTTCATAAATTCCCCCACACAATAATCTAATAATAAAAATTAAAGTGAAAAGCAAAATCTGTTTTTCACTTTAATTTAGTTTTAGTCATCTAATAAATATTTTTGTCTTTCTACATAGCTTGTATGTAATAACTCGTGAGCTTTATGTCCTCCAGGTTCTCCTAAATATTCTTCATATATTTTCTTTAAAACTGGATTTTCATGTGATTTTCTTATTGTGCTCTTTTCATCTATTGAGTATAAGCAATTTGCTCTTTTACTTCTTATATCAATTGTTGCTCTTTCTTTTGAGCTTCTAATTGGTTGGCCACCACCCATTACACATCCGCCTGGGCAGGCCATAATTTCAACAAATTGATAATCTGCTTTTCCACTCTTAATTTCTTCCATAATAGTTTGAGCATTTTTTAATCCAGAAGCAACTACTACTTTTACTTTTTTACCATTCATATCTACTTCTGCTCTTTTAATTCCCTGCTCTCCTCTTACTGCTTCATATTCTAATTTTTCAAAAGCATTTCCTGTAACTTTTTCTTGAACAGTTCTTAATGCAGCTTCCATAACACCACCAGTTGTTCCGAATATTGCTGCAGCGCCTGTTGCTTCTCCCATTGGTGCATCAAATTCTGAATCTTCAAGATTTAGAAAATCAATATGTGCTTGTTTTATCATTCTTGCAAGTTCTCTAGTTGTAATTACTGCATCTACATCATCATATCCAGCACCTTGCATATCGTCTCTTGTTCTTTCAAATTTTTTAGCAATACATGGCATTACTGAAACAACAAATATTTTGCTTGGATCAATTCCCATTTTTTCTGCATAATAAGATTTAATTACTGCACCAAACATTTGATGTGGTGATTTGCATGTAGATAAATGTGGTATTAATTCTGGATAGTTAAGTTCCATATATCTAACCCATCCTGGACTACAAGATGTAATCATTGGAAGAGTTCCACCGTTTTGGAATCTATCTAAAAATTCTGTTCCCTCTTCTACTATTGTAAAATCAGCACCTGTATTTGTATCAAATACTTTATCAAATCCCAATTCCTTTAAACCTGAAACCATTTTTCCAGTTACATTAGTTCCAATTTCCATGCCAAATTCTTCACCTAAAGCTGCTCTAACAGCTGGTGCAGTTTGTGCTACAACGTATTTATCTTCATCTCTTAAAGCTTTCCAAACTTCCTGAGTGCTATCTTTTTCTTTTAGTGCTCCTACTGGGCAAGCTTCAATACATTGACCGCAGAATGTACAATTTACATCATTTAAGCTTTTATTTTTATATGTTGATACTTGAGATGCAAAACCTCTTTCAATACAATCTATTGCACCAATTCCTTGTAATTTCTTACAAGTAGCAACACATCTTCTGCAAAGAACACATTTATTGAAGTTTCTAACAATGGCTGGTGATTTATCATCTATTTCATATTCATTTCTGCTTCCTTGATATTCAATTTCATCAACATAAAATTCTTGAGCTAATTTTTGTAATTCACAATTTCCATTTCTTGTGCAAGTTAAACATTCTCTATCGTGATTTGAAAGTATTAAATCTAAAACTATTCTTCTAGCTTCTATAACAGCTGGTGTACTTGTTTTAACTACCATTCCTTCTTCAACTTTTTGAATACATGCTGTTGCAAATCCACGTCTTCCTTCAACTTCAACAACGCACATTCTACAGTCTCCGACTTCATTTATACCTTTCAAGAAACACAAAGTAGGGATGTCTATATTAACTTTTCTTGCAGCTTCTAATATTGTTGAGCCTTCTTCGGCTTGAACTGCTTTTCCATTTATAGTTAAATTAATCATATTAACCTCCTAACTTTTTATTGCGTGGAATGGACATTTACTTATACAAGTTCCACACTTAATACATTTTTCTGAATCTATTACATGAGTTTGTTTTACTTCTCCGCTAATTGCATCTACTGGACAATTTCTCTTACATAATCCACAACCTTTGCAAAGTTCTGGGTCTATATGTAATTTCATTAAAGCTTTACATTCTCCTGCTCTACATTTCTTATCTCTAATATGTTCTTCATATTCATCTCTAAAGTATTTTATAGTGCTTAATACTGGGTTTGGAGCTGTTTGACCAAGTCCACAAACAGATGCTTTTTGTATGTTTTTACATAAAGTTTCTAATTTTTCAATGTCTCCTTCTTCACCTTTTCCTTCTGTTATTTTTGTAAGCATTTCTAGTAATCTTTTTGTTCCAATTCTACATGGAGTACATTTTCCACAAGATTCATCAACAGTAAATCCTAAATAGAACTTTGCTAAGTTTACCATACATTTTGAGTCATCCATTACTATTAATCCACCAGAACCCATCATTGATCCAATTGCTTGAAGTGATTCATATTCAATTGGTGTATCTAAGTTTTCTGCTGTTATACATCCACCTGAAGGTCCACCTGTTTGAGCTGCTTTAAATTTTCTTCCATTTGGTATTCCACCACCAATGTCAAAAACTATTTCTCTTAAAGTAACTCCCATTGGAACTTCAACAAGTCCTGTATTATTAACATTTCCACCTAAAGCAAATACTTTTGTTCCTTTTGATTTTTCTGTTCCTATGCTTGCATACCATTCAGCACCATTTAGAATTATTTTAGTAATATTTGCATAAGTTTCAACATTATTTATTAAAGTTGGCTTTCCAAATAATCCTTCATTTGCTGGGAATGGTGGTTTTAATCTTGGTTGGCCACGTCTTCCTTCTATTGATTCTAGAAGAGCTGTTTCTTCACCACATACGAAAGCTCCAGCACCAAGTCTTACTTCTAAGTCAAAATCAAATCCAGAATTCCAAATATTTTTTCCAAGTATTCCATATTCTCTTGCTTGATCTATTGCTATTTGGAAACGTTTAACAGCTATTGGGTATTCTGCCCTTACATATATGTATCCTTTATTTGCTCCAATTGCAAAACCTGCAATCATCATTGCTTCAACAACACAGTGTGGATCTCCTTCTAGAACACTTCTATCCATAAATGCTCCTGGGTCTCCTTCATCTGCATTACATACAACATATTTTTGATCGCCTTTAGCCATTTTTGTGAAAGACCATTTCTTTCCTGTTGGGAAACCAGCTCCTCCACGTCCTCTTAAGCCAGATTTTGATACAACATCTATTACTTCATCTGGAGTCATAGAAAATAGTACTTTTTCTAATGCTTTATATCCATCAAAAGCTATGTATTCATCTATATTTTCTGGATCAATTACACCACAATTTTTAAGTGCAATTCTTTTTTGTTTTTTATAGAAATTTAATTCATCTAGCTTTTTAACTGTTTTATTATCAATATCTTTGCAAAGTAATCTTTCTACTATTTCACCTTTTTGAATGTGTTTTTCAATTATTTCTTCACAATCATCTGGTGTAACCATAGCATAGAAAACATCTTCTGGTCTTATTATAACTATTGGACCTTTTGCACATAATCCAAAACATCCTGTTTGAATTACTCTAACATTTTCTATTTTTTTCTCTTCAATAATTCTTCTAAAATTTTCTAATATTTTAGGAGATTTTGAAGATGTACATCCTGTACCATGACAAACTAAAATGTGTTTTTCACGAGTATCTGCTGATGTATTTACTCTTAAGTCTAATTCTTTTCTTTTTTCTTCTCTAATTTTTTTAATTTCTTCTAAAGTTTTCATTCGCTACCTCCTACTCTGGATTTTCCATAATTTTATCTATAATTTCATCCAATTTTTTTACAGTAGCTTTTCCATAAACCTCGCCATTTACTGTAAAAACAGGAGCTAAACCGCAGGCGCCGATACATCTTGTAGCTTCTAAAGAAAATTTTCCATCTTTTGTTGTTTCTCCTTCAACAATTCCTAATCTTTCTTTAGCCCTATCTAAAATTTGTTCAGAGCCCTTTACAAAACATGCTGTACCTAAACAAATAGCAATATGATATTTTCCTTTAGGTTTTAATGTAAATCTAGCATAGAATGTAACTACTCCATAAATTTCTGCCATTGGTATTTTTAAATATTCTGAAATAGCAAGTTGTGCTTTTTCTGGAACATATCCATAATATTCTTGAACTTCGTTTAATATTTGGATAAGATTTGACTTATCTTCTGTGTATTTTTCAAGAATTTCTGTCATCTTTGGATCTATCCCACTGCAGCCTTCGCATTTTTGTTTTTCCATATTTACCTCCTATAATTTATTTAAAAAGTTATTTTTTAAATGTTTATTTAATTAATATTTATACACTATCATATTTAAATTTTATGTATAAATTTCTTCTTGATTATATCACATTCCGTAATAAAAGCTACATTTTTTTACAAAATTTTAATAAAAATTATTTTTTTCGACTTTTCTTAATTTTAATATATATTTTAACAAGTTTCTACGTTAATTTTTTCCTTTAAAGATTATAGAAAAACGATATTGACAGATGTATTTGAGCTACATATAATTGAATTGCCAAAACTAGAAAAGTTTATTAATAAGAATGAGAAAAAAGAAGAAAAGCTAATGTTATGGGCAAAATTTTTATTAAATCCAGACAGTATGGAGGAAGAAGAAATGAGAGAAAATAAAGATATAAAAAAAGCGAAAGAAGAATTGGATAAAATGAGACAAGACGAATATGAAGAAAGAATAGCTGAACTAATAGAAAAGAAAATAATGGATGATAAAGCAAGAGAAGCATATGTTTATGAAGAAGGGTTTGAACGAGGTGAAAAAAATGCAATAATTAAAATAGCCAAAACTATGCTCGAAGCTGGAGAAAAAATAGAAAGCATTATGAAAATAACAGGGCTTACAAAAGAAGAAATAGAAGAAATTTAAATTTAGAAATAATAAAAATAAAAGAGAGTATAGAAAATCTTGTGTAAAAAGTCCTTCCGTGATAAAATAAAAATTATCATAAGGGAGGGCTTTTATTAT
>CANQYM010000022.1 GCA_947628085.1 uncultured Clostridia bacterium
CTTTAAAGGAACTAGATAAATTAGAAGTAATGTAGATACAAAAGAATGCAAAATTTAGAAGAATTAGGATTGGAGGAAAAATAAATGAATTTAGAAGTTGGTGATAGAGTTACATATAAAATTATAAGAACAAATGAAATATCAACTTTGATAATTGATGGAGGAGCATTATTAAATGATTTTAAAGATAAAGATTTTATAGAAATTATAAAAATAGAACGACCAAAATATGAAGTAATAGAAGAAAAAAAAGAATTATTAACAGATGAAGAAAAAGAGTTTTTAAAAATTTATATTCAAGTTTTTGGATTTAAGATTACAAAATTAGAAAGAACTCTTAATTATTTAAATATTTGGGAGACAGACTCAAATTATACAATTGAAATTAACGAAAGTGTATTTAAAAATTTAGAAGAATATAAATCTTATACATTAAAAGAATTAGGATTGGAGAGTGATTAAATGGAATTAGAAGAGGCAATAAAAAGATTAAGGAAAAAAGTAGAAGATGAAAAAGTATTAGGAATGTTAGCTCACATTGATAAGATTGTAGATGAAAATATTTTAGATAATATAGCCATAGAAACAGTATTACAAGCACTAGAAGATACAGAAAAAGAAAATTCAAATTTAAAAAGTTATTTACATAAGCAAGGATTAATAAGTGATTATATTAAATTTGTTAGAAGAGAAAATAAGTAAGTAATAAAATAATTATTACTGGAAAGGGAAAACTAATGATTAAAAAAATTGATTTGATTAATTTAGAAAAACAAAAAGAAGAAAGAGATTCTTTGATAAAAAGAATAAAAAAATTAGAAAGTAAACCTAGAAAAGTAATAATTGATGGAGTAAAAGGCAGTTCTACAGAATTTCCATATACACAACACACCTGTAGAATAGAAGGGCTCGAAGATGGAATTGTTTATAGAAACAGAAAGAAGCTGCTAAAGAAACTTAGAAAAATTTTAAGATTCAAAGAATATAAAATAGAAAAAGAAATTATACATATTGAATATGAACTAAATTATGTAGAAGATTCAGAGATAAGAGAAATAATTAGATTAAAATATGAAGAGGGATTTAACTGGATTCAGATAATGCATAAAATGAATTATAAATCAGATAGCTACGCTAGAATGAAATTAGAAAGATTTTTCAAAAAAAAATAAAATTGTGCGTTTTGTGCGCCTCAAATGTGATATATTTGTATTATGAAAAGTATCTATTGGTTCTTTTTATAGTAGTCGCTCTTAAACAAGGGCAAGCCCAAGGCTACGCTTTCATTAGGTTAATGCAGAAGGAATAGAAATGATTCTATTCTTTTTGTTTTTATTTGAAAGAAAATTAAGTAATATAATCTAGGATATATTACTACCTCCTAGTTTCCTACTATAAATGAAAAAATTGCGAATAAATAAAAGGAATAATGATAACCTAGAGTATTGTTATTCCTTTTTAATTTAATGAAAGAGAGATAAAATGTATTATTTAACAAAAGAAGAACTAAATAAGAAACAAATAAAAAAAGAATATCCTGAATGTGCAAATTGTTCATTTTTAGAAAAAAGAAAAACAGATAATTCAATTTATTGTTTTTATAGAACTAAAGAAGAATGTCTGTTAAAGAATAGATAATGGGAAGAAATAAGAAATATCATAACTGGCCAGAGGAAATATCTAAAGGTCATACAAATAAATTTTATCACTCTACAGATTGGAAAAAATTAAGGGAAGAAAGATTAAAATTAGACAAATATAAATGTCAATTCTTTTTAGGAAAGTGGAATGATGGAAAACATTTTCCAGATAAAATTAAGTTAGTAGAAGCTAATACAGTTCATCATATTATTCCAATTAAAGAAAGACCTGATTTAGCTTTAGATATAAATAATTTAATTAGTTTATCATTTGAGGCACATGAGATTATAGAAGAAAGACAAAGGTGGACTTGGAGAAAGAAGAAAAAGCTTTTGACAAAGGAGCGATGGTAATGAAATTAGAACATCTAATACAAGCATACAATTTTAATAAAATACCAGCAAAGATAGAAAAAGAAATAGATAGTCCAGAAGAAAAAGCTGGAGTTATAAAATTTAATGAAGATATATATGCAAGTTATTTATTAGATGAAGAGGAATTTGTTTCTTCTGTGAACTTATTTATAAATGCAATTAAAGCAAATAATTTAGATATTCAATTGAAACATACAACAGATGTAATAATAATAATTCAAAAGACAATTGAGTTAATTACTGATGTTACTCAAGAAGAGGCTAACAATATCATGAAGAGCTTAGGATTGTTTAATGGAAAGTTAAAAGAAAAAGCTGTAAGATTGATTGACTATATATATGAAATTAAGCCTGAAAATGGAATTATAATTTTTTCTATGCTAAAAGAAAATAAAGAGATACCCCCAGTCAAATCTCAAAGCAAAAAATAATATATGGGGAGCGGGGGTGGGGGCGATTACTAAACTGATTTTTTGAAAAAACTCACATGAAAAGGGGTTAGAAAAATGGGAAGAAAAAAGAAAACGGAAACATTGTTAAAAGAAAGAGAAAAAGCTGAAAAAGAATTAGAAACTATTGAAAATATTTTGAAAGAAAAAAAGCAAGAAATAGAATTTGATAAAGCAACTGAAGAATTGCAAAATATTATAAGGGAAGATTTAATGGATCAGCTTCATGAACAAGAAAAATTTGGAAAATATTTTGAAGATTTAGTTGAAGATTATGTTTATAATGTCGGTCTTAAAAGAAAACTTCAAAATGATATAGATATTAATGGAATTAGGTATAAAGCAACTACTGGCAATGGATATACAACATTTAAACCTAATGAAAGTATAGTTAATTTGCACAAAACAAATGCGCAGATGTTAAAAATTCTTTCAGATTTGAATTTGAAAGAGCCAGATGCAAATCCAGATAATGGTGCTGGTGATGGTGGTGATGATTTAGGAGATGGTTTACTGTAAGGAAATTGAAGATTATATCAAATATGTAGAAGAGAATCCAGAAGAAACAGATATAGAAATTAAATTATTAATTAAAAATGTTGTAAAACCAACACTTGAAAGAGATGACATATTTTTTGATAATAATATGTTTAAAAATTTTATAACTTTTACGGAAAAGTGGTTTTATAAATTATATCCATATCAAAAATTTTTATCAGCATTTGTTTTTATGTATGATAAAAATGATATGGATATTGTTGTTTTTCCAGAAATATTTTTGTTGATGGCTAGAGGAAACGGAAAAGATGGTTTAATTGCTCCGCTTGCTCTTTTTTTAATTTCACCAATATATGGAGTACAAAAATATAATGTTGATATTGTTGCAACATCTGAAGAGCAGGCAAAAGGAACTTTTGATGTTTGCTATGAAATGTTAGAATCTAATAAAATAAAAATGAAAAAATACTTTTATTGGAATAAAGAATATATCATATGTAGAAAAACTTATTCAAAATTGAAATACAATACTTCAGGGTTTAAAACCAAAGATGGTAAAGCTCCTGGATTAATAATTTTTAATGAATATCATGCTTATGAAACAAGTAAAGAAATAAATGTTCATACATCTGGACTTGGAAAAGTAAAACATGCAAGAATTATAATTATTACTACAGATGGAACAGTTCGAGAGGGACCTTTAGACGAAAAAAAGGATCTATCAAATAGAGTATTAAATGGTGAATATAATTTTACTGGAATTTTACCAATTATTTATAGATTAAATGATAGAAAACTTGTTGAAGTTCCAATGCAAAAATATCTAGAAACACAAAATAAAGACGATATAGATTTTACATATTGGATAAGAGCTAATCCTAGTCTTCCATTTAGAAGTGTATTAAAAAATCAAATAATTAAAGATTTTTTCAAAATGAAAGAAGAGCCAAGCTATAAAATAGAATTTTATACTAAAAGAATGAATTTGCCAGAAAAAAATCAAGATGAAATTGCTGTTTCATGGGAAAATATTGAAAAGGCTTCTTACAGTAATGTTGAAAAAAAAATACCAAGAGAAACTCCAAAATTGGAAGGCAAAAAAGCAATTATCGGATTTGATTTAGCTTCTTTAAATGATTTTATGTCTGCAATATTGATATTTAAAATTAATGATGAATATATTTGGAGAGGCAAAACATGGATTTGTGCATCAAATGAAAATTTCAAAGGAATAAAATTTCCGTTTAACTTAAAAGGTGAAGAGGGATTTAGAGATTTTGAAATTACTTATGAAAAAACTTTAGATGAAAAGGAATTGGTAAAATGGTGTATAGAACAAATGAAGGAATATGACATAGTAAAAATCATTGGTGATATGTATAGATTTAAATTATTAAAAAAAGCTTTTTCTGAAGAAGGTTTAGGTGATGATTATATTGAAACTCCTAAAAATCCTGATGGATTAATTAGAATGATTAGAAATCTTCCATCTGTAGAAGCTATTATTATTCCCAAAATAGAAAATGAATTTATAAAAGAAAATATAAATATTGGAAATAGCGCAATGATGAGGTGGGCAATTAATAATACATATACAAAAACAAAGAAGGACGGCAACAAAACTTATGAAAAAATTGAACCCAAATTAAGAAAAAACGATCCATTTATGGCAGCTATGTGTGGAATGACAGGACATGAATTGCTAGATGAAAATGCTGAAGTTATTTATGTGTAAAGGAGAAAGAAATGAACCTATTCAAAAAAGGATTTGAAGCTGTATTTGATGCAATTTTAGGTAATAATCAAAAAATAAATTATATATATGGTATGGCAGAAGCTAGAGCAATAGATATAATTGCAAGAATGATAGCAACTCGTGAAATTGAAACTTATGAAAAAGTAAATAAAAAGATTCAAAAGAATAAAGGAAAATTATATTATAGTTTAAATATAAAACCTAATCCAAATGAATCTGGAACTCAATTTTTATATAAACTTATAGTACAACTGCTAACTGAAAAGAAGGCTTTAGTTGTTATAAATAAGGCTCCAAATAATATGAACTATTTATATGTTGCTGACGATTTTAAAGTTAACAATCAAATAATGTATTCAAAAATATTTTATGATGTAGTTCTTTCAGATAGTGAAGGAAATACTCAAAAACTTATAAAGAAATATAATAATGAAAATTCAATATATTTTTCAATTAAAAATGATGAACTAAAAAATAGTTCAGTTTTATTTAAAAATGAAACACAAAAAATATTAAATGCTGCACATAAAAAATTTGTTAAAGCAAATTTACCAAAATGGAGATTAAAGACTCCTGGAGGGCAGCCAAAAATAATAGATATAAAAACTGGTGAAGAAATCAATTATGATGACTATAAAACCCAGATTACAGAAGGTTTATTATCAGATGATGAAGCAATTGTAATGCTTTCTGAAAAATTTGGATTAGATAATTTAAATGAAAGTTTAAATAAAAATTCAAATGATATAAATGAAATATATAAAATTATATCCGATGAAGTGGCCAACAAATGGCAAATTCCATTGGATATTTTTTATGGTAAACAAACAGAAAAATCAAATGCTATAAATGACTTTATGACATTAGGTTTGAGATATTATTTTGAATTATTAGAAGATGGATTTAATGATGTTTTAGTTGGGATAGACGATTTTTTAAAAGGTGAATATATTAAATTTAATACTTTAACAATAAATCATAAAGACATTTTGGATTCAGCAAATGGAATTGATAAATTGACAGGTGACGGATTTAGCAGAAATGAAATAAATAACTTCATAGGGTTGCCTAGAATTGATGAAGATTGGGCTGATGAACATAATTTAACGAAAAATTATGGAAAATATGAAAAGAAAGAAGGTGAGGAAGAATGAATGATAAATACTTAACTTTTAAGCAAATAAGTGATTCTGAAACAGAGTTATATGTTTATGGAGATATTAGAGAAAAAGATTTTTTTGATATTATCTTTGGAACAGGTGAAGAATTAGTCAATGTCAAAACATTAAAAGAAGCTCTAGAAAAAATAAAAACTCCAAACTTAACCGTAAGAATAAATTCTTATGGTGGATCAGTAGATCAGGGCTTAGCAATTTATAGTTTATTAGAAAGCTGTAAGTTGAATGTAAAAACAATAGTAGATGGCTTTGCTTGTAGTGCTGCAAGTGTTATTTTTATGGCAGGAAAGGAAAGAATAGTTCCAGAAAACGGATTACTTATGATTCATAATGCTTGGACTAGAGCAGAAGGTGATAGTAATGCAATGAAGAAAGTTGCAGAAGATTTAGAAAAAATAACGCAACCATCTATAAACATTTATGCTAAGAAAACTAAACTTTCAGAAGATGAAATTAAGCAAAAGATGAATGAACAAACATGGATTACATCGCAAGAAGCTTATGAATGGGGTTTTTCTACAACTCAAACTAGAGAAAATAAAGCAAACCAAGCTTTAGAAGCAGATTTTATTCATAACTTGGTTTTAGAAAATAAAAATTTAAAAGCAAAAATTGCAATGTATGTTGAAAAAGAAAAAAATATTATGGTTAAAGAAGACTCTATGAAGTCTTTTTTTAATACAAAAAAATAGAAAGAAAGGAATTTAGAAAAATGAAAATTGATAAAAACAGAATGCAAAAAGCTAAAGAAGAGGCTTTACAAATTATTAAAACAGAAGAAAATAAAGAAGAGGCTGTTATAGGTGCAATTGAAAAAATGAATGAGGCCCTTAATGATGAACTTATTCAAAGAATCGTTGAAGAGGCAAATTCAAGAACTGAGCAAGAAAGTGAAAAAGATTTTTATGACAGATTAGGATTAAGAGTTTTATCAGCAAAGGAAAAGGAATTTTATGAAAAATTAGTTGAAAATCCAAAACAATCAATTGATGCAGGACAAATTGACATTTTCCCAACATCAATAATTGATTTAACATTAGAAAATATTAGAACTCAAAGTGAATTATTAGCCAATGTAAATATAGCTCCAGCTGGAGTAAAAAGATGGTTAGTTGCTGAAGGAACTGGTAAGTATTCTTGGGGTGGTGCTTTAACTATTGACGACATTAAGGGTGAAATCAAAGCTAAATTCAAAGCTATGGTAACAGAAGTAAATAGATTAACAGTATTCATGATTTTACCAAAAGCAATTAAAGAATTAGCTTTAGCATTTGTTGATAAATACTGCAGAGCTATTTTAGCTGAACAATTGATGAATGGATTAGAACATGGTGTAATTTGTGGTGAAGGTGAAAAAGCTACAGAGCCAATTGGTTTATTTAAACAAATTGAAGCTACTAATGGTGATGGAAAAAATAAAGATAAAGATTTAAATACAGACATTACTTCTTTTTCTCCAAAATCTTTAGCAAATGCCAAAAAATATTTATCTAATGGTGGAAAAAGAAAAATTTCACAAATTTTAGTAATTTGTAATCCATCTGATAGAGCTTTATATATTGATCCAGCAATGCAAGATAGAAGAGGAAATATGATTCCAGCTGTTAAAAATTTAGTTGTAGCTGAATCTCCAGAGTGTCCAGAAGGAAAAGCAGGTCTTGCATTACCAAAAAAATATACTTTAGCGATGTCAGATGTAAAAATTAATGATTATGATCAAACTTTGGCTGACCAAGATGCTGATTTAATGATAGGTGGAACTTACGCAAATGGACGTGCTGTAGATGATAATGTTTGCTATGTGTTTGATCCAACTAAATTGGAAGAATTTATCGATAAAGTTGAAGTTGTTAATAACGACAATCCCTAGTCCAGCCACCGAAATTGAGGTGGCGATACCAAGTAACGAAACATCACTTAATTTAGGAGAAAAAACAGTCCAAGACTTATGTGAAAATTTAAGTCTTCAAGGAAATGAAATTACAGGTGCTTTAAAACATATTGAAAATTGGACTGAATTTTCAAGTAAATCAGATGAGAATACTGGTAATTTCTTGCCATTATATTTTGAAGAAGCAAAAGGAAAACCAAAGGGAACTGTAAAAATTGAGTTAAAAGGTACTGGAGCAAAGTTAAAGAAACCAGTAGCTGTTGACGAAAAAGACGGTTTAATTGTTTTCCAAATTCATAATCAAGATAATACTTTAGAAATTACTGAAGAAGGAAAAGAAACTAAAACATTAACGATGACAAGTTTAGAGCTTAGAGAGGAATAAAAATAAATGGAAGATACCATAAAAAAAATAATTGAAGAATATAGACTAGAAAATCAAATTAATCCATATAGAGAGGATTTAGAATTTGAGAACTATGTAAAAGATGGAATATATGATATTAATGATTTTTGTGGAACTGAAATTGATTATGAAAAGGATCTAGATGCAAGAAGCTTATTAAAGAATTATGTATTATATAGAGACAGTAAGAGATTAGCAGAATTTAAGAGTTTATATATGGAGGAATATCATGAACTTCAAAGAAACTATTACATCAATTCCAAATTATAAAGATGGATGTTTTAGTATTTACGAAATTGCAAATAAAAATACTACATTTCCAGAAGAATATTTAAAATTAATTTCTAATAAGAAATTTTGGTTTGAAGAAAAGTCCATTTCTGATAAGTTAAGGTTTGAGGCTGAAGCTAGAGAAGTGGACTTAACTTTTAAAATTAGAATTGCCCAAGATAAAACAATAACTTCAAAAAATGTTTTAAAAATAGGAAATGAATACCATAAAGTGTTTAATGTATATCATTTTACTAATGCAGATGGATTTAAGCAATCTGATATTACATTACAAAAATATGAAAATCCTATTTTGGAGGAAGAAAAGAATGATGACAAAGAATAAATTAATAGAAATTCTAAAGTCTTTGAATATTCCTGTTAATGAAGGAATTCAAAATGATAAAGATGCCAATATTTATCCCAGAATTGTATTCTGGGATTATTTATGGGATCCGATTTTAGCTAGTGGTGAAGAATATGATACAAATGTTACATATCAAGTTTCATTTTTTAGTAAGAAACCTCCACATGAGTCTAAAATTAAAGAATTAAAGAAAGTTTTAAAAGAGAATGGAATTAATCCTTATATTGAACATGAGTTTGTTCAAAAAGAAAGGTATTTTCATTCTTATTTCAGAGTTGAAATAGTGGAGAATTTGAATGAAATCATTAAATAATATTAATAGACAAAAAGGTAGTAATTTTGAAAATCTTACAGATGGATATGAAGGATTTAAGGTTTTAGCAGATGTAGTTTCAAAATATATTCAAGCAGCTGAAAATAGTCAAGAAGCTTTAATTTCAGGAGCACAAGAAATGGTTAAAGATTTAAGAAAACTAACTAAACCTATGTCAGAGATAAAAAAGACTGGATATACCCATTTAATAGATACTTTCAATTATGAATCTAGAGACAAAGAAGTTGTTGTTGGATGGGGTAAATATTATGGAAGAATGGTTGAATATGGAACTAGCAAAATGGCAGCTAGAGAACATTTTAGACCAGTCTTTGAAAAAAATAAAGAAAAATATTATAAAAAAATGCTTAGTACATTAGGTATTAAGACATGGTAAGGAGGAAAAATGGAAAGTCAAATTACAACTAAAAAACCACCAATTATAGAAACAATTGGTGCGCAATATTATTGTTTTAATAAACCTGGAGAAGGAAAAGATTATGATAGTAAAACATACGAAAATGAAGTTGTTAAGGCGGAAACTGTAAAATCAGCTTCTGTAACTGAAAATGTTGAAAGTACACCAGTTTATGGTAGTGGTAAAGTATATGATACTAGAAGTAAAATTGCTTATGTAGATATAGCTGTTGAAGAGTTGGCACATGATGCAGATGATTTAAATAAAATGCGTGGAGATTTAACTGATGAAAGTGGATTAATTCAAGGTGTTACAACACCTAAAAAGCCATATTTTGCGTATGGCAAAGTAGTAAAATTGTCTGGAGATAATTTTAGACTTGATTGGTATCCAAAATGTCAATTAGTAGAAAACTCTGATGAAGCTAATACTTCAGAAGATAGTTTTAGTGAACAAAATTCAACATTAACTATAAGAGCTTATGCTTTTGACGAGGAAGGAAAAATATTTAAAAATTCCGTGGATAGTACATCAAAGAATTTTCCAAAAGGTATCACAGAAGATAAATTCTTTTCTAAAGTAATTATTACAAAAGAAGATTTATCAGAACTTAATCCCTAGTCCAGCCACTGAAATTGAGGTGGCGATACCAAGCAATGAAACATCACTTAATTTAGGAGAAAAAACAGTTCAAGATTTATGTGAAAATGTGAGTTTAGATGGTGATAATGTGACAGGTGCTTTAAATTATGTTGAAAATTGGACTGAATTTTCAAGTAAATCAGATGAAAATACTGGTAATTTCTTGCCGTTATATTTTGAAGAGGCAAAAGGAAAAGCAAAGGGAACAGTAAAATGTGAACTTAAAGGAACTGGAGCAAAAGTTAAGAAACCAGTATCAGTAGATTCTAAAGATGGATTAATAGTATTTAAGATACATAACCAGGATAATACAATAGAGATAACAAGCAAAGAAAAAGAGACTAAAACATTAACATTGACAAGTTTGGAATTAAGACAAGAGTAATGATGTTATATTAAATAAAAAAATAAATGCCTTAAAATTGATTGTGAAAGGTCGATTTTAAGGCTTTTTTATATAAAAATACTGGAGGTTTTAAAATTATGGAAATAACATTAAGAAATGGAGAAAAAATTCAACTAGATTGGAATTTAATAGTAATTGAATATTTAGAAGATTATGAAAATGGAATAACTCAAATATATGAAGATTTAATTAATGGAAGTGAAACTTTTAAAACATTAAATTTTATAGTATATGCTTTTATTGCAGCAGTTTATCCTACAGAGATTAGTTATAGAGAAGCTATTTCTTTAGTTAATCCAAATGATTTAAGTAGAATTATAGATTTCGCAACTGAAAGAATGGAAAGTTTTGTAGAACAAAATAGTGAAAATGAAGAAAAAACATTTAAAACAGTAAAAAAACATAGAAGGTAATATTTTAACCAGTATTTTTATATAAGGAAGTGAGAAAAAAATGGCTGATAATGTAGAAAGAGTTGCTTTGGTATTTGATGAAAATGGAAGCGGTAAATTTATACAATCATTAAAAGATGTTAATTTAGAACTTAATAAAAATTATAATGCATTCAAATTAAATCAAGCTCAATGGGATGAGAGTACTACTAAAATTCAAAAATTAAGAGAAGAGCAAGAATATCTAACTAATGCTTATGAATTACAAAATAATAAAATAATTCTATTAAAAGAAGAATTAAGTAAATTAGAAAATGCTGAAGATAAAAATACAACCCAAATAAAAAGGAAAAGAAACGAACTTCTTAATGCTCAAATTCAGTTAGAAAAGTATAGTAAAAGAATAGAAAAAACGGAAACAGCTTTAAGTAATGCGGAAAAAGGAATAAAATCAACTTCAGAAAAAATAGAAGAACTAACTCAAAAAATGAAAGAAAATGATTTAGCTTTTGAATTAACAAAATCTAAATATACATCTATGACTACTTTAACAACGAAACTAAAAGATGAACAAAATTATCTGACAAATTCGTATAAACTTCAAGAAGAAAAAATTGAATTATTAAATGAACAACTTGAAGAATTAAATACAGTTGAAGATAAAAATGCAGAAGCTATTTCAAGAAAAAAGCAAGAAATATTAAGTGCTGAAGCTTCATTGCAAAGATATCAAAACCAAATTAACGAAGTAAATATTAAGATTTCTACAGGTTCTGAAAAGATTAAAGAATATGGAAAGAATTTAGAGAATGCAGGAAATATTATAAATAAGGCAGGTAATAAAGTATCTGCTTTTTCTGTTGCTTCATTAACAGCTTTAACGGCGGCTACAAAAGGG
>CANQYM010000023.1 GCA_947628085.1 uncultured Clostridia bacterium
TTCGAACCCACGGTAGGCTACAAACCTACGCCAATTTTCAAGACTGGTGCCATAAACCAACTCGACCACCTCTCCATGGCTGTTCGTTTAACAACATATATATATTAGCATACTTTCTTTATATTTGTCAACAAAAAAATAATTTTTTTGTAAAAAATAAAAATCCACAATTTTTTTCTTTTTTTGTTAATTGTTTTTATTATTATGTGGAAAACTTTTAATGGTGTTTTTTATATTTTTAATTTCTTTATTTAAACTTTTTTATACACACAAAAAAACTATTACTTGTGAATTTACTTTTTCTTAATATACATACTTTTCCACAAAAGCGATATAGCTTTTTCTTCACTATATCGCTTTTATTTAAAATTTTCTATTCTTCGCTACAAAATTCTTTGTTTGTTCTGCTATTTCTAATGCATATTTTTCTTCTTCTGATAATTGATATGTTGATATTCCTCCTTTAATTGGTTTTGCATATATGTTTGATGATTCAGATCCATACAAACCATTTAATATTACTCCATTGTCATTTCTATCTAAAAGAGCAATTGCAAAACTTAAATCACTTCCAACATCTCTAAATGCATTATATCTAACTAGTCCTATTTTTTGTATACAAGAAGAAATATCGCTATCCAATTTTGTATAATATGCTTTAATTTCTGAATTATCCTTTTTAATTTCTTTTACATCTGCCAGATACTTTTTTAGCATTCCATCTAAATTAGAACCATTTCCTAATTTTTTCATAAATAAGAAATATTTTAAATATAGAAAAATTATTAATCCAAAATTTATAATAAATATTATTAATAAAGCAAAAACAAATTTTGATAAAAACACTTCATCTTGCAATAATTCTAAAAGGTTACTCATTAAATCACATCCCTTATTTTATTAAACTCATAATTCTCTCTAAATCATCATTAGATGAATATTGTATTATTATTTTTCCCTTTTTCTCTCCAGCATCTAATTTAACTTTTGTACCAAAAAATTCTTGAAATGTGTTTTCAATATCTCTATATATTGGCATATAATTATTATTCTTTTTAACGGCTTTTTTCTTATTTTTCATTCTTTTTTCAGCATCTCTAACAGAATCTCCTGATTCAATAATGTAGTTTGCCATTTTAAATTGTTTATCTGGATCTTCTATAGACATTAATGTTTTGCAATGTCCTTCTGTTAGTTTACCCTCTAATGCTAAATTTATTACTCTTTCATCAAGGTTTAATAATCTAACTGTATTTGCTATACTGCTTCTGCTTTTTCCAAGTTTTTCTGCAACACTTGCTTGAGTTAGGTTATACTCTTCCATAAGAACTTTTATTCCTCTTGCCTTTTCAATAGGATTTAAATCTTCTCTTTGAATATTTTCTATTAATGAAATTTCTTGATTTCTCTGTTTATTATCATCTTTTATAATTGCCGGTATTTCGTCTAATCCTGCTTTTTTTGAAGCTCTCCATCTTCTCTCTCCAGCAATAATTTCATAATATCCTTTTTTCTTGCTTACTATTATTGGTTGAATTACACCATATTCTTTTATTGAATTTGATAAATCCTCAATAGATTCATCATCAAAAAATTTTCTTGCTTGAGCTTTATTGGGCTCTATTTCGTTTACTCTTATATTCTTCACTACATCATCATTATTATTACTATTGATTGTTTCTTCAAACATTTGTGAACTAAATAAAGCATCTAATCCTTTTCCCAATCCTGTTTTTTTACTAGTCATATTATTATTCCTCACTTTCTTCTTTTTTTCGTATTTCTGCATTTTTTATTACTTCTTTAGCAAGTTTTTCATATGCTCTTGCACCTTTAGATTTAGAATCATATAAATCTATTGGAAGCCCATAACTAGGTGCTTCACTTAATTTAATATTTCTAGGAATTACTGTTTTATAAACTTTATTCCCAAAATATCTTTTAACTTCTTTAACAACTTGATTAGAAAGATTTGTTCTAATATCATACATTGTTAAAACTGCACCTTCTATTTCTAAATCTTTATTAAGATGTTTTTTTACTAAATTGATTGTATTTAATAATTGTCCTAATCCTTCTAATGCAAAATATTCACATTGTACAGGAATTAAAACTGAATCTGAAGCTGTAAGAGCATTTAGAGTTATTAATCCTAAAGATGGTGGACAATCTATAAGTATGTAATCATAATTTTCTTTGATGTCATCTACCTTTTCTTTTAATCTTCTTTCTCTAGACATTTGAGAAACAAGCTCAACTTCTGCTCCTGCAAGATTCATATTAGAAGGGCATACTTTTAAATTTTTTATACAAGAATTTCTTAGTGTATTCTCAATATTCTCTTCATTTATAAGCACATCGTATAATGAATTTTCTGTTATTTTTTCTATTCCCAAACCACTTGATGCGTTTCCTTGAGGATCGGCATCTATTAACATTACTTTTTTTCCTTTTTTAGCTAATATTGTTCCAACGTTAATAGCTGTAGTTGTTTTGCCTACGCCACCTTTTTGATTTGCTATTGATATAACTCTTCCCAAAGTAAATCCCTCCTTTTTTACGTTATTATAATATAAAATTTTTTTGAATATGTCAATTGTATTTAAGAATTTAATTGTTAGTATTTTTATAAAAACACAGTTAATATTTTTTAATAAAACACTCCAATTTAACTAAAAAACATATATAAAAAAAGAATGTTTCACGTGAAACATTCTTATCTAATTGGCTCTTTTAAAGGTTTTCCTTGTCCTCTTGGAAATTTTTTTGGTGTGTTTTCTATTTTTTCTATAATTATTAAGTTTCTTTCTTCATCATCTATTTTTATTGTTTTTATTTCCTTTAATTTTCCCCCAAGTATCTCTATTGCATTTTTTCCTTCATTTAATTCTTCTTTATAATTTGGTCCTTTCATACATATCGCTAGTCCACCAACTTTTACAAAAGGTAACATATATTCTAAAATTGTTGAAAAGTTTGAAACTGCTCTTGTAATTGCTATATCATATTGTTCTCTACATTCTTTTTTATTTGCTAAATCCTCAGCCCTTGTGTGTATTATTTCTAAATCAGTTAGTTTTAATTTTTCTGCTAAGTCCCTTATTATGTTCAATTTTTTATTTATTGAATCTATAACTGTTATACTCTTATCTTCGTTCATAATTTTCAAAGGTATACCTGGAAATCCTGCTCCTGTTCCTATATCAATTATTGAATTTTTTTCCTTTATAATACCACTTACTGTAAGAGAATCTAAAAAATGTTTCACGATAAACATTTTTTCATCAGTAATTGAAGTAACATTTATTTTCTCGTTCCATTCCAATACACCTTGCATATATTTATATAAGTCTTCTAGCTTTTCTTCTTTAAATTCAATTTTATTTTTTTCTGCCTCTTCTATAAAATATTCTTTAAATTCATTTAAATTCATTTTATTTTTCCTTTATAATAATTCTTTTTCTTTTAGTTTTAGTTTTTGCTTTTCCTATTTTGCTCTAAATATATTAGTAAAACAGATATATCTGCTGGTGAAACTCCAGAAATTCTTGAAGCTTGTCCTATTGAATATGGTTTAAATTTGTTTAGTTTTTGCCTTGCCTCTAGTCTTATTCCCTTTATTGTATTATAGTCTATATCTTCCGGCAAATACTTTTTCTCAAGCTTTTTAAAATTCTCTACTTGTTTCTTTTGCATTTCTATATAGCCTTCATATTTAACCATTACTTCGACTTCTTCTGTAACTTGCCTATCTAAAACTGGTCTGTTTTTATCAATTTTTTCCAATGATTTGTATGTTAATTCTGTTCTTTTTAATAATTCAGATAGCTTTGTTCCAGCTATTATTTCTGTTGTTCCTTGCTCTTTTAAAAACTTATTAGTTTCTGCATTTGGTTTTGCATTCGTTGTTTTTAATCTTTCAATTTCTTTTTCTATCAAACTTTTCTTTTCTAAAAATTTTTGATATCTTTCTTCAGAAATTAATCCTATTTCATGTCCTAGTTCAGTTAATCTTAAATCTGCATTGTCTTGTCTTAATAATAATCTATATTCAGCTCTTGATGTCATCATTCTATATGGTTCGGCTGTGCTTTTTGTAACAATATCGTCTATTAAAACACCTATGTATGCATCTGATCTATCTAAAATAACTGGTTCTTTTCCTTTTAATTTCTGCACAGCATTAATTCCTGCTATTAACCCTTGAGATGCTGCCTCTTCATATCCTGATGTTCCATTTATTTGGCCTGCAAAAAACATTCCACTTATTTTCTTTAATTCTAGTGAACTTTTTAATTGTGATGGTTCTATGCAATCATATTCTATTGCATAAGCTGGCCTTGTAAATTCTGCATGTTCTAATCCTGGTAATGTTCTATACATTTCTATTTGTACATCTTCTGGTAATGAAGAGCTCATTCCTTGTATATACATTTCATCTGTATCTAATCCTATTGGTTCTACAAATATTTGATGTCTTTCTTTATCTGCAAATCTAACAACTTTATCTTCAATTGATGGACAATATCTAGGTCCTGTTCCTTCAATAAGTCCAGCATATAGTGGAGATCTATGTAAATTTTTTCTTATTATTTCATGAGTTTTTTCATTAGTAGATGTAAGCCAACAAGGAACTTGATTAATTTTAGGCATTTCATCTTCAAATGAAAATGGAACTAAATCATTATCTCCTTCTTGTATTTCCATTTTTGAAAAGTCTATGCTATTTTTGTTTATTCTAGCTGGTGTTCCCGTTTTAAATCTTTGTAGCTCTATTCCTAATTTCTTTAAAGTTTCAGACAATTTATTTGCTGCAGCAACTCCATCTGGCCCACTTTCATAAGATGTTTCTCCTATATATATTTTTCCTTTTAAATATGTTCCTGTTGCAAGAATTACACAATCTACTTTATATATAGCTCCTAAATGTGTTTCAACAGCTGTTATTTTTCCATTTTCTACTTGTATATCAACAATTTCTGCCTGTTTTAAATATAAGTTCTTTTGCTTTTCCAAAGTGTGTTTCATTTCCATTTGATATCTTTTTCTATCTGCTTGTGCTCTTAGTGAATGAACAGCCGGTCCTTTTGAAGTATTTAACATTCTTAATTGAATCATAGTTTTATCTATATTTTTCCCCATTTCACCACCAAGACTATCTATTTCTCTTACCAAATGTCCCTTTGAGGTTCCTCCTATATGTGGATTACATGGCATATTTGCTATACATTCCAAACTAATTGAAAAAAGTAATGTCTTCATTCCAAGTCTTGCTGCTGCTAAAGCTGCTTCACATCCGGCATGTCCTGCTCCTATAACTGCTATATCATATTTTCCTGCGTCGTATTTCATTTTATTATCTCCTTTTGGCTTTATATCAATAAAATTTTAATATTGTTCTTCGTGGAACATTTTTATTTTCCTAAGCAAAATTTTGAGAAAATTTCTTTTATTACATCTTCTGTAACGGTTTCTCCTGTAATTTTTCCTAATTCTTCGATTATTTCTTTCAAGTATGTTGATATTATATCAATTGGCATATTCTTTAAAATAGTTTCTCTTGCCTTTTCTAAATTTTTTCTTGAATTAATTATAATGTTCTTATGTCTCACATTACTTACTATTGTTTCTCCATCGTTTGCTATTTCTTTTAATTTAAACATTTTAGAAATTTCATTATAAAGTTTATCAATTCCCTCTCTTGTTTTTGTAGAAATTTCAACAATTGGTTTTTCTAATTTTTCTATATCTGCTATTTCTATTTTTCTCTCTAAGTCTATTTTATTAAGAATTATTATTGCATTCTTGTTCTTTAATAATTCTAATATTTCTTTATCTTCCTTGGTTAAAAGTTTATTTGAATCAAATATTGCAATAACAATATCGCTTTTCTTTGCTATTTCTATGGCTTTTTGAACACCTATTTTTTCAACTTCATCATTTGCATTTCTAATTCCAGCTGTATCAATTATTTTAAGTGGTATTCCATCTATAGATATATATTCTTCAATGCTATCTCTCGTTGTTCCTTCAACATCTGTAACTATTGCTCTTTCTTCATTTAAAATAACATTAAGCAATGAAGATTTTCCAGCATTTGGTCTTCCTATTATTGCTGTGCTTATTCCCTCTCTTAAAATTTTTCCATTATAAAAGCTTTTTTCAAGAGACTCTAACATTTCATCAACATCATCTAAAGTTCCAAGAATTCTTTTATTTGTAACTTCTTCTAAATCATATTCTGGATAATCTATTGTAGCTTCAATATCTGCCATTATAGAAATAACGATTTTTCTTATGCTTTCTATTTTTTCAGATAAATTTCCATTTAATTGCTCTAAAGATACTTTTGCTTCTTTATCTGTTTTTGCGTTTATAATATCAATAACCGCTTCTGCCTGAGATAAGTCGATTCTACCGTTTAAAAATGCTCTTTTTGTAAACTCTCCTGGCTCTGCTAAATTTGCACCATTTTTTATACATAAATCAAGTATTTTATTCATAATTACAATTCCACCATGTGAATTTATTTCACACATATTTTCTTTAGTATAACTATTTGGTGCCTTATAATATGAAACTAATACTTCATCAATTATATTTTGATTATCTATTATGTGTCCGTATTTAATTGAATACCCTTTTATTTCATCTATTTCTTGATGATTTTTTTGTTTAAAAATTCTATCTAAAATTTCAAAACATTCTTCTCCACTCATTCTAATAATTCCTATTCCGCCAATACCTGGAGCTGTTGAAATTGCTACAATAGTACTCATTTTTAAATACTTTCCTTTCTTCCATTTTTTACTATTTATATACTATAATTTTTTCTTATTCTTTTAAAAACCACGAATAATTATATCATAGTCTACATAATTTGGCAATATTTCAATTTCTTTCTATATCTTTACTAAGACAATATTTATTATTTTTTCTAATCTGCTAAATTCTAGCAATTATTTATAATTATATAATGGCTTACTGTCGCAATCTTCTTTAAATAACTCAAATAAAATAATTTTTAAAAAGATTGCTCCAATCGCCCTTCGCTTGCGCTTCGGTTGGTCGCTGCGCGCCATTAATTAATTATAAATAATTACTAGAATTTAGTATATTACTTAAAAATTTAATATTACTCTTGTTAGAGCTTTTAAACATTTTAATATTACCTTTTAAAATGTTTTTTCAAAAAAATAAAAAAGCCAAAATGAGCAATTAAACAATTAATCCTCACTTTGACTTCAGATTTTTTATTTACTATTTTTTATTTATTTTAATGAAACAACAACTTTTCTATATGGCTCCTCGCCTACACTGTGTGTCGTTACTTTATTGTTTTCTTGTAATTTTGTATGAATTATTTTTCTTTCATAAGCAGACATTGGCTCTAATGTTATTGGTTTTCTAGTTTTTATAACTGTTCCAGCAATTTTTACAGCTAAGTTTTGTAAATCTTTTTCTCTTTTTTCTCTATATCCGCCAATGTTTACTATAACTTTAACTTTTTCTTTATTAGATTTAGAAGCAATATTTGATACTACTGTTTGAATGCTATTTAAAACCTCTCCTCTATATCCAATTAAATATCCTGTGTCTTCTCCACTAATGTCTATTTTAATTAAGTCATTTTCTTCTGTTAAAGTATATTCTAACTTATTTGGTAATTTTGAAATGAATTCATCTAAAAATGTTTTTAATTGATTTTCAGCTTCTTTCATATCAATTGGTTCATGTGGTTTTTTGTGTTCTTCATGTTTTACATTTTTTTCTTCTTCTACATTTTCTTTTAATTTCATTTCTACTTTAACAACTCTTGGTGTTAATATACTAAAAAAGCTTCTTTTGTCTTCTTGTTCTAATATTTTTATATCAACTTTGCTTTTTGAAACATTTAATTCTTTTAAGCCTTTTTCAATTGCTTCTGTTGATGTTTTTCCTTCGAAAGTATATGTTTTTTGGTCCATTTTAAACTTCCTCCTCCTCTTTCACAACTTTATTTATAATTAATCTCTCACATATCATAAGAAGATTACTAATAAGCCAATATAGAGCTAATCCTAAAGGAGCAATCATTGCTATACTAACTGCCATAATAGGCATCATTAAAGACATTTGTCTATTCATTTCTTCCATTGCATCTTGATCTTTCTCTGTTTTTTCTAGACTTTTTTCAGGATTGTCTCCAGCAGTTTCTTCTACTTTTACTTCTTCCTTTTTACCTTGTATATCTTTTGTTGCTTTCATTGTTATTCTTGTTGAAAGAATTGATGTAAATATATATAAAACAGGTATTACATAAACTTTCCAATTTTTATAATTTTGTGATGGAACATCACTTAAATCTAATCCTAAAAAGTTCATATTTATATTTACTTTGTCATCTACTGGTCCTTTTTCCTTAATAATTGCTATTTCTGTGTAACTTGCTCTTTTTTCGCTTTGTTCGTTTATTTCTTGTGTATATTGATTTAATAAATCTTTATCTACTTGTTTCATATATGTTAATGGTCTACTAACTAAATAAAATACAGAAATTATAAGAATAAATTGTACTATTGAACTTAAACATCCACTAAAAGGACTCATATTCTCCCTTTTATATAAATCCATTAGTTCTTGGCTTTGTCTTACCTGATCATTGCTATATTTTTCTTGAATTTCCTTAACTTTTACTTGTATTTTAGCTGTTTTTTTCATTGTCTTTTGTTGTTTTATTGATATTGGTAGCATTACTAATTTTAATAAAATAGTAAAAATAATTATTGCTATACCATAATTGTTTACAGTATTATAAATAATATTTAGAATATATCCAAATATATTTGCAAAAAAATTAAACATCTTTTTCCTCCCTATTTTAATGGATCATATCCGCCTTTTGAGAAAGGATTACACTTTAGTACTCTTTTTATTCCTTTAAATGTTCCTTTTATAACTCCATATTTTTCTATTGCTTGTTTTGTATATTCAGAACACGTAGGCTCGTATTTGCAATTATTTCCAAGCCATGGAGATATATGTTTTTGATAAAAGCATATTAATAGAATAAATATTTTTTTCATATTAATTCACCAAAACATTAGCCTTTTTTAATATATTACTAAAATTATTTTCTATATCTTTAAATGTTATTTCTTCAATATTTTTTTCTTTATTTATAACAATTAAAATATTTGTTCCCTTCTCTATTCTATTTTCAAAGTTTTTATAATTTTCTCTAATAAGTCTTTTTATTTTATTTCTTTTAACTGCTTTCCCCTGTTTCTTTGAAATGGCTATTCCAAGCTTATTATAGTTTTTAGAAGTTTTACTTATATACATATAAATAAAATCTCCATAATAAAATTTTCCCTTTGAAAAAAGATTTTTAAATTCATAATTTTTTTTAAGCATTATAGTATTTTTCATAATTAATATTACTCCTTCAATATCCTCTTTTGCTAGAGTATAAAGAAAAATAAATAATATTTAATTTATAAAAAATATTATAAAAATTAATATTATTTATTAAAAAAAGGGCGCTTTTGTGCCCTTTCCTTTAAGCTGAGATTTTTGTTCTTCCTTTATTTCTTCTAGCATTTAATACTTTTCTTCCTGCTCTTGTTTGCATTCTTTTTCTAAAACCATGTACTTTATTTCTTTGTCTTTTTTTTGGTTGATATGTTCTTTTCATTTTGCACCTCCTAATTTATA
>CANQYM010000024.1 GCA_947628085.1 uncultured Clostridia bacterium
AAACTAGGTCTGTCAAAATTTGTTCCTGTATATCCTTGGTCTATGTATATATCTATTAGTTTATATTTATCTCCTAATTTATTTACATAGTCTAATAATAATGCTCTTTGATTTGTAATACTTTCACTTTCATCATATCCTCTATCAACATCTTCTTTAGATAATCTAATATATAATGCAACATTATATATTGCTTTTTCCAGCATTTTACCTCCTTTCCTTGCTGAAAAAAGATTCATTTTCATAATCAATTATAATATTTAAAGAAGCATATGACAATGCTCAAAAAAAATTATATTGTTATAAATTGAATCTTTATAGTATTACCTAATTTTTTATTTATCTTTTCTTCTTTCTTTTAATAAATTTAATAGATATCGAGATAAAATATCTTCTAAATTCTCTCCATTATCACTGTAAAAAATATTAATTTTAAAGTCTTCTTTCATACGCACCTCCTAATTTACAATATATTAGAGAGATAAAAAAAAAATTACTATCTATCTAATATATATCCCTCCTTTCTTCGCTTCACTCAGAATCGGCACTACAAGATTTTCTTCGAAAATCTCGTAGCTGCCATGCTAAGGAATAATTTTAAAAAATAAAAAAAATAGACTTTCAAAGTCTAAATAAATATTAGTATTTAATTATTTTAGGCATATCAGTTGAATATGCCATATCATCTTTTAGTTCAAATCTCTCCTTGCTTACATTATTTTTATATGCACTTGAACAATTTTTTCTTATAGCTGTATTAGACATAGAATGTATAAAAGATAGGTCATAAGATAATTCATAAGAAGCTTGATTATGTAGCATCTCCATAATCTGCTTTTCTTCATATTGATTTTTGTTCCTTTTATTTCTCATTATTTCTTTTGCCTGTTCTCTATGCTTTTTCTTATTTTTTTCCTTTCTGATATTTTTTTCTTGCATATATCTAGGTGAATTAGACAAGATTCTACTGATTTGGCTAACTGATAAATTAATTTGATGACTAATGCTTGATAATGTTAGTTTTTCATCAAAGTATAAATTATAAATAAGTTTGTTTCGCTCAAAATCATTTTTTCTCAAATATAATCATCTCCTAAAATATAATGCAAAAATTTGTTAACAATTTTTTAGTATAGAAAATTTTATATAAAGACTTGAAAAAAGTGTTTATATATATTATACTAATATTGACAATAAGTTCAATATGTTAATATTGTCTATTGACAATTTTATTTATATCATATTATTGTCCATAATGTCAATATATTTTTTAAAAAAGTCAAAAAAATTTTTAAGGAGTGAAAAATGGAAGAAAATAAAGGAATAGAATTGTATTTGAACAAAACTCTCCATGAAGAGCAAATTAAGTTTCCTATGTTAGACTTTGAAATCAATGCTGATGGTGATTATCAGTATGCTGTAAAATATTATGAACAACCTAATAAGATTGGAATTATTCTTTTAGATTTTATACAAAATGATTTAAAAGATGTATCTTTTTCTATCTTTAGGTTCTATGGTTTTAATACTTTACTTACAGACAACGAAAGAAAAGAATTATTAGCCTTAGATTCTCACGACAATAAAAAATTAGCGAATAATTTAGAGAAACTATATAACAAGTACAAAAAAGATTTTGAAAGCTATAAAAGGCAAATAATTGATATTTTAGAATATTGTATTTTTAATGAGGATGAGAATTTAAAAGATTTAACACCTTTACAAAGATTAGTAGTATTTTGCAATTCTAATGACATTGAAAAATATAGTATATTAAAGCATAATCATTTTAATAAATTTCTAAAGTTAAATAAAGATATGACTAAAATGAGTAAGAAAAATATTATAAATACCTTAAAAGATAAAGAAAATAATAGATATAGTTTTCAAGAGATATATGAAATTGATAATTTTTACAATTTACTATTTTTAGAGATGTATTTTATTTTAAAAGAAGATATATACTTAAAGAAATGCAAGAATTGTGGTAAGTACTTTTTAACTTCTAATTCAGCAGTTATTTATTGTGATAACATATTTGAGAGTAATAAAACTTGTAGAGAGATTGGTGCAAGTAAGGTCTTTATTAAAAATTTAGAAACTGATGATGCTTATAATTTGTATAGAAAAGTTTATAAGAAAAAACAAGCACTCGCTAAATCCAAAGGTGGATCATATGAAATAAAGTATAATTTATTTAAAAATCAAGGAAGAGATAAGAAAAATGCTTATAAATTAAAAGAAATAACTAAAGAAGAATTTATTAAGTGGCTTAATAAACATACAAATTAATAAGCATTTATACCCTTGTATATGATATTTTATATAATAATATTTGATGCGATAAACTCTATATTTTTATAATCATCCTAAAATGTAAATAATTAAATTCAAATGGCCAAAGACATTGTGCGATTTAATGTCTTTGGCTCTCTTTTAATTATTATAAAAGTTGAGACCATAAATGCGAATTTCATTTAATTCATATTCGTTTAATACTTTATTATTAAATAGTGTTAAATATTCATTTGATACACTGGAATCAAAAATTGCAATATCATCGCTACAAATTGATACATTAATTCCAAATCGATATAATTCTCTTATTGGATGCTTTGCTATTGAAGAAACTCGAGATAAATAGTAATTACTTGATGGACAAATGGTTAATGGAATATTATTTCTTAATAGATATTCCATTACATGATTATCTGATATAGCAGAAATTCCATGTTGTACACAATCAAGATTAAGAGTTTGAATAGCTTCAATTATATGTTTTGCATCAGCAAATTCTCCAACGTGTGCCTTGCATATTAATCCATAATTCTTTGCCATAGAGTAGATTTCTCTAAATTTGTTTTCCCCTAGCTTTTCATCTCCTTTAAGATCTATAGAATAAAAAAAACCCGTATCTAGTAATTTTTTTACTAAATCTTTTAAATCATTAGAATATTTTTCTCTATCTAATGTTAATTCAGGATAAATTTTCATATCATTTGAAAATTCTTCTATTAAACTTCGAATATATCCTGTAAAATAATCTACGGTTGATATGTTATTTTTTACAAAAACTGCTATACTAGGTGTAAAAATTTTAATACCATCTCTCCTAGCTTGCATAAAAGCAGCTCTTACCCTTGTTTCATAGTCATTTGGTTGTTTTACATTGCTTTCACACCATTCATTCATTTCAGAAATACTTTTGAATCTTATAGATAAAGGAGGAATAATTTTTTTAGAAAGTTCTTTAATTATTTTTCGACTTCCACCTAAAGCAACATGATTATGCAAATCACTTTTTGGTATTTTAGAAAGTAATTCAATGTCGTTAGATTGAAGAGCTTGAATAAATTTAAAACTGCATATTACTTCTATATCATTTTCAAAAGATTCTATAGAATTAATTACAAAATTTAAAGCGTTTTTATCCCTTTTCAAAGAAAGGCATTTTAGAGCAACTCTTATTGGTAAACGAATTAGAGACTTGCCATTTTTTTCAAAATCTCGTGCTTTTATATAGGAATAATTGCAAATTGGCAAAGATATTGCAATTGATGATGAAACAATAATTTTAGGTAAAAATATTCCTAAACTGTTAGTTTCTACAAAGACTCTCAAATATTTATCAATCGAAATAATAGATTTTAGATGACATTGATATTTCATAGCTAAAATCTCCTTTTTTAACAAATTATGTTTTGAATTATAAAATTATATCATTTATAATTTATACAGTCAATGGTCTACTTTTTGTTTTGTTAGTACAAAACATAATTTAAAAATACATATTGTACTATGCTGAAATATAGCTTATAATTGACTTTAATGCCATTTTATGTTATACTTATAATTGATTAATTTTGAGATGGAGGTAACTTTAAATGTCTTTAAAAAATAAAAGTGCATTTATTTGGGCAGATTCCAAATTATTGACGAAACCTATACATGTATCTGCACCATATCATTTTGTTTTTCTTGGAGAAATATTATCATACATAGAAAACAGTGGAAATACTAGTATTGATGTATTTGACTTTGAATCAAGAGATGTAGAATTCTCAAAATATATTCAATGTTTATCTGACAATAAGTATGATTCTATTGCTTTTTTTGTTAATACAGATAATATAGAAAATTCACTAACTTTGTTAAAAATTACAAAAGAAATATCTCCCAAAACTAAGTGTATTGCTTATGGAGAATTATGTGTCTTTTTACCTGATTTTTTTATTAATACAGAATTTGATGCAATTGTTTCAGATAGATGTGATTGTGAAGTGTCAATTCTGGATTTTTTTAATTATTCTTATAATTTAATAAATAAAGAAAAAGCTAGAGGAGTAAAATTTATAGAGAATAATAAATTCAACCTTTATGCAGATGGTATATATTTGCCATCAAAAGATTGGGGTTTTACTAATTTAAATAAATCTTTTGTTAAAAGTCTATTTAATATTGAAGGAAAAGATCAAGTTGTTATAGAAATAGCAAGAGGATGTCCTTATAATTGTAAATATTGTAAGGAAACATGTTTTGCTGGTAACATAGAAAGACGAAGACCCATAAAAGATGTTATAAGCTACATTAATCATTCTGATTATGAAATATTTAAATTCTATGCTTCCAATTTTACTCTTGATGAATTATATGTCGATAAATTTTGTGATGAATTAATAAATAATTGCAAAGAGATAAAGTGGTCTTGTACTACTAGACCAGAATTATTAGAAAATGAAAGATTAATTCAAAAAATGTCTCTAGCAGGATGTAAAAAAATCTCAGTTGGTATTGAAACTATTGAAAAAGACGAACTAGATGATTTGAAAAGAAGCTATAATACTCAAAATATAATTGATGGAATTAATCTGTTAAATAAATATAATATAGAATACAAAGCTTTAATAATGTTTGGTGTTCCAAATCAAACTAAAGAAAGTATTTTAGCAACTTTAGATTTTTTAAGTAAATATAAAGTAACCATACGTCCAACAGCATATACACCATTTTATGAAATGAAGCCAAATATGTCTGCAGAAGACATTTATAAATTCGATAAAAGGACATATTATAAACATATTGATGGTTTAAGTTATAGCACATTTTTGCAGTTAATATATAATGTTTACAATTATAAAAACATATTAATGGAAGGATAGAAATAAAAAATGCAAAAAATAGCATTTGATTTTGACGGAGTAATAGCCGATACTGATAAAATAAAAAAAGAGTGGTTTGATGAACATAAAATTTTTATTAATAAATTTAATAAAAGTGATATATTCGAATCATTAAAAAAAATATATTCTCATGAATATATTTTACAAATTTATAATGAAATGTCAAATTATGTTTTTAATTCAAGAAATATGAAAAGAATTATTCCAGTTCAAGATTCTGTTAAATCTTTATATAAACTATCTAAACAATTTGAAATTATTATTATTAGTGCTAGAAATTTAAATCAAATTATACTATTAAATGAATGGTTACAAAAATATCAAATACATTCTTATATAACAAAGATTATATCTTCATCTGAAGAAAAAAAGGATAAATTACAAATTTGTGAAGAACAAAATATTGTATTGCTTTGTGATGATGATATAAGGCATTTAAAATCTAATAAAGACTATAAAATAAAAAAGATTTTGTTTAATAGCTCAACAAATACTAATTCAGAAATAATACATATATATAGTTGGGATGAACTTGTTGAATACATAGGAGCTACTTATGGAAAATAATAAAATAGTAAGTAAAATTATAAATTATAATAAAAATAATGAAATTTCAGTTATTAATCCAAAGTTTATATTTACTTTTGGACAAGCAGGAGCTGGTAAAACTAGCTTAATTAATATTATAAAAAAAAATTATGAACACGAAAAATTTATAATTATTGACGCAGACAAATATCGTAAATATTACACAAAATTAGATATAATAAATAACAAAACTGACATTGTAAAGATAACTGGAAAATTTATTCAAAGTATAGAAAAAAAATTATTACTTTACTATATCAACTTGAAAACAAATATTATTTTTGTAACAAGTTCCAAAGATTATAAAGAAGTATCAGAAATTATTAACATACTAGTAAATAATAATTATAAAATATTTTTTTACGGAATATTAACATCCTTTGTTGATGCATTTATTTCTACACAAGAAAGATATGAAAAACAACTAAAATCTAAGAATAAAACTCCTAGATTTGTTAATTTTGATTTTTATAAAAAATCTTTTTATGGAACTAGAGAAACTCTACAAAAAATAATAAACGATAAAAGGATATTTAAACTAAATTTTTATAAAAGAGCTAATAGCATTTCAAAGATTCCTACAAAAATTTCGAATCAAGATGTTATTAATTTTATAGAAAATGAAGACTATTCATTTTCTAGAGAAAAAACAATAAAAAAAATTGACAAATTATTTCTAACAAGAATTAAAAGACATGCTAGTTTAGAAGAGTTTAATGTATTAACAAATTTTAAAAATGAAATTGGAATTAATATGGAACCACAATTTAAAAATTACCAATCTTTTTTCGATATTGGAATAGACCAAGAATATAAAAAAAAGTTTGTAACATTGTGCTGTACAATAAGTAATGTTAAGAAAAAAAGAAGTTATAGAAATCGAGCAATATTAAAATATCTTAAAAATCAAGAACTTTCAAAAGAAGAAAAAAATTTATGTGATTTAGTCCTTAGCGGAAAAATATATCAAAATGATAAAAATGAATATAATCATTGTGAATTATGTAATAGTAATATTAATCCAATCAAAATATCTAATTCGTATTTTTACTGGGATATTGTAATTCCCACTAGACCTTATTATCCTGGTTCAATTATGCTAATTTTGAAAAATAGAAAAGAAAAAAAAATTGAGGATATTCAAGATTTGTCAGATGTTGAATTTGAGGAATTAAAATGTTTAATAATTGAATTATATAATATTGCAAAAAAAGAAATAAAGGATTTTAAAATAGTTGGTATAAATGTACTATTTAATCAAATATCCAAATCTCAACTATGTATACATGGTCATGTCGAATTCATGTTGTCAGAAGCACATAAACAAAATATAGGATATCATTTAAATAATAAACGAAAATATGATAAATTAACTAAATTAATAAATGATGAGATGAATAATAGAGATATTGTAAAAGTAAAAGAAGGTATAAAAATTGACTTAATAAAAAATGATTATACTACAGTAAAGAATATATTAACAGAATATGATAATTTAATAAAAAAATATGTTGAAATTGCAAAAACAGTAAGAGATGCAAATATAGCGACTAATTATCTTGATAAATTATATATACATAACTTAAGTCCTTCTCCCGTTAATTATATATGTATCACATATTATATGGATAAGTTTGTACTATCGAGCATCCCTGAAATACTCCTTGACAGTGTTGATATTGATTTATTAGATGAAAATAATGAATACCATTTATATACTTTAAAAGTAAATCAATTTGCTAAGGATAAAAAAGATCTTCTACTAGAACATGAATCTCCTTTTATTAGACCAAGTACAAAAATTGAAAATAAAAGACCAGATTATGAAAAAGTTAAGAAATTTGATAATAAAATCAAAAAAATATTTGACAAATAAATTATGATATTTTACAACAATTATAATTAACTGTTGATTATTTAATTTTATATAATACACTCTTATTTTTTATACTTATTCTAATGTAAAAACAGTAAAATATAAAGGCCAAAGACATTGAACAATTTAATGTCTTTGGCTCTCTTTTAATTATTATAAAAATTGAGACCGTAAATACGAATCTTATTTAATTCGTATTCATTTAATACTTTATTGCTAAATAACTTCAAATACTCTTCTGATATACTTGAATCAAAAATCACAATATCATCGCTACAAATTGATACATTAATTCCAAATCGATATAATTCTCTTATTGGATGCTTTGCTATTGAAGAAACTCGAGATAAATAGTAATTACTTGATGGACAAATGGTTAATGGAATATTATTTCTTAATAGATATTCCATTACATGATTATCTGATATAGCAGAAATTCCATGTTGTACACAATCAAGATTAAGAGTTTGAATAGCTTCAATTATATGTTTTGCATCAACAAATTCTCCAACATGTGCCTTGCATATTATTCTATAACTTTTTGCCATCGAATAGATTTCTCTAAAGTTATTTACTCCTAAATTTTCATCTCCTGTAAGATCAATAGAATAGAATAAACCCGTATCTAGTAATTTTTTTACTAAATCTTTCAAATCATCAGAATATTTATTTCTGTCTACTGCTAATTCAGGATAAATCTTCATATCTTCTGAGAATTCTGCTATTAAACAACGGATATATTCGATAAAATCATTTACATTTTGAAAATTCTTTTTGGCACAAGTGGCTATATTAGGAGCAAATACCTTAATGCCATCTCTCTTGGCTTGAAGAAAAGAAGCTCTTACTCTTGTCTTATAGTCGTTTGGCTGTTTCACATTTTCATCGCACCATTTATTCATTTCTGGAATACTATTGAATCTTTTAGATAAAGGTGGAATAGTTTTTCCAGAAAGTTCTTTAATAATTTTTCGACTTCCACCTAAAGTAGTATGATTGTGTAAATCACTTTTTGGTATTTGAGCTAATAAATCAACATTATGAGATTGAAGTGCCTTAACAAATTTAATACTATTTATTACCTCTACATCATCTTCATAAAGTTCTATAAAATCAATTACATAAGATAAAGCTTTTCTATCTCTTTCAAAAGAAAGAGATTCTAAAGCAACATTGATTGGTAAAACATTGATAAATTTACCATAATTCTTAAAATCAATTGTTTTTATATAATAATAATTATTAATTGGCAGAGAAATAGCTGTTGGCGATGAGACGAACATTTTAGGAAGAAATATTTCTGAATTTCTAATTTCTACAAGAACTCTCAAATATTTGTCAATTAAAATTATTGATTCTAGATGATATTGATGCCGCATAATTAAGTCTCCTTTCAAAACAAATTATTGTTATTGATTTATGCTTAAATTAATATAAATTATATCATTTATAGTCTTTATAGTCAATACTTTGTCTTTTTGATACTCTAACAATACAAAAATTATATATTTTTTTGTTATTTTGTCTTTTAATAAATATGAACTTAAATTTTGTTATATTGACTTTTATTTAATTTAATGATATATTTTTTTAGAAAGGAGTTATTAGTTTGAAAGAAATAATGAAAAAAATAAAACCAAAATAAGAAAAAAGGGCATAGTTCCCCCTTACCCCAGAAATT
>CANQYM010000025.1 GCA_947628085.1 uncultured Clostridia bacterium
AAATAATATTTCCAATAAAAACTATTGAAAATATAAAAATAAGATGTTAAAATTCTATTAAAGTTTTCTAACGGAAAGCAGTAAAAAAACTCCTGACCGAAAGAGCGCAAAATAGGAATAGTATTAGTGATATAACTGCGCCCTTAAAAGATTGGGTGCAGTTTTTTTGCGAATTAATTTTATAAAAATGGAGGAAAATATGGAAACAAGAGTAGCAGTTATTGGAATAATTGTGGAAAACAAAGAAAGTGTATCAGCTCTAAATAGCTTACTTTCAGAATATGGAGATTTTATTATTGGAAGAATGGGAATTCCATATCACAAAAAAGGAATTAATGTTATTTCAATAGTAATTGATGCAGAAGAAAATGTAATAAATGCTTTAAGTGGAAAAATTGGAAGACTAGGTGGTGTTTATGCAAAAACAGCATACAGCAACAAATAATAATTTAATAGACAAGCTAGCAAAAGAACATAGTCTTACAGCTAATGAATATTTATATTTAATTAAAAATCGAGCAGAATGTAATGAATATTTATTCAAAAATGCAGTAGATGTAAGAGAAAAAATATATGGCAAAGATGTTTATATAAGAGGACTTATAGAATTTACAAACTATTGCAAAAATGATTGCTTATATTGCGGAATTAGAAGAAGCAATAAATGTGCTCAAAGGTATAGATTAAATAAAGAGGATATTTTGAGTTGTTGCAAACAAGGTTATGAGTTAGGATTTCGAACTTTTGTTATGCAGGGTGGAGAAGACATGTTTTTTACAGATGAAATTCTTGTGGATATTGTAAAAAGCATAAAAGCAAAATATCCAGATTGTGCAATAACATTATCTTTAGGAGAAAGAAGTTTTGAAAGTTATAAAGCTTTAAAAGAAGCAGGAGCAGATAGATATTTGTTAAGACATGAAACAGCGAGCAAATCTCATTATGAGAAATTACATCCAAAAGAAATGAGTTTTGAAAATAGAATAAATTGCTTAGAAAACTTAAAAAAACTTGGCTATCAAGTTGGTGCTGGATTTATGGTAGGTTCGCCATTTCAAACAGAAGAAGATTTGGCAAATGAATTAATTTTCTTAAAAAAATTAAATCCTCAAATGGTTGGAATTGGACCTTTTGTACCACATAAAGATACACCTTTTAAAGAAGAAAAACAAGGAACAGTAGATGTAACATTATTTATGCTAGGGCTTATAAGATTAACTCTTCCAAATGTACTTCTTCCAGCAACAACAGCTTTAGGAACAATAGACCCATTAGGAAGAGAAAAAGGAATAAAAGCAGGTGCAAATGTTTTAATGCCAAATTTATCGCCAGTAAGTGTGAGAAAAAAATATATGCTTTATGATAATAAAATTTGCACAGGTGATGAAGCAGCACAGTGTATAGAATGTTTAAAACAAAGAATTAACTCTACCGGATACAAAATTGTAGTTGATAGAGGCGATTATAAAGAAATAAACCTAATTAAATAAAATTTAGATTATTAACTTTTTAGTAAACAAGTAATAATAAATCAAAAACATATAAAAAGGAGAGAAAAATTATGATTAAGTATGACCCAAAATCTTTAGTTGCAGAAGAATTTATAAATGATGAGGAGATAAGAAAAACCTTAGAATATGCAGATGCAAACAAAGATAACTTAGAACTCGTAGACCAAATTATTGAAAAAGCAAAAGAACGTAAAGGATTAAATCACAGAGAAGCAAGTGTTTTACTTGCATGTGAAGACAAAGAAAAAACAAAGGAAATTTATGATTTAGCAGAGCAAATAAAGAAAGATTTTTATGGAAATAGAATAGTTATGTTTGCTCCACTATATCTTTCTAATTACTGTGTGAATGGATGCTTATATTGTCCATATCATCAAAAAAATAAAAATATACCAAGAAAAAAATTAACACAAGAAGAGGTAAAAAAAGAAGTTATTGCACTTCAAGATATGGGACATAAACGTTTAGCAATTGAAGCAGGAGAAGATCCTGTAAATAATCCAATTGAATATATATTAGATTGCATAAAAACTATATATTCAATAAAACATAAAAATGGAGCAATTCGTAGAGTAAATGTTAATATTGCAGCAACAACAGTTGAAAACTATAGAAAATTAAAAGAAGCAGGAATTGGAACATATATATTATTTCAAGAAACATATCATAAGGAAAGCTATGAATATCTTCATCCAACAGGACCAAAACATAATTATGCATATCACACAGAAGCAATGGATAGAGCAATGGAAGGTGGAATTGATGATGTTGGAATTGGAGTTTTATTTGGACTTGACAAATATCGTTATGAATTTGCAGGACTTTTAATGCATGCCGAACACTTAGAAGCAGTTCATGGAGTTGGACCACATACAATAAGTGTTCCTCGTGTAAAACATGCAGACGATATAGATCCAACAGATTTTGATAACTCATTAAGTGATGAAATGTTTTGCAAAATTGCTGCTTGTATTAGAATAGCAGTTCCATATACAGGAATGATTATTTCAACAAGAGAAACACCAAAAGTTCGTGAAGAGATTATTCGTTTAGGAGTAAGTCAAATAAGTGGTGGTTCTCGTACTTCAGTTGGTGGATATGCTGAAGAAGAACGTCCACACGACACAGAACAATTTGATGTTTCAGATAATAGAACTTTAGATGAAGTCGTAAATTGGCTTATGAGAGCAGGATATATTCCTTCTTTCTGTACAGCATGTTATAGAGAAGGAAGAACAGGAGATAGATTTATGAGCTTATGCAAATCTGGACAAATTCAAAACTGCTGTCATCCAAATGCTCTAATGACTTTAAAAGAATTTCTTATGGATTATGCATCACCAGATACTAAAAAAATTGGTGAAGAATTAATAGAAAAAGAAATTGACAATATTGGAAAAGAAAAGGTAAAAGAGATTGTAAGAGAAAGACTTGTAAAAATTGAAAACGGAGAAAGAGACTTTAGATTTTAAAATTGATTTTATAGAAAAATTTATTATTAAAAAGTTATAGCAAAGAAAGGAAAAACTTATGGCACTTAATAATACTCCAGTTGGAGAAAGAATTCATATTGGATTTTTTGGATGCAGAAATGTTGGAAAAAGCAGTTTAGTAAACGCTATTACAAATCAAGATTTATCTGTTGTAAGTGACATTAAAGGAACTACAACAGACCCAGTTAAAAAATCTATGGAATTATTACCACTAGGACCAGTAATAATTATAGACACACCAGGATTTGATGATGAAGGAGTTCTTGGCGAAAAACGTATAGAAAAAACTAAAAAAATATTAAGAAGCTGCGACATTGCAGTTCTTGTTACAACAGCTGAAAGAGATTTAAATGAAGTAGAAAAAAATCTAATATCAATTTTTGAAGAAAGAAAAATTCCTTTTATTATAGCAAAAAATAAATCAGATATTTTAGCCCAAGAAAATAAATTAAACACTGAAGTAAAAAATAAATTAAACTCTTCTGAAAAAGACGCAGAAACTATGAGAAAAGAAATTTATGTAAGCGCCATAAATAAAATTGGAATAGAAGATTTAAAAAACGCATTAGGAAGTTTAAGTAAATCTAGAAAAAATAAACTTTTTCTAGGAGATTTAATAAAGCCAAAAGATATAGTTGTTTTAGTTACACCAATTGATAGTGCAGCGCCAAAAGGTAGAATGATTATGCCACAGCAACTTGCTATAAGAGATATTATAGATGCAAATGGAATATCTGTTGTAACAAAGGAAAGCGAACTTAAAGAAACGTTGCAAAGCCTGAACAAGAAGCCAGCACTAGTAGTAACAGATTCACAAGTGTTTGAAGAAGTAGATAAAATTGTACCAAGAGATATACCTTTAACATCATTTTCAATTTTAATGGCAAGATATAAAGGATTTTTGGAAACTGCAATAGATGGAGTAAATCAAATAAGTAAATTGAAAAACGCTTCCAAGGTTCTTATTAGTGAAGGATGTACTCATCATAGACAATGTGATGATATTGGAACAGTAAAACTCCCAAATTGGTTAAAAAAATATACAAATTTAGATTTAGACTTTGAGTGGAGTAGCGGAACTGGATTTCCAAATGACTTAAAAAAATATGATTTAATTATTCACTGCGGTGGATGTATGCTAAATGAAAATGAAATGATTTTTAGAATGAATTCAGCAGAAAATCAAAATGTTCCTTTTACTAATTATGGAATTGCGATTGCATATATGAAAGGAATTTTAGAAAGAAGTATTAAATCAATAAGTATGTAATAATAGTCGCCTCAATTACAAAAATTTCATACTATGTAATTGAGGTGATATTATGTTTATACTGTCTAATATAATGGCACTTCTTTATTTCATAATAGCAATATTTATATGCATTAATTGGATAAATGATATAACTTCAATATTGGGATTTTTCTTTGCAATTTATATGGTAACTTTTGTTGCACTAGTTCCAGGATTTAATTATATTTTTATAATGATGAGCTTATTTTTTAACAAAAATAAAGAAAAAAAGGAAAAACTTCAAGAAAAAGATGTAACTGTTTTAATACCAATGTATAATGCTGAAGATGTAATAAAAAATACAATTAAAGCAATAGAAAAACAGCAATATAGCGGAAAAATTTATGTTAAAATTATAGATGATGGTTCAAAAGACAATTCTTTAAAAATATTAGAAAATATGAACTTAAAGGATGAAATAACTATATTGAAGCAAAATCATTCTGGAAAGTCTTGCAGTTTAAATAAAGCTTTAAAAGAAGTTAATACTGAATATGTAATAACAGTTGATGATGATACTGTTTTGCATCCTTTAGCTATTAGAAATATAGTTAAAAAATTAGAAAATTCGAATGACAAAACAGCATCAGTTGCAGGATGTTTATTTGTTCAAAATGGTAAAAAGAATTTTATTACAAAACTTCAAGAATGGGATTATTCTTTAGGAATTTTTGGAGTGAAATTAATACAAGGTGAATATGATTCAACATTAGTTACACAAGGAGCATTTAGCATATACAAAACAAAAATTTTAAAAAAAGTTGAAGGTTGGAATGAATGTGTTGGAGAAGACATTGTTTTAACATGGAAGCTCTTAAGTTTAGGATATGAAACGAATTTTGCTTCAGATGCAGTAGGCTTTACTAAAGTGCCAGAAACTTTAGGAGGCTTGGCAAAACAAAGAAAAAGATGGGCAAGAGGTATGATAGAAGCATTTAAAAGAGTTAAAGTAATGCATTCAGAAAAAATAAATCTTAAAGCTAAACTACTAATGTGTGAAGACATATTTTTTCCATTTATGGACTTTGCAATTTTAATTTTTATACCACTTGGATTAGCTGAACTACTTCTCGGAAAACCAATATTAATAAGTGTTATGACAATATTGGTAATTCCATTTGGAATGTTACAAGACTTAATTGTGGAAATAAAAAGAAGAAACATCATGAAAAAATTAAAATTAAAAATAGAGAGAAGAAGTGCTCTTGCATTTTTATTTTATACTTTTATATATTCATTTCTACTAGCGCCTTTTTGTTTAAGCGGTTATTTTTCAGAATTAGTAAATTTAGAAAGAGAATGGTAAAGAAAATACACTTTTGTTTAAAAGTAATTAAGCAAAAGTGTATTTTTTTATAATATATATTATAATTTTATGGAACTTTTTTTATAATTTTGATGACTATAATATAAAGAAACTTTATAATAGCTATAAAAGTTTTAATTTGAATTTTTGATAAGAAGGGGGTTCAAATTGGAGAAAGAAACAGAAGAAGAATTTAAAAAAATTTATGAAAATACTTATCAAATGCTTTTAAAATTCGTTGTAATTAATTGCTATAATTTTGATGATGTAAATGATATTGTTCAAGATACTTATGTGGAGGCTTTAAACAAAATTAAAAAAGGTATAAAAATTCAAAACATAAATAGCTATTTATGTGGTATTGCTAAAAATATTATTAAAAGATTTTATTTTGGTAAAAGGCTAAAAATAGTTTCTAATGAAGAAGATATAGAAATAAAAGATGATATCAATTTGGAAGAGGAGTTTATTACAAAAGAAAATGTAAAAGAAATTTGGGAATATGTAAATAAAAAAGATGTTTTAATTGCAAAAATATTTTACTTATATTATGTGTGCAATTTAAAAATTTATGAAATAGCTGAGGAGCTTAATTTAACAGAATCAACAGTTAAACATAAATTATATAGAACATTAGATGAATTAAAAAGTAAATATAGAAAGGATGTGAAAGGCGATGAGAAATAAAGTATATGAAGAATTTGCAAATCAAGTTTTTAATAAAGAAGAAAATTACGAAGAAATTATTTTGAAAGCTGAAAAAAATAAAAAGTTTAATAAGAGAAAAATTTTAAACATAGCAGCAGTATTTCTTGTAGCGATTTTAATTACAGTAGCATCAAATAGAATTTATGCAAAAATAAAGTGGAATATAGAGTTTAAAGAATATGAGCAAAGAGAAATAGTAACAGGAAATGCTAAGATAATAGAAGATGAAAAGGATAACTACTTGGAAAAAGTAGATATGGACTATGTGACTAAAGACGGTATTAGTATAAAAGTAGATAATTTAGCCATTACAGATGATAGTTTTAAATCAGATATAAGTTTTAAATTTGATGAAAACATAGAAGTACCATCACATTATTTTGATTTTACTTATGCTGTATATGATGATGAAAATAATGTATATGGAATTTTTAATAGAAGTGATGGAAAAGTAATTACTTATGATGCAATGCTTTATAAAGAGCTTGGAATAAAATTTAACAGATTTGACTTTTTAGGAAACCAAATAAATGATGGTGGTGGAAAAGGATTAATTAAAAGTATTCCAGAAGAGAAAAAACTAATAGAAGAAATAACTATGTATTCATTAGAAAAAGGATTTCCAAAAAGCAGAAAGATTTTCATAAGAATTTCTAATTTAGGATATAATATGAGTAATATAGAAGAAGTAGATGGTAAGCCTAAAATAATAGATAATGAATATTTTAAGCTATCTGATGCAGAATGGATTTTTGAAATAGAAGTTCCAGAAAAATTTTATAATAGGGAAGTTACAAAACTTGCATTATCAGAAGAAATTCCAGAAATGGAATTCACAAAACTAGAAATTTCAGAACTAGGACTTGTTGTAAGAGGAAAGTACGATAAAATTGAAGAATTTTTAGAAAAACAAGCAGACACTGAAAATCCAAAAGAAATTACAACTTCAGAGCAAAATTTACTTTATATAACTGATGAAGATGGAAATATATATAATTATATACTTTCTTACTTAGGAAAAGAAAAAGGATTTGAATGTAAATTTGATGTAAGCAAAAAAATGCTAGAAAAAAATTTATATATAAATAGTTTAAGAGATGGAAAACTTTATACAGCTCAGTTAATAGAAGCAAGTGAATAAATAGAATTGCAGAAATTTTAGCATAAAAAAGAGTGAAAGAAGTAGAGTAGAACCCAAATTGCTAGATAAAAAAAGTTTAACAATTTGGGTTCATTTTTTATGTTATGATTAAAAATTATTTGAAATTTTAGTAAAAATTTTATTTAACTTTTGAGTATTTTTTATTGACAATATAATTTTACCGTGCTATTATAATTCAAATTTTATAGTTTTATTTTTAAAACTAAATTTAAAT
>CANQYM010000026.1 GCA_947628085.1 uncultured Clostridia bacterium
GGTGGTTTTTTAGTTGTAATTTGACTTTCCATTTTTCCTCCTTACCATGTCTTAATACCTAATGTACTAAGCATTTTCTTATAATATTTTTCTTTATTTTTTTCAAAGACTGGTCTAAAATGTTCTCTAGCTGCCATCTTACTAGTTCCATATTCAACCATTCTTCCATAATATTTACCCCATCCAACAACAACTTCTTTGTCTCGAACTCCATAATCAAATGTATCAATTAAATGTGTATATCCAGATTTTTTTATTTCTGAGATAGGTTTAGTTAGTTTTCTTAAATCTTTAACCAATTCTCGCGCTCCTGAAACTAAAGCTTCTTGACTATTTTCAGCTGCTTGAATATATTTTGAAACTACATCTGATAAAATATTAAAACCTTCATACTCATTAATCATTCAAATTCTCCACTACTTCAATTTTAAAGAATGAGTGAAAATATCTTTTATCCTGGATGTACTCATGTTCGATATATGGATTTAATCCATTCTCTTTTAGAGTCTTTTTTAGTTTTTTAATTTCAGATTCATGAGGTGGTTTTCTGCTAAATAATGAAACTTGATATGTTACATTTGTATCATATTCTTCACCACTAGCTAAAATCGGATCCCATAAATAATCCCAGAATACAATTCTGGGATAAATATTGGCATCTTTATCATTTTGAATACCTTCATTAACAGGAATATTCAAAGATTTTAGGATTTCTATTAATTTATTCTTCGTCATCATTCTTTTCTTCCTCCAAAATAGGATTTTCATATTTTTGTAATGTAATATCAGATTGCTTAAAGCCATCTGCATTAGTAAAATGATATACATTATAAACTTTGTGATATTCATTTCCTATTCTTAAAACATTTTTTGAAGTTATTGTTTTATCCTGGGCAATTCTAATTTTAAAAGTTAAGTCTATCTCTCTAGCATCAGCTTCAAATCTTAACTTGTCAGAGATAGACTTTTCTTCAAACCAAAATTTCTTATCAGAAATTAATTCTAAATATTCCTCTGGGAATGTAGTATCTTTATGTTTAATTACATAAATGCTAAAACATCCATCTTTATAATTTGGAATTGATGTAATAGTTTCTTTGAAGTTCATGATATTCCTCCATATATAAACTCTTAAATTCTGCTAATCTCTTACTATTGCTATATAATACATAATTTTTAAGCAAGCATCTCGCGTCTAAATCTTTTTCATAATCAATTTCAGTTCCGCAAAAATCATTTATGTCATATATGCCTTCTTTAACATAGTTTTCAAATTCAGAATCTTCTCTATTAGGATTTATCTGATTTTCGAGTCTATATTCTTCAATTATTTTCTTTATGGTATCTTCCATTTATTTTTATTCCTCTCTTAATTCCAAACTTGTCATTGTTAATGTTTTAGTTTCTTTTCCTTCCTCAGTAATTTCTAAAGTATTATCTTGATTATGAATTTGGAAAACAATTAAACCGTCTTTTTCATCGACAGCTACTGGTTTTCTTACTTTTGCACCAGTACCTTTTAACTCAACTTTTATAGTTCCCTTTGGCTTTCCTTTTGCATCTTCAAAATACAATGGCAAGAAATTACCAGTATTCTCATCTGATTTACTTGAAAATTCAGTCCAGTTATCAATATGTTTCAACGCACCAGTTACATTATCACCATCTAAACTTACATTTTCACACAAATCTTGAACTGTTTTTTCTCCTAAATTAAGTGATGTTTCATTGTTAGGTATCGCCACCTTTATTTCGGTGGCTGGACTAGGGATTATCGTTATTAACAATTTCAACTTTATCGATAAATTCTTCTAATTTAGTTGGATCAAACACATAGCAAACATTATCATCTACAGCACGACCATTTGCAAATGTTCCACCAACCATTAAATCAGCATCTTGATCAGCTAAAGTTTGATCATAATCACTAATTTTAACATCTGACATTGCTAAAGTGTATTTTTTAGGTAATGCAAGACCAGCTTTTCCTTCTGGACACTCTGGAGATTCAGCTACAACTAAATTTTTAGCAGCTGGAATCATATTTCCTCTTCTGTCTTGCATTGCTGGATCAATATATAAAGCTCTATCAGATGGATTACATATTACTAAAATTTGAGAAATTTTTCTTTTTCCACCATTAGATAAATATTTTTTTGCATTTGCTAAAGATTTTGGAGAAAAAGAAGTAATATCTGTATTTAAATCTTTATTTTTATTTTTTCCATCTCCATTTGTAGCTCCAATTTGTTTAAACAAACCAATTGGTTCTGTAGCTTTTTCACCTTCACCACAAATAACACCATGCTCTAATCCATTCATTAATTGTTCAGCTAAAATAGCTCTACAATATTTATCAACAAATGGTAAAGCTAATTCTTTAATTGCTTTTGGTAAAATCATAAACACAGTTAATCTATTTACTTCTGTTACCATAGATTTAAATTTTGCTTGAATTTCACTTTTTAGTTTTTCAACAGATAAAGCTCCACCCCATGAATACTTACCAGTTTCTTCAGCAACTAACCATCTTTTAACTCCAGCTGGAGCCATATTTACATTGGCTAATAATTCACTTTGAGTTCTAATATTCTCTAATGTTAAATCAATTACTGATGTTGGAAAAATTTCAATTTGTCCAGCATCAATAGCTTGTTTAGGATTTTCAATTAATTTTTCATAAAAGTCTTTTTCCTTTGCTGATAAAATTCTTAATCCTAATCTTTCATAAAAGTCTTTTTCACTTTCTTGTTCTGTTTTTGAATTAGATTCTTCAACAATTTTTTGAACTAATTCATCATTTAAAGCTGAGTTCATAACTTCAATAGCTTCAACAACAGCTTCCTCTTTGTTTTCTTTTGCTTTAATAATTTGTAAAGCTTCTTCTTTTGCTTTTTGCATTTTGCTTACATCAATTTTCATTTTTCTAAATTCCTTTCTTTTTATTTTTTTGTATTAAAAAAAGACTTCATAGAGTCTTGTTTAACCATAATACTATTAACTTTTTCAATCAAAGTTTTATTTTTCTTTTGTAATTCCTTATTTTGTAAAACTAAATTATGAATAAAATCTGCTTCTAAAGCTTGATTTGCTTTATTTTCTCTTGTTTGAGTTGTAGAAAAGCCCCATTCATAAGCTTCTTGTGAAGTAATCCAAGTTTCCTCATCCATTTTCTGCTTAATTTCTTCTTCAGAAAGTTTTGTTTTCTTAGTATAAATGTTTATAGATGGTTGCGTTATTTTTTCTAAATCTTCTGCAACTTTCTTCATTGCATTACTATCACCTTCTGCTCTAGTCCAAGCATTATGAATCATAAGTAATCCGTTTTCTGGAACTATTCTTTCTTTACCAGCCATAAAAATGATACTTGCAGCACTACAAGCAAAGCCATCAACTATGGTTTTTACATTCAATTTACAATCTTCTAATAAACTATAAATTGCTAAGCCTTGATCAACTTGTCCGCCATAAGAATTAATTCTTACAGTTAAGTTAGGGGTATCAACTTTCTCCAGAGCTTCTCTTAATGTTTTTGTATTAGTTAATTCAGCATCAACTCCAAATATCATTTCGAAAAAATCTTTTTCTCTGATATCATCGTAGATGTATAGTTCTGTTTCCTGGTCACTTACCTTCTTAAATGTTAAATACTTATCCATTATTCATTCTCACCTTCTTTCTTTTTAGAATAATCTCCATAATTTTTAGTTAAATTATGTTCGTCAGCCCAGTCCTCGTCTATATGAGGTAATCCTATGAAATCATTTATTTCATTTCTGCTGAAACCGTCTCCTGTCAATTTATCAATTCCATTTGCTGAATCCAAAATGTCTTTATGATTTATTGTTAAAGTATTAAATTTAATATATTCACCTTTTAAAAAATCGTCTATCCCAACTAAAACATCATTAAATCCATCTTCTAATAATTCAAAATAATATCTCAAACCTAATGTCATAAAGTCATTTATAGCATTTGATTTTTCTGTTTGTTTACCATAAAAAATATCCAATGGAATTTGCCATTTATTGGCCACTTCATCGGATATATTTTTGAAAACTTCCGTTATATCAGAAGATGTTTGTTTAACATTTTCATTCAAATTATTTAAATCAAATTTTTCTGACAACATAACAATAGCTTCATCATCAGAAAGTAATCCTTCTGTAATTTTACTTTTATAATCATCATAAGAAATTTCTTCTCCAGTTTTAAAATCCATAATTTTAGGTTGTCCACCTGGAGTTTTTAATCTCCATTTTGGTAAATTTGATTTAATGAATTTTTTAGTAGTTGCATTTAAAATTTTTTGAGTTTCATTTTTATATAAAATTGAATTATTATATAATTCATTATTGATTATTGAAAAATACATTGAATTTTCATTATTATATTTTTTAATAAGTCTTTGAGTATTTCCTTCATTATCTGAAAGAACTACATCATAAAATGTTTTTGAATACATTATTTGATTATTAATTTTAAAATCATCAGCAACATATAAATAATTTATATTATTAGGAGCCTTATTTATAACAACTAAAGCCTTCTTTTCAGTTAGAAGTTTTACTATAAGTTTATATAAAAATTGAGTTCCAGATTCGTTTGGATTAGGTTTTATATTTAAGCTATAATATAATTTTCCTTTATTCTTTTGAATCTTTTTATTTATTTTTTCGTATGTTTCAATTTCTCTAGTAGAAATCATTCTAGCAATCATATCTATAGCTCTAGCTTCAGCCATTGCATAAATATAATTTACTTTTTTGGAATTTCCCAAGATAATATCAAAAATTTCTTCAAAATTTTTCTTAAATAAACTCATTTTGCCTCTCCTTAAATATAAATTACATCATTATTTTCTTCTAGCAGTTCGTGACAAGTCATTCCACACATTGCAGCCATAAATGGATCATTTTTTCTTAATTTTGGTTCAATTTTTCCATAAATTTTATTTCCATCTTTTTTTTGAGTAATACAAGTATTATTTATTGCCCAACGCATTATTGCACTATCACCAATATTTATATTTCCTCTAGTAAACTCAACTTCAATTTTAGGAATTATAATTGCTTCAACAGAAGGAAGATTTCTTATCATTCTAATTAATCCATCAGGATTTTTAGGAGTTTCAATATAATCATCACCTAAACCTTCTTCAGAAAAAGCTTTTTTTAATAATTTAAATCTATACATATCACCAATGATTTTTACTATGTCATATTCCTTCATTTGTTCTATACACCATTTTACCAATTCCTTTTCATCTAAAGTTTTTTCATAAGTAATTTCAAAATCTCTAAATCCCTCTTCACCTTTTAAGTTAAACGGAAATTTTATTCCTTTGAAATTTTCATTTGATGCACAAATCCATGTTTTGCCTCTCCAAATATATTCATCATTAATTTTAAATATCAATATTGCAGACATAAAATCATTTAAAGAAGCTAAATCAAATCCGATAATTGCTTTTTTGCCTTCCAATTTTGGAGTTTCTCTTGGTATTTTTTTTTCAACATTACTGTAAGAAGCCTTTTCAATATTTTCCCATGAAACAGCAATTTCATCTTGATTTTTTTCTGGCAAATTCATTCTTTTAGTATAAAATTCTATTTTATAGCTTGGCTCTTCTTTCATTTTGAAAAAATCTTTAATTATTTGATTTTTTAATACACTTCTAAATGGAAGACTAGGATTAGCTCTTATCCAATATGTAAAATCTATATCGTCTTTATTTTGTGTTTCTAGATATTTTTGCATTGGAACTTCAACAAGTTTTCTATCATTTAATCTATAAATAATTGGTAAAATTCCAGTAAAATTATATTCACCATTTAATACTCTATTTGATAGATCCTTTTTTTCGTCTAAAGGTCCCTCTCGAACTGTTCCATCTGTAGTAATAATTATAATTCTTGCATGTTTTACTTTTCCAAGTCCAGATGTATGAACATTTATTTCTTTACTTGTTTCATAAGCATGATATTCATTAAAAATTATTAATCCAGGAGCTTTACCATCTTTGGTTTTAAACCCTGAAGTATTGTATTTCAATTTTGAATAAGTTTTTCTACATATGATATATTCTTTATTCCAATAAAAGTATTTTTTCATTTTTATTTTATTAGATTCTAACATTTCATAGCAAACATCAAAAGTTCCTTTTGCCTGCTCTTCAGATGTTGCAACAATATCAACATTATATTTTTGTACTCCATATATTGGTGAAATTAAAAAAAGAGCAAGCGGAGCAATTAAACCATCTTTTCCGTTTCCTCTAGCCATCAACAAAAATATTTCTGGAAAAACAACAATATCCATATCATTTTTATCATACATAAAAACAAATGCTGATAAAAATTTTTGATATGGATATAATTTATAAAACCACTTTTCCGTAAAAGTTATAAAATTTTTAAACATATTATTATCAAAAAATATGTCATCTCTTTCAAGTGTTGGTTTTACAACATTTTTAATTAATAATTTAATTTCTATATCTGTTTCTTCTGGATTCTCTTCTACATATTTGATATAATCTTCAATTTCCTTACAGTAAACCATCTCCTAAATCATCACCACCATCACCAGCACCATTATCTGGATTTGAATCTGGCTCTTTCAAATTCAAATCTGAAAGAATTTTCAACATTTGTGCATTTGTTTTGTGTAAATTAACTATACTTTCATTTGGCTTATAAACTGTATACCCATTACCAGTAGCAGTTTTATATCTAATGCCATTAACATCTATATCATTCTGCAATTTTGCTTTAAGCCCAACATTATATACATAATCTTCAACAAGATCTTCAAAATATTTTCCAAATTTTTCTTGTTCGTGTAATTGATTCAATAAATCTTCTCTTATTACATCTTGTAATTTTTCAATTTTTGAAGCTAATTCAATTTCTTGTCTTTTTTCTTTTAAAATATTTTCAATAGTTTCTAATTCTTTTTCAGCTTTTTCTCTTTCTTTTATCAATGTTTCCGTTTTCTTTTTTCTTCCCATTTTTTCCAACCCCTTTTCACGTGAGTTTCTTCAAGAAATCAGTTTAGTAATCGCCCCCACCCCCGCTCCCCATATATTATTTTTTGCTTTGAGACTTGACTGGGGGTATCTCTTTATTTTCTTTTAGCATAGAAAAAATTATAATTCCATTTTCAGGCTTAATTTCATATAT
>CANQYM010000027.1 GCA_947628085.1 uncultured Clostridia bacterium
GAAAATAGATGTAAAAATAGATGTAAAAATAGAATTGAAAAAATGTGTGAATGTGGTGTTATACACGTTATAGAACAGGGGAGTTTGGTGTTATATACGTTATAGAACATGCGTCAATATATCATATTATAGAAGTGTATAAAAATCTATTGACATTAGATGTGTTATTTGCTATATTATTCAATGAGGGGAAACCCTTGCAACTTGCAAAGTACCATATAATATAATAAGAAAAGGAGTGAATAACATGAGTATTGCAAGTAAGTACAATAAAACCAACCTTTTTACTTTTGAAATCCCAAAAGATTTTGAGTATCATTCTTTAAGGGATTTATTCAACAACAACGGGAAAGAATTTCAGTATGTTGTGCGTGCGGTTTATATCAACAAAAAGTCCCGTTTCGGTGAAAGTCCTGTTGTAGCAACAGATACTTGTTTAGTGAATCTTCCTAAACATTTAACAGACGTTGCTAAAGAAATTATGCGTGATGAAGAGACTGTTAATGCAATCAATGATGGGAAGTTTGGTTTTAAGATTTACACATATGAAACCAAAAATAGAACAGAGGTTTGCTATAGCATTAACTGGATTGATTTAGAGTAAACCGAACAGACAGCGGAAAACGGCAATTAAAGACAGGGGAAACGGGGGGGACGGTTTAAACCCTGTTTCCCTGTTTCATTTAGTGAGGGTTAAAGCATGATAGAAAGAATAGGAAATTTCTGTAGAACATTTAGAAAAGAAGTTTTGCATAAAACATTGAAAGAAATAGCAACAGAAAACCACGTTAATAGTAAATCAATTTCAGCTTTTGAGAATGGACGTGCAAATAATATCAAATATTTATCAATCTATTTACATTCATGTAATGATGAACAAAGAGAAATCTTTTTAAAGGGGGTTTTTAAATGTCTGTAAAAGTAGCAAGTGACGAATATAAAACACTTAAAAAAGAAGTTTCAAGAATGGCAAGTATGGCGAATAAAAGACTTGTACGACTTGAAAGAAACGAATTGACGGAACTTCCTGCTTATAGAAGTTGGGTTGAAAATGGTGCTATTAAATTCAGTGTAAAGGGAAAAGATTATCAACAGTTACAAAGTGAGTTTTGGAGATTAAAAAACTTTCTGGATAATAAAACAAGTACGGTTAGACAAGCAAATGCGTTTTTGCGTGAAATGGCGGCAAATACTGGAATTAAATATAATGGTTTAGCTGATTTAAAAACTAAATCTAAAAAATTTTTTGAATTAGCAGACAAAATAAAACAATATTATAGAAGTGCTGAACAGTCTGCATTAGCGTTGGATTATCAAAAAATATGGCAACAGATAAACGAACAAATTAAACAGGGTGTAATTGAAATAGATACGGAAGAAAGTACAGAAAGTGTTTTAAACAAGTATTTGCAAGCGATGGATAAAGTGCAACCTGTTGAAAATATGAATGAGGGATATAAAGAAGATTCTACAGAATGGGATTTTATTAAATTGTAATTGACATAAAAAGGAAAACACACATGAAACATTATTATGATTTTGATTTACAAGAATTAGATGAAATTGAAATCAATCTTGTTTCAAAGTTTGACACAAATAGTAAATCAGTAAAAAAGTATTTGAATATTGAATGTGCTTTTGATATTGAAACAACGTCTGTAATGTTAGAGAATGAACAAAAATTTGCTTTTATGTATGAATGGACGTTCGGTATAAAAGATAAACGCTTTATTTGCTATGGTAGAACGTGGGAAGAATTTAAACAATTATGCAGAGATTTACAAGAATACTTTTTATTAGATGAAAACCAGATTCTTGTAATATACGTTCATAATTTATCATATGAATTTCAATTCATGCGAAAGTATTTTCAATGGCAAAATGTTTTTTCTGTAGATGAAAGAAAACCAATAAAAGCGGTTTGCAGTTATGGGATTGAATTTAGAGATAGTTATATTTTGTCTGGTTATTCACTGGAAAAATTAGCTGAAAATCTTGTTTCCCATAATATCAAAAAATTAGTCGGTGATTTAGATTATAGTTTATGTCGAACTTATGAAACAGAATTGACAGAAAATGAGTTGAATTATTGTAATAATGACGTTGAAATAGTTTTAGCTTATATCAGTGAACAAATTTCACAATATGGAGATATAACTAAAATTCCAATGACGAATACTGGACGTGTGCGAAAATTTGTTCGTGATAAATGCTATTTTACGGAAAAAAGTCATAAAAAAAGTAGCAAGGGAAAATATAATAGATATAGGGAGTTAATGAAAGAACTTGTTTTAACTGCTGATGATTATATAATGCTGAAAAAGTGTTTCATGGGTGGATTTACTCATGCAAGTATGTTACACGTTAATAAAGTTTTAAAGGACGTTGCAAGCATTGATTTTACATCAAGTTACCCCTATGTAATGTTATCGGAAAAATTTCCTATGTCAAAACCAGAAAAAATAAAACCAACTAAAGAAGAATTTTTGAATTATGTAAATGATGAAAATACTGGTTTAATGTTTGTGGTTAGATTTACGGGAATACAAAGCAAACTTTCTTTTGAAACATATATTTCAGAAAGTAAATGTGAAATATTAGAAAATCCTATAATAAATAATGGTAGGGTTTTTAAAGCTGATAAATTACAGACAACAATAACAGATATTGATTTTAAAATAATATGTCAATGTTATTCTTGGGAAACAATAGAAATTGCTAACGTTCACAAGTTTTATATGCAGTATCTTCCTAAACCTGTTTTAATGGCAATTATAGAGTTATACGGAAACAAAACCACATTAAAAGGGGTTGAGGGTAAAGAAGTTGAATATTTACTTTCAAAAGGAATGTTAAATAGTGTTTATGGAATGTGTGTTACTGATATTGTAAGAAATGAGATTCAATATATTGATGATTGGAATATTCAGAAATACACACAAGAAACCATGATAGAACAAATAGAAAAATACAATGAAAGTAACAACAGATTTTTATATTATGCGTGGGGGGTGTGGGTAACTGCATATGCAAGAAAAAATTTGTGGAATGGTATTATTGCTATGGGCGTTGATTATGTTTATAGTGACACTGATTCAGTAAAATTCTTGCATTATGAAAAACATAAAGATTATATAAACAGGTATAATAAAGACGTTGAAAGAAAGTTAAAAAGAATGTGCGAATTTAGAAACATTGAATTTGATTTATTGCAACCAAAAACAAAAAAAGGTGTAACAAAGTTAATAGGTGTGTGGGATTTTGAGGGAATATATACACATTTTAAGACGTTAGGGGCAAAACGTTATCTTGTTAGAGAAAATGACGGAAATTTACATTTAACGTGTGCGGGATTATCAAAACAAAATGGTTTACAATATATGTTGAGAATATGCAATAATGATTATAATAAAGTATTTACTTATTTTGATGATAATTTGTATATTCCAGATATTGAAACAGGAAAAAACACACACACTTATATTGATGAAGCAATAACCGCAACTATAACAGATTATCAAAACCATACAACAGAAATAACCGCTTTATCTGGTGTACATTTATCCCCTTGCGAATTTACACTTTCAATAAGTAAAAGATATAGTAAATTTTTGCAGGATTTAAGAAACGGTTATTTATTCACAGGTAACAAAGCAATTTAATTAGAAAAGTGAGGGTAAAACAATGTCAAAGAAAACAACTAATAAACAGAACTTTTATAGTCTGCAAAACATTCTAAACAAAAATGCTGTTTATAACGTTATTTTTGGGGAACGTTCAAACGGGAAAACCTACAGCGTTTTAAAGTATGGAATTGAACAATATTTCAATAATGGCGGACAGATTGCAATAGTAAGACGTTGGAAAGAGGATATTATAGGTAGACGTGCAAGCGATATTTTCGCCGCATTAAATGAAAATAAAGAAGTCGAAAAAATCAGCGGTGGACGGTATAAAGGAATAACTTATTTTGCAGGGAAATTTTATGTGTGTGATTATGACGAAAACGGAAAAACAATTTATAATCTTGACAGTGATTGTATAGGACACTGTTTTGCATTATCAGAAACGGAACACAATAAAAGTATTTCATATCCACGAATAACAACGATTTTATTTGATGAATTTTTGACGAAACACGTTTATTTACAAGATGAATTTGTGTTATTTATGAACACTGTTTCAACCATTGTTAGACAGAGGGTAAACGTAAAAATATTTATGTTAGGAAATACGGTTAATAAATACTGTCCTTATTTTGAAGAAATGGGTTTAAACCATATCAAAGAAATGAAACAGGGTTCTATTGATATATATACTTATGGCAATTCAGATTTAAAAGTTGCGGTGGAATATTGTGCTACACTTGTTAAACAAAAGAAGAATAATTTTTATTTTGCTTTTAATAATCCTAAACTTGAAATGATTACAAGCGGTGCATGGGAGTTAGATATATACCCACATTTACCAGAAAAATATAAACCAAAACAAATACTATTCACATACTTTATTTTATTTGATGGTTTGACATTTCAATGTGAAATAGTTTCTGCTAAAAATGGGGATTTATTTACATTCATACACGAAAAGACAACAGAATTAAAAGATACTGAAAAAGATTTAATTTACACGCTTGAATATTCCTACAAATTGAATTATAATAGAAATGTGCTAAAACCTATAAACCGCATACAAGAACGGATTGCATGGTTTTTCAAAACGGATAGAGTTTTTTATCAAAATAATAGTGTGGGTGACAGCATACATAATTATTTAAAAATCTGTAGTAAAGGGGGTGTTTAAATGGATACTTTTAACGCAATAATTCAAGCTATTTCTGTTGTGGGTTTTCCGATTATTGTAGCGTTAATAATGATGTATGTAGTTTATATGCAGAATAAAAACCACAAAGAAGAAATGAACGAATTGAGAAAAACAATAGAAAATAATACTATTGCATTAACTCAATTAGTGGATAAAATCGAAACCTTTATCAAATGAAATAAGCGGTAAAAAAATAAGGGGGGATTATATTAAATATTTTCCCCTCTTAAAATCAGAAAGTGAGGAAAAATAAAATGGCGAAAATTGACAAGTATAACATGGGTTTAGATTTTCCTAAATATGATTTTAAAGATAAAAACAGAAACATAAGGGATTATATTTCTTATATGTTAAACCGTTCTTTAATTATGTTTAAATATCATAATTTACCGGAAACAATACCACAAAGAGAAATTGAACTTTTATTACAAGTAAATGGGTATGGGTGTTTCTGTAAAGTAGGAAGTGACTTTTATTGTTTAAATGGCGGTTTAGGCGGTGAGGGGGACGCATACGGAAACCCGACACAAATAGTTATAAATAATCCCTATTTAAAATACAATGAAACTTTAATCATTGATAAAGATTGTATTATCATTCCTAACGATTCTTTATATATGGGTTTAATTCCTTTATATAATCGCTATTGTAGTATTTTAGTGGAATCCGATATAACAATGACACTTGCAACAGTAAATAAAAGAATACAGAATTTGTTATCTGCTAATGATGATAGTACTGTAGAAAGTGCAAAACAATTTTTGAAAGATATTTATGAGGGAAAGTTGGGAGTTATTGCAGAAAGTAGATTATTTGACAGTCTGAAAGTACAAAATGCAAGTATAAATTCAAGTGTTTCATTAACAGATTTATTTGAATTTCATCAATACACAAAAGCAAGTTTATTTAATGAAATTGGATTGTCTGCTAATTACAATATGAAAAGGGAACGTTTGACAAGTGCAGAGGTAGAAGCAAATACAGATAATTTATATCCTTTAGTTGATGATATGTTAAATAGCAGAAAAACAGCTATTGAAAAAATCAATGAAATGTTTGGTTTAAATATTGAAATTGAATTTTCGTCAAGTTGGGATTATCGGTTATTCAATGGGGCAAGCGTTCACAATACAGAAAGTGAAGTTGATTTATCTGAAATTGACGGAACGGAAAACACGCTTGAAAATGGCGGTGAAAATCCTGTTGAAACAACAGACGAAACAACAGACGAAACAACAGACGAAACAACAGACGAAACAACAGACGAAACAACAGACGAAACAACAGACGAAAC
>CANQYM010000028.1 GCA_947628085.1 uncultured Clostridia bacterium
TCTATTTTTTCTCCAGCTTCAAGCATAGTTTTGGCTATTTCCTTTGTTGCAATTTTTCTACCGTTTTCAATGCCTTGCTCAATGCCTTGTTCGATTCCTTCTGCAACACCTTTATCATATCCTTCTTCATAAACATATGCTTCTCTTGCCTTATCATCCATTATTTTCTTTTCCATTAGTTCAGCTATTCTTTCTTCATATTCATCTTGCCTCATTTTATCTAATTCTTCTTTCGCTTTCTTTATATCTTTATTTTCTTTCATTTCTTCTTCCTCCATACCGTCTGGATTTAATAAAAATTTTGCCCATAACATTAGCTTTTCTTCTTTTTTCTCATTCTTATTAATAAACTTTTCTAGTTTTGGCAATTCAATTATATGTAGCTCAAATACATCTGTCAATATCGTTTTTCTATAATCTTTTTCTCTTATTTTCCATTCTGTATGAAATTTTTTTATTTCTTTTAAATTTGTCATTTCGAATTTCGTTATTAGAATTAAAATTGTTTTATTAAGTGTTATATAATCTTTTCCTGAACTAATTCCTTTTGAATATAATTTGCTCCAATAATACATTAGTCTTTTTTCTATATCTTTTCGATTTTCAACTTGCATTTCTATATCACATATTATATTAGAATCTAAAGTTGCTTTAATATCTAATATTCCTATTTTTCCATTTAATAATTCTTTTTCTAATATAGTGTTTCCATCTAAATTGATACTTTGAATTTTCTTTCCTATTATTGAGCTTACTAAGTCTTTTGTTATTTCTTCATTTCCAACTTGTCCAAATATTTTTTTGAAAACATAATCATTTGTTGGAACTACTGCTGTGTGTTTCTCTATATTCATTCCTCCTTCTTATGTGTTTTTTGTTTTTTTGAAAATTTTGACGATGTGTCTAAGATAAAAATTTTAATTTTTTAGATTTAATAAAATGAATTTAAATTTAGTTTTAAAAATAAAACTATAAAATTTGAATTATAATAGCATGGTAAAATTATATTGTCAATAAAAAATACTTAAAAGTTAAATAAAATTTTTCTAATTAAAAAACTAAAATTGTTTAAATAATTTTAGCATAACAATGAACCTTTCATAACTTTTAAATTTGTTTTTTATTTATTTTTATTTTCTAATGCTCTATAGATGTCTAATGAATTTATTAGAGATTCATTCCACATATCTTCAGTCATAAAAGTATTTTCATCTTTATATTTATTACATCTATAGTAATGACATATATAATTTACTTTCTCTTTTTTTATAATAGTTTCATCTAATTCTTCACATAAATCTAATTCATGCTCTTCACTACAAATAGAACAAAACATATTAACTTTTTTAAAACTTTTATTTTATTCATACTTCTTACTCCTTATAAACATATTTAAATTTAATATAAACTATTAATTGATAGTTTATAAAGTTGCTTTGAAAAATAATTTTTTTCTATATTATTAATAAAATATTACTATAACAAAGTAAAAAAGCATTTCAAGATGAAATGCTTTTTATTTTTCTTTTATAAATTTAACATATCACTATAATTATCAGTAATAATATATTAGTATTTTTTTCTTTTAAGATTTTATATATTCCTATTTTATATAATGAATTTCTTAAATCAAGCAAAACTTGAATACCAAAGTTTTCGTTCTCATTATGAAGCTTTTTATCATTTTTATTTTCTAAATTAACAAAAAATACAATTTCAATTTAATATCTAGGATTCTATTTCAACTACTAAGTCCTTTATATACTCTTTTCTGTCTATCATATCTTGAACTGTATCTATTTCATCAAATATATCTTCCATGCCTTTAATATATTTCATATTTTTGAAACATTCATGTAATTCATTTAATCCTTCTTCTTTCATACTTTCCTCCTACAATATGTTTTATAAATATATTGTATCTAAAAATAATTCAAAAAAGTTTAGCTAATTAAACTTTTTTTCTGTTAAAATAGAACGTTTCTAGTATAAATAGTAATAAAATTAATTTAATTTTATTTTACACAGTTATCTTTTTGTAGGTTTAATGTATATAGTATTATCTTTAATTTCATATTTAATATTATAACCTAATGATTTTAAATTATCTATAAAATTTCTGTTATATAAAATATTCTTATAACTAGGCTTATTTCTATTCTTTATAAGTGGCAAATATGTTGTTAATTTATTTTCTAGTATATCTTTAATTAGTTCTTTATTAAATTTTTTAAAATAAAAATTTATAAATTTTATTATAATTACTGAATTATCACAACAATTAATTAGTTTTATTAATTGTTGTGATGAAAATGAAATTTCTATTTTTTTATTTATAATATATTCAACAATTTTATTAGCATTTTTAGCATTAAAATTAAAAGTTTCATAATTAACTAAATTTTTTAAGATACTTTGCTTAAACGTATAATGAATTAGTGTTCCATTAGCATTAATAATTTGTACTATTTCAGAAGAATTATATCTATAATGTTTTAAATTATTTAAAATATTAAATCTATTAAAATGAGTATAATATACTAAAGCTTTTCCACCTTTTTCTCTTATTGTTTCATAAATTTTATCATTAAATGCTAAAATATTATTTTTTGCTAATATTTCTATTTTATCATTAGAAATTTCATTTAATTCTATATCATCAATCTTTGAATCAAATTTATTAATTAACATTTCAAAAGTGTCGTTATTAATGTCATTTTGTGAAGCTAAAAATAACAATAATTCTTTTTGATCAATAAAATCACATTTTTCTTTTTCTAATGTTTTTGCATTTCTATTTATGAAATCCACTAATATTTCTTTTGATATTTGAATATCAGATTCTAATCCTTCATCTGCTGTTTCATCGGATTCATCTTCATATATGTTTATTTTTCTTGAAAAATAAACATATATACTATCAAAAGATACTTCTACTAAATCTCTTTCCAAAATTTTATTATATAATTTAGTATTTTCAATTCTAATTAATTCTTTAATTATTCCTTTTCTATTTTCATTTTCTTTTGAAGTGGCTTCTAATTCTATTATTTTTTCTTTTTTCTCATCAGAAATATTAGAATCATTTAGTAAATCTCTAATACTTTCTTCATTGTTTTGATGTGCACTTTGTTTAAAATATACGTTGTCTAAATAATTATTTATATTTTCTTTTATATAGTTATAAACATTTTCATTAGTTATAATTACACTATAACTCATATTTATTAAGTTATTTGTTAATATAGTATTGTATAAAAAACTAGATGTATTAATACCTAAAACATATTTTAAAACAGATTTTATGTTATTAATGTTGATCTTATAATTTCCATTTTCTACACAATATTTGTATATTTCTCTTCTTAAATTATTATTATCTATATCTGAATATTTTATATCCAGTTCTTCTATTATTTTAACAACAATGTTAGTATCATAATTATTTATTCCACTTGATAAAAGAATAGAAGAATCTTCAATAAACTTTTTAAGTTCTTCAAAATCCAATATTTCTTTAATATCTTCTATATTTGAACTCAATAAAATTTTTTCTACAGCTTTCTTTTTTAATTCTTTATCTTTTATACTATTAATATATTTAAAAACATAAATGTTTTTCATAATTTCACAATACATTTTATCTAATTGTTCATCATCCATTAACGTTTCACATAAAGTTAAATAAATCTCAAATGATTCACTCTTTAAAAATGTATTTATATAATTATTAAGTTTTATGCCTGGCTTAAAAAGTATACTTTTAAAAATTGAAATATTTAAAACTGCTTCTTCATTGAAATCACTTTCTTTTAATCTGCTTATAATTTTATTTGGATTATCTAATTCTTGTAGAAAGTCATTTGTTTTATTTATTATACAATTTCCTAAAAAATCATTATCTTTTTTTGAAATACTTCCTGAATGAAATTTCTCTATATATCTGCTATAATACTCATTTATATAACCTTCTTGAAGTAAAAATTTTACTAATTCAACAGTTTTAATGTTTTCTATTCCAGTTTTATTATTAGAATTATCGAATTTGTTAAATTCTTCTTCATCAATTAAATTCTCTTTTACTAATGTTTCAATAGTATAGCTTTTTGTTTCTTCTAATTTAGCAATAAGTATATCTATACTATTTTCAATTTCTTTTTTATGATTTTCTTTATTTGCTTCTATTTTTTGTACCATTTCATATAATTTTGGTGCAAAATTTTCATAAAATGTTAATGCATCTGCTTTGCCATCATCATAAGGTATAATCGTATTTTCATCTGTTAAATATTCATAGTTCAATTCAGTTGTCCTATCTAGCTTTTTATTTCCTAACTCATCATTTTTTATTTCTATAGAAGTTCTATATTCATTATTTTGAAGAATAATTTTTTCAGCTGCTCTGCAAAAAATTTCTTCATCATAAGTTTGAGTATTAATGCTTTCTAGTTCTTTTTTTCTCTCAATTATTTTATTATTTATATCTTGCATTAGTTCTTGTATTATTTTTTCCTTTTTAGTAATTAAGTCATATAGCATTCCTTGTTGTAATTGCAATTTTGAAAAATCATCTGGAAAAACATTTTTATATAATAAAATTGCAAATAAATTTTTACTGTCAATTCCATTGTTATTTAAATCTTTATCATATATTCTATATTCATTTAAAGTATTGCATAATATTCTCATATCCTGTACGAAAATAGTAATATTTAAAATAAAATCTTGTGGTAATTTACGTTGTAGTTTATACTTTACAATTAGTTTATATAATTCCTCTCCAGATGATGAATATGAGATAAAAGGAACAACAGGATATATAAAATCAAAAAATTTAGTTCTATTCTCCCCTTTAAAGACATCATCTCTTAGTAAATATATAAATTTAACATTTTGATTCTTATTTAAAATATTATTTAACTCTCTCAAATGTTCAAAAATTATAGGCTTATTAAATCTGTCAATATCCTCGAAAAAAATATATTTATAATTTAATTTACTAAAAATTTTTAGTAGTAATTCCATATTTTGATTTATTACACTTGTTTTATCATCTTGCTTTACTTCTATACTAAAATCCATAATTTGAAGTGAAAAGCTATCAATTTTGTAAATATATTTTAATATATTTTTTAATATCCATATTAAAAACAATGAAATAATAAAAAAAAGACATCCTATTATAATTTTAAAACATAATGATTTAATTAAGACTAATTTAACAATTTTTGTAAAATTAAATAAAGAAATAATACTTAAAACTATTAAATAAAGGTCATAAGACAATATCCATGATTTTATCGTATTATTTTTAATTATTTTTTTATAACTAGAATAATATAATTGTTCAATTATGTATTTTTCGATATCCATAGCATCTATTTTAGATTCGCTTTCATCAAATGTTGCTAAAGAAATTTTATTAATCTTATTTTGTCTAATTTTTCTTTTTACAATATAACTTTCAATTACACTTGATTTACCTGAAGAATAATTACCTGTAATAGCTATATTTTTTATTTTCTTATTTTTAAAAGCATAATCTAAAGCTTCAAGTGATTCTATGTTTATATCATCTTTAGGTTTTAAACTTTCATATGTTATATTAGTTTTAATTTTTCGTACTTTATTACAAATTTTGAGACAAAATTTACGAATTTTTAATAATAATTTGTTATTCAAATGCAATTTATTTTCCTCCAAAATACAAAAAGAAGAGTCAAACTCTTCTTTTGTTCATACATATTATTCAATTATGCATTTATTATACAATTTTACATGAATAAAGTCAATCAAAAGTTTTCTAATATTGTATAAGAATGTTAATTTTTAAAAAAAGTTAATCCCTACTGTACAAATCTCTTGTATATACTTTGTCTTTTACATTAAATAATTGATCTTCATATCTGTTTGCTACTATAACATCTGATTTTTGTGAAAATTTATTAAAATCATTTATTACTTTACA
>CANQYM010000029.1 GCA_947628085.1 uncultured Clostridia bacterium
ACAGACGAAACAACAGACGAAACAACAGACGAAACAACAGACGAAACAACAGACGAAACAACAGACGAAACAACAGAAAAGGAAAAAGAAGAAGATGAAAAAGACAAAGATAATTAAACTTTATCTGTTGCATTTACCAGAAATAATAAAAGTGAAATACTTTTCAAAATATGGGTGCAAACATAGTTGTTTATTTTGTAAGTATTCAGATGAATGTTTTGAACACTTATTAGATTGAAAAGGGGGTGAATATTTTTTGTCAGTACAGAAAATAAAATCTGATTTATCTATGTATGGTGTTTACTTAAATAGTTGTATAGGCACAACAGAAAACGCATTGACAAGTTTAAACAGTTATAATATTGTAAACACGACTGCATTATTTAACGCTTTAAATGCTTTATATGCTAATATATCAATGCAGGATTCTTTTTTAACTGGTTTATACTCTGAATGTAGTATTGAACTTGACATATTTTTTAAATCCTATAATAAAGAACTTTCAAAGCAAAAAAGCGAAAATGAAAAAATGTATAGCGTTATCAATGAAATATCTGCTGTTGCAAGTGAATTATATTTCTTGTTTTTGATTGATTATCATAAAGGTAAATGCGGGGGTTTACTTGCAAAAACTGACGGTAAAGAAGTTAGGCGGTTTTCAAAAGATGTTAGAAGTTTTAAAAGTGCTTTACAAAAATTAAAAGAAGAAACTGAAAAACACAATTCAAAACTAATAGTAAAGGGGCGGTAAATTATGAAAGTAAAAGAACGTTTTGCAACAGAAAAATTATTTGCAGAAATTAACAAAGTAAAACCTTTTCCATTTAGCGAACTTTTCAAAGCACAAAACATTATTGAAATTATGGACGAATTTTATATAATGACTCATGGGGAAAGAACGTTAAACAATATCGGAAAAAATGCAAGGCTTGAAAGTTTAGCAGTTTATATTTCAACAATGTTTTCGGATAAATGGGAAAAGATTTTCACAAGCGTTTTAAATGATTTTCCGTTGATAGAATCTTTAATTGAAACAACTACAGAAAGAGGAACGGAAAAAGAAACCACTAATAGCGCAAATGACGAAACCACAACAGGACTTGTTTCCGCTTATAATGATGATAATTTTGTAAATAACAATGAAAACAAAACCACAAATAAGCTGACAGGGGAAACAAAGACTGAAAACGGGTTGACAAGGGAAAGAAGATTGATAGAAAACCCTACAGAAACTTTAAAAAATGCTATAAACTACTTGCAAAATAATGTAATATACTTTATAATATTTAATGATGTTAATAGCGTTATCACACTACAAATTTATGATTAAAGAAAGTGAGGAATCAAACAATGAAAGTAAATCAGATTTATGAACTTATGAACGGTGTAACAGGTGAAATTTTAGGCAAGACAGATTTAGTAAAAGAGGACTTGTCAAACGTTGTTGATGTGGGTGCGGAAATTTTCGGAGCAAGTGATGTAGACAACTATGTAAAATCGCTTGTAAACCATATCGGGAAAGTTATTTTTGTTGATAGACCATACAGCGGAAATATCCCGTCCGTTTTAATGGATTCATGGGAGTTTGGTTCTGTACTGGAAAAAATTTCTGCTGACATTCCAGAAGCAACAGAGAATGAAAGTTGGAATTTAGTTGATAAACAGGAATATAAGCAGGATATTTTTTATCAGCCGAAAGTTTCTGCTAAATTCTTTAATAAAAAGGTTACTTTTGAAGTCCCTATGTCATTCACAGAATTGCAGGTTAAACAGAGTTTTTCAAGTGCCGCACAACTCAACGGATTTATTAGCATGATTTATAATGCTGTTGATAAGTCTATGACGGTGAAAATTGATTCACTTGTTATGAGGACTATTAACAATATGATTGCAGAAACATTTCATGCAGAATTTCCGTCTATTGAAGCTTATAAAACGAACAGCGGAATTAAAGCGGTAAATCTGTTGAAACTTTATAATGATAAAATGGGAACTACAGCGAAAGTAAAAGATTGTCTTTCCTCTGCTGAATTTATCCGTTTTGCAAGTTACACAATGGGACTTTATGTGGATAGACTTTCTAAAATTTCAACCCTGTTTAATATCGGCAAAAAAGAACGCTTTACAAGTGGTGAGTTTCTGCATATTGTACTTTTGTCAGAGTTTAAGAGTGCAAGCGGTGTGTATCTTTCCTCTGACACTTTCCACGAAAATTATGTCGCACTTCCAGAAAGCGAAAGCGTTCCTTATTGGCAGGCAAGCGGTCAGAATTATGATTTTGAAAATACGTCAAAAATCAATGTCAAAACCGCAAGCGGTGAAGATATTGAAGTAGGCGGTATTCTTGGAATCATGTTTGACAGGGATTCTTTAGGAGTTTGCAACAGTGACAGACGGGTTACAACTAACTACAATGCGAAAGCTGAATTTTTCAATAACTATTACAAGTTTGACGCAAGTTATTTTAATGATTTAAACGAAAATTTTGTTGTGTTTTATATTGCAGAGGGTGAAGCGGTTTAAAATCCGTCAATAATTAAATAGTGTGTTGTTTTCCTTTTAAGGGGTGACAGGGAATAAAAACCCTGTTACCCCTTTTTAAATGAAAGTGGGGTGTAAATATTGAAAATCATACTGTATAACACTACAGATAATAATAACGTTATCAATAAAGTATTAAAAGATTCAACAGAATTTGAGATAAAATTTAAAGATAAAACCGATATAATGAAACCTGTTGTTTTATTGCATAGTGAAACAGATGTAAATTTTAATTATGCTTATATGGAAAATTTCAAGCGGTTTTATTTCATTGAAAGTATTGAAATCTTTCCTAACAATATTTATTCTTTATCATTGACTTGTGATGTATTGGAAAGTTTTAAAGATGAAATCTTAAAAAGTAGTGGTTATATCTCACAACAGAATGAAAATATAAATCCGTATTATAATACTGATTATGAAACGGAAGTTAAAAAAGAAGTTGATTTATATGAAAGTGATACAGAAATAAACGTTGATGAAAAATCAATAATTCTTGTTACTGTAGGGGGTGTTAAATAATGGCAGGATATAAGGGAATAACTTTAGATAATAGCGATTTATTGCGTGTTAATATTGATAGAAAAAATATTGTTATAAATAATGAAAGTTTTGAAGCTGTTACTAAACAAATAACTTATGATTTAAAAGATACTGACACTAAAATTGATATAACTATGACTTGTAATGAGGGATTTTCTTTTAACCCCTTAAATATAAATCCCCCTACTATAAATTATTCAAAAATGGGATTGTTTATTGATTCATGGTTAGAACAGATGATAAACATAACCGAAAATGAGTTAAAAATAACCTATGAAAACAGTTATAAAACAATTCATTTAATTATTGAAAATACGTCTAAATTATGGAATTATATTTCTACTGGTGATTATTTCCCACAACTAATTTTTAATGGTGGGATAAAAGCAACTACAGACGAACAACCTGAAATCACACGTCAAGTTTTTATCACAGGAACGCTTGAAAACTGTACTTGTAATTATGCAGACAGTGAAGCGATAACAGGCGAAAAAACACAAATTATAATAACTGCTAATGATGGTTTTGAGTTTGACGGAATTTACCAGTATAGAAAAGATTCAGAAACCGAAACTTTTATAAATACTGGAAATCAGTTATATTGTAATATTGATTTACTATCACAATACTATTATCTATTTGATAACTATATTGCAACAAAGAAAGCAGAAAGAATTTCAGATTTTACGCTTTTATATAATCCGTCTGAAAATGATTTAAACGAACTTTCAAAAATTCGGTTTAATTCTGATTCAGATATGGGACAGTATATTTTAGCACTTTTTAAAATCCCGTTTATTATCCCGTCTGAAATGAAAACAGGTGAATCAAATATAATTCTTGGGACTTTTGATACTGAATTAAAAACATATAAACTTTTGAATTATATTTTAACTGTTGATTTAGGGACTATTACAATTCCAGAAAAATATAATAATGTGTATGATTATATGTCCACACAATGTATTTTAAATTTACCATTTTTTGACAGGGTTTATTTAAATACAGAATATGTAATAGGACAGACTATAAAAGTTATTTACACTATTGATTTATACAGCGGAAATATTACAGCTAATGTTATTTCAAGTTTTACGGGAAAAGTATGCTATTCTATCAGCGGTGTTATAGCGTTAAATATTCCATTCATACAAGCGGAAAATAACAATATAATCAACTATGTTACTAACATAAACAAAAACGCATACAGTAAAGCATTTATTGAAGTTGTTAGAAATATTCCCTATTCAGTACAAAACCCATTCGGAAAAAATACTGTTGATTATGGTACAATAGGAGATTATAAAGGATTTATAAAAGTTTCTGATATTGTATTAAATTCAAGCGCAACAAATAGTGAAAAAGAAGAAATTGAAAGTCTTTTAAAACAGGGGGTGTTTATCAATGAAAATGTATGAACTTGCTTTACAATATGAGGGAGTTAAAGAGGGTAGCGCAAAACATCACAAAATTATTGATACTTATAACCAGATTAAACCACTACCACGAAACTACAAAGTAACATATAATGATTCATGGTGTGCCGCTTTTGTATCTGCTATGGCATACTTGACAGGGGCGAAAAATTTCCCGTTTGAATGTAGTGTTTACTATATGTGGACAGCGGCAAAACAAAAGGGTTTAGTTATCAAAAACCCCGTCAAAGATTGCGTTGTTATTTATGATTGGAATAACAACGGGACTTTCGACCATGTAGGAATCTGTATAAACGTTTCTGGAAACACGATAGAAGTTATAGAGGGTAACTACAGCGATAGCGTTAAAATACGCAAAATCAGCTTGTCAGACGTTCAAATAGAGGGTTTTTTTAAAGTAGGCTATAAAACCACTACCACGCAAGAAAAACCCCTCACAGGGGCAAATACAAGCGATATTGACAGCCTTGCACAGCGTGTTATAAAGGGTGAGTTTGGCAACGGTGAAGAACGTAAAAAAGCACTTGGAAATAAATATAATGAAGTGCAGAAACGTGTAAACGAACTATTAAACGAAACAATTATTGAAGAACTTGCAAAACGTGTTATTGACGGTGAGTTTGGCAACGGTGAAGAACGTAAAAAAGTACTTGGGGGATACTATGAAAAAGTACAGAAAAAAGTTAATAAAATTATGAAAAAATAGTTGACAGGTTTTGTATAGTGTAGTATCATGTATATAGGTTGAAAAACCGATAACAAAAACCATATTTCAAGAAAGTGAGGAAAACACACATGAAAAACACTATGAAAATCAAAGTCCCCGTTACTACAGTTACACTTGCAATTCTTTACACTGATGATTCAAGCAAAATCACAACAAAAGATTTAACAGGCAAATACAGTGTAGCAAGTGCAAAGAAGTATTTTAAAGAAAATCCTATTTGCAACGCTAAAACAGTATCGGTTATGGACGTAAAGAAAAATACTATCTGTTATGAAATCGAACTTGAAAAGTTGATGAAAACACTGGTGGAAAATGGACAGATTATCACAGACGAAAACCAGACAGAAGAAAGCACAGAAGAATAAAACAGAATAATGAAACAAAATAGAAAGCACTCATTGTAAAAAATGGGTGCTTTTCTATTTGTTCTATAACGTGTATAACACCACATTCACACATTTTTTCAATTCTATTTTTACATCTATTTTTACATCTATTTTC
>CANQYM010000030.1 GCA_947628085.1 uncultured Clostridia bacterium
TTAAATGATACAGAAAGAAATGGAAAGTCTGCTATAGCTATTTTAGATGATATGGGATTAACAGAAGTAAGGTTAAGTAATACTATTCTTTCACTTGCTAATTCTAATGACTTAATGAATGATGCTGTTGAATTAGCAAATAAATCCTGGAAAGAAAATAACGCATTAAATCAAGAAGCTTCAAAAAGATATGAAACTCTAGAAAGTAAAATTACAACATCAATAAGTAAATTAAAAGACATAGGAATTACTGTTGGAGAAAAAGTAATGCCTATAGTAGAAAAATTTATTAATAAATTAGATGATTGGTCTAAGAAATTTGAAAGTTTAAATGATGAACAAGTTGAAACCATAGTAAAAATAGGAGCATTAGTAGCAGCTGCTGGACCAGCTTTAAAAATATTAGGAAATATTACTTCTGGTGCAGGAAATGTAGTAAAAGGAATTGCAAGTATAAGTAAAACTACAGGTTTATTGATGAATAAAATTACTGGAAGTTCAACAGTTATGGAGGGCTTTTTTGGAACATTACAAAAAATATCAAGTATTACAAGTCCATTTGCATTAGCAATTGTAGGAGCTACAACGGCAATGGCTATTTCTACTAGTGAAACAAGAAAATTGACAGAAGAACAAGAAAAGTTAATTGAAACTAATAATAAATTAATTGAAGATGCAAATAATCAACAGAGTAGTTATGATGAGTTAAAAAATAAAAAACAGGAATATTTAGATACAAATTTATCAGAGATACAATATGTTCAAAATTTGTATGGTGAAATGCAAAATCTTGTCGATGAAAACGGAAAAATTAAAACAGGATATGAAGAAAGAGTTAAATTTATTTTAGGACAATTAAATTCTGCATTGGGAACAGAATACACTCTAAATGGAAATATAGTTAATAGTTATAAAAATATACAAGGCGAAATTCAAAAAACAATAAACTTAAGAAAAGCTGAAATAATTGTAGATCAAGAAAAAAATGCTTGGGAAAATGCAATTGCTAATCAAGAAGAAGCTTATACAACATTAGAAAAATTAAACAAAGAATATTCTAATACTTCAGATGAAATAGAAGATTTAGAAGTTAAAGTTATGAAGTATTCAAAAGCATTTGATGATGCTAAGGAGAAGCTTGATTTTGGTGAAATGGAAGAAACAAGTAAAAATTATAATAAATATAAGAATCAATTAACAGAAATGTTAAAAACCCAAACTGAGTTAGATACTGAAATTGATCAACAACAAGAATTAATAAAAGGTTATGCTTATGATATAGCAACATATGAAGCAGACAGTGCTAGATTATTAAGTGGCACAGAAGAAGATATAAATGAAATTTTAAACAAAACAAGCTTTACTTATAAAGCTACTACAAAAGATATAGGGGAAGAAATTGCAAAACAAATAAAATTAGAACAAGATAAATATGAAACTTATAAGCAATTATATGATGAACAAGTAAAACTTGAAGATGAAACTGCAGCTTCTGTATATAAGACTCAAATGGATTCTCAACAAAAAGTTCTAAATACTTTAGGAGATACTTTAGTAAAACAAACACAAATGCTAGGAACAGAAGGACCTAATATAAAGGAAGCATGGAGAGTTTTGGCAGAAAGTAATCTTACTGTTTATACTGAAAAAATTGGGAAAATTCCTTCAGAAATGGGAAAAATTGTAGATGATGCAATTAATGAAACTGTAATACATTTTGATGATGGAAATGGCTCAGTTGTTAGTGCAACAGAAAATTTAACTAATAATGTAAATGCAGAAATTGAAAATAATTTGAATATTCAAGGAATAGTTGAAGGAGAATTATCTGAAACAACTACAAAAATACAAGGAGATACAACAGTTTCAAATGCTGCTAATACTTTAACTAATAATGTAAATACGGAAATTAAAAGTAATTTGAATATTTCAGGAATAGTTGAAGGAGAATTATCTGCAACAACTACAAAAATACAAGGAGATACAACAGTTCCAAATGCTGCTAACAATTTAGCTGCTTCTACAAAAAACTCTTTTAAAAATGGAACAAATGGAAATAAATGGGGGCAAGATTTAATTGATGAAGTTAGAGGAGGCTTGCAAAACCAATCAAAATTACGATTATTAGCTAATGCTGCTAAAGGTGTAGCTAATGTAATTGCAAGATTTATTCATTTCTCTTTACCAGAAGAGGGACCATTGTCAGATTTAGATGAATCTATGCCAGATATGATTGATCTTATGGTAGATGGACTCAAGAAAAATGAAGGAAAGTTAGAAAATGAAACCAAAAAAATAGCTGGAAATATGAAAGATAATTTAAGTATAGAACCCTTAGAACAGAAAACTAATCAGATTACTCAATCAGTAAATAGTAATCTTTCATCAAAAAATTCTGCATTTTCTAATAATTTAACTGAAGATATTTTATATAGAGCATTTTTGAAAGCATTAAATAATTGTAAAATGATTTTTGACAGAGATGGATTTACAAAATTTATTGATAATCGATTAATGGAGGTGATGTAGTTTTGTTTGTCTTTAAAGGTATTTCAAGTGATGATATGGAAGTAGTTTTAAAGGAAGATGATTCATTACTTGGAAGAGCAGCCCAGAAATTTTCACAAATAGATATTGACGGAGGAAATGAGCCGTATTTTGAAGAATTAGGTTATGCTGTTGTAGAAAAAACAATGGAATTACAAGTATTAAATTTAGAAAAGATGGATTTAGTATTGTCATGGCTTAATGGCGTAGGAATTTTAGAATATAACAATAGAATTACTACAGCAAGATTTTATGAAGAAATTGTTCCTCAAAGAAGTGCTTCAATTGAAATATTAAGTGTTCCGTTTATTCGAGCGCCATTTTGGAATAAAAAGAATGATGAATTTGTACAAGCTACAAATTCTATAACAAATTCTGGAACAATTTTTTCAGAGCCAATTATAAAATTAAAAAGAAAAAATGCTGATAAAGTTGATATAACGATAAATGATGTAAGATTTTCTTATACTTTCAATAATGAAGAATATGTAGAAATTGATTGTGAAAAAGGAAAAGTTACATACGAAAATTTAAATAGAAACAGGCAAATTGAAATGGATTATAAATATCCTACTTTAAATGTCGGAGAAAATAAAATAATTACACATTTAGGAGATGCAGAAATATTTATAAAAAGAAAGGACAGATGGTTATGATTAAAATTTTTAATGAAAATGATAGAAATTTTGATACAAATGGAAATATAACCATTAAACCTATAAAATGCAAAGAAGTTCATAAAAAATCTTTAAATGGATGGTATATAGAAGTTGAAGTACCTGTAAAATACAAAGAATATATTGTTCAAGATAAACTTTGTGTTGTTAAAACAAAATCAAAGATTAGACCACAAGCATTTAGAATTAATAATCCTAAAGTTACTAATAATGTTATAAGTTTTACGGCTGAACATGTAATGTTCGATTCACGAAAGTTATTTTTAGTGGATGTAAGGCCAACAAATCAAATAGCTCAAAATGCACTATCTAATATTAATGGAAGGACTGATAAAAAAAGTCCTTTTTCTATTTTTTCTGATGTAGATACGCAGAGTACAGCATATTTTATTAGAAAAAATTTATTAGAAGCATGGACAGTTATTGAAGAAAGATGGGGTGGAGTATTTGATGCAGATAATTGGGATATTAGATTTTTAAAAAAAGTTGGTAATGATAATGGAGAAACAATTTCTTATACTAAAAATATGCAAGGCATAGAGATTTTTGAAGATTGGTCAGAAGTTTGTACCAAAATATATCCTGTAGGACCAGATGAGCTTATGCTTCCTGAAGAATTTTTAGAAAGTGACATTCAATATACTACTCCATATACTAGGACTATTACATTTAATTCAGAATTAGAATTTGAAGAGGAAACATCTGAAGAAGATAAAAAAGAAAAACTTTTAGAAGAATTGAGAGAAAATGCTAAAAAATATTTGGAAGATAATAAATATCCGAAGGTTTCATACGAAATTTCTTCTAATATAAATCAAAATATGGAGATAGGAGATAGTATCCATGTAAAACATCCATTAGTTAATATTTTAACTGAAGTTTTGGAATATGAATATAATGCTTTGACTAATAAAATAGAAGTATTAAACTTTGGAAATTATACTCGAGATGTTAAAAGTAAATTTGATAGTTTGAAAGAAAATATTAATAATTTTTCTGAAGAAATGAGAAAAGGTTTTAATAAAAGAGACATAGCCATCAAGGAACAAACAGATTTGATAAACTCATTAAATAAATTGGGGTTAGTTTATATAGATGATAACGAAATTCTGATTTTGGATAAAATTCCAAAAGAAGAAGCCAAAAATGTGTGGAGATTTGGATTAGGTGGAATAGGATTTAGTTCAAATGGATATGAAGGTCCTTTTGAAGTTGCAATGACAATGGATGGACAAATTAATGCTAATTTTATCACAACTGGAGTTTTATCAGTAGAACGAATTGAAGGGCTACAAAGTACTTTAAATGATTACCTTGTAAAAATTGAATTGAATGAGGATAATATTAAATCTGTAGTCGAAACTCAAAAAGAAGTCGAAGAAAAATTTGATAATTTAGAATTTGGCGGTACTCAAATATTACGTGGTACTAATACTTTCACTTCTTTAGGTAGTTCTAGTTCTTGGTCTAATTCTACTTGGAGAAAGGCTGGTAATGGGTCAGGTACTAAAACAGCTATATCAGTAACAGACTCACCTAATGCTAATATTAAAAGAGGTGCTAGGATAGTATGTATATCTAATGATGATAATATTGCTCAAAATAATGTACCTATATTAAAAGGCGAAGAATATACTATATCTTGTTATGCTAGATTAATTACTGGAAAGGGTAATTTAAAGTTTCAATATGGTAGTACAGGATTCTTACAAAAAACATATGCTATGTCCGATACTTCATGGAAAAAATATAGTTGGACATTTACTACTTCTACAAATGATACCTATTACAACACAAGTGGTCAAACTAATATATATTTTGGTGGTAATACTGGAGCAACAAGTAATTATACATTTGAAATTTGTGG
>CANQYM010000031.1 GCA_947628085.1 uncultured Clostridia bacterium
TTTTCCTAATTTATCAAGTCCTCCAGCTGGTACTATGCAATGTATATGTGGGTGATCTTTTAAATTTTGCCCCCAGGGAAGTATTGTTGTAAATCCTATTTGTGCTCCTAAATACTTTTTATCATTTGCTAGTTCTTGTAATGTCTCTGATACTGCTTTAAAAAATACATTATACATTTTTGTTTGATTGTAGTATACAACTTTATTTAATACATCAGGTATTGTACATCAGGTATTGTAAATACTACATGAAAATTATGATTTTTGTGTTCTTTCTGTTAAACCTCTAAATGTCATATCTTCTTCCATGTGTCTTAATATTTCTTCATTGCACATAAAAAAACCCCTTTCAATAAATATTTGTAGACATAATCTACATAATATATATTTTAAAGAGTTTTTACACTTATTTCAATACTTACAAAGTTTTTGCACCTAATTTAGTAGAAAACTTATTGCTTTTATGTTATACTAACTTAAACGACCACTGCGATAGCAGTTTAGTGCAATTAGAATTTCTCTAACATTCTATATACTTTTTAAATTATTGCCACTTTTTCGCTAGACGAAAGCTCAGTTACTTTGTCTATCTAACTTCTAATTTTAATAATAAAATTCCTAAAATAAATGACAAAATATCTGCAATTATTGCACTCCATAACATTGTTACAACACTATGGCTTAATGTTGCAATAATTATAATTGCTGGAACAAAAAATCTAACATCTCTAGCTAGAGCAAGTAAAGTAGACTTAAAACTAGAACCCATTGATTGTAATAAAATTGATAATGATTTAGTCATACAAGTTAAAATTATTCCACCTAAGAAAATTCTTAAACAATATTTAGAATATTCTAGATATTCAAAAGAATTATTATTTCCAAAAATATTAATAATAAATGTTGGATATAATTCAAATATTATAAATGCAATGCAACCAATTATAAAATTTGCTATTAAGATATATTTAATTGTTTCTTTAACTCTTTGTATATTTTTAGCTCCCATATTATAGCCAATAATAGGCATGCCACCCAAAGATACTCCTATAACTATTGATACAACAATACCAAAAACTTTCATACATATACCAATAACTGCAAGTGGCGTTACTACTCCATAAGTTCTACCAGTTGATGCTACTGTCGTGTATCCATATTTTCCTACCAAATTGTTTGCAACCGCAATTATAATTACAATAGCAAGTTGAGTAATTAATGAAGAAGGCAATCCATAACAAATAATTCTTAAATAATCCTTTGCATATTGATAACATTCTACTTCATTTGGATTTCCACCAAATATTCTTAATATTTGGTTGTTAAAAGCAAGTCCTAAAATAGTTAAAATAACTGATATAATTATTAAAAGTATTAATCCATTTCCAATAGATTTATTCGCTTTTTCTTTACTTTTTGCTCCTAAAGATAAATTAAATAATGCCGCAGCTCCATCACCTACTAACAAAGCAAAAGCAAGTGCTATAACAGTAAATGGATATACAATATTAGTTGCGGCATTACCAAATGCTCCAGCTTTGCTCCATCCTATAAATATTTGGTCAACAATGTTATAAAGTGCCGCAACTATCATACTAATAACGCATGGTATTGCAAATTTCTTAATAAGTTTAGAAATTTTGTCATTTTCAAAATCAATTTTTTCCATAAAAACCTCCTTTATTTTTGAGCACAAAAAAACATAAGTCCTTAATCAATTGGACTTACGCTTATTGCTACTTATTGATAAAATTGGCTTAATATTTTTTACTCAACGAATTAATTATAACACATCTTCAAATTTTTTGTAAGATTTTTTTAAAATTATTTATCTTTCTTTTTAATAAGACAATGGGACGGAGCCTTTGGCTAATTTAATCGCTTGAGGCTCCAGCTCCAATAATGTTTCCATTGATAGCATCAATATAAATATATAAACTTGTTAATGGATCATTTTCATCAAATAATCTTATTTTCCACATTAATTTTTCTTCATATCCTTCTTTTTGCCACTCATTTCTCCAATCGTAAAGTCTGCTAATATCATCTAATCCCAAAATTAATTCTCCTGAAACAGGCTCATCTTCATCATAAATACAGTAAAATTTAGATTCCCAACCTTGATATTGATATTTTTTGTCTTTTGCTTCAAGCTCAGCTATATCAGCTGCTTTTTCTATAGATATTATTTCTGTTTTTGTATGATTTATTGTTGTATAATATTTTCCATCTTCAACATAATAAACTAGACCATTGTTATCATTTATAGCAAATTCACTTATATCTGAATCATTCGAATCAGTACTGTAATATATACAATTTGTATTAACTACTTTACTTACTATAAAAATATTAACAATATATTCATCAAGAAATTTTCCAAATTCATATTTAATATTTCCAATATTTTTCTTTATTTCTTTAATTTCATAGTGAGATGCAGTTATAACTACACTTTGTTTATTAAAGTCTACTTTTGGCAACTCTTGCTCTATTTTAAAATCTAGCTTTTCTAATAGTTCATGATATTTATTTTCATCATAGTTTATAATTTTTTGGTATACTCCTGAAACTTTTACTTGTGATAAATTTAAATCGTCTGTAATTCTTGACAACTTATTTTCTGAATTGAAACTATATTCTGTATTAAAATCATATTTTGTTGTATTATCTTTTGTCAAGTTATTTATTTCTTTAACTAATTCATCAACATTTGAAAGTGAGGTTTGTATTACTTGCCCACTATCTGAAAATCTTTTAATAATTCCTATATTTTGTTCTTCAAGCAAAAATACAAAATTCTTACTTTTGCTATTATAGTCAAACTCTATAAAACTACCTCTATTTTGCATTTCAGCTATTTCATCTTCAGAATATACTTTTCCTTCAATAATGTCATCAATTCTATTATATAATTCAGAATATATTTTTGTATATACATTTGTTTCTGAATCTATAATCATATATTCGTTATTTTTATTTTTATATATAATTCTGTCTGGAGTAGGCAATACAGTATTATCATTATCAGTAACTAATTCTATTTTAGTTTCATTATTTTTGACCTTTTCATTTGATATTTCAGATTTAAATATAAAAAATATAATGACACCTGCTAGAACTAACAATAACAAATACAATATAACTTTTTTACTTTCATTAGCCATATATTGTTTCTCCTATTAATTATAGAACAAATCGGAACGCTATAAAAATTTAGACAATTTATTTTTATAGTATAAATTAAAATAATTATCAAATTTAAATCAATTTACGCGTTCCGTGAATTTGTTCGCCGCGCGAGATTTTCAGTTATGAAAATATCTGTGCATCCTTGCGCGTAGCGCTTTTATATAATAGGAAAGTATTACTTTCCTATTATAGAACAAATCGGAAAGCAATAAAATTTGTTATAATTTATTTTTATAGTATAAATTAAAATAATTATCAAATTTAAGTCAATTTATGCTTTCCGTTAATTTGTTTGCCGCGCGATATTTTCAGCTATGAAAATATCTGTGCATCTTTGCGCATAGCGCTTTTATATAATAGGAAAGGATGACTTTCCTATTATAGAACAAATCGGAAAGCCTTAATATAAGCTATACTTTAACATTTCTCTTTGGCTTTCCGTTAATTTGTTTGCCGCGCGAGATTTTCAGCTATGAAAATCTCTGTGCATCTCTACGCGTAGCGCTTTTATATAATAGGAAAGGATAACTTTCCTATTATATAAAATACAAGCAAATATAAATACTTACTTTATAGAACATTCCTCTATATATTTTTGATTTTTTCACTTTTTCGCAAGACAAAAACTCCGTCCTTTGTCTATTTTTTTATTATGTCTTTTATTACCTCTCCAGCTATAATTAGACCAGCTACTGATGGAACAAATGATATGCTTCCTGGTACTTGATTTCTAATTGTACATTTTCTTTT
>CANQYM010000032.1 GCA_947628085.1 uncultured Clostridia bacterium
GAATGCAAAGAGTTGAAAGTCCTGAATATGATTTTGAAGTTATTAGAGAAAGTTTATTAAATAGCATAATCCACAGATTATCAGAAGCTTCTGATAATCGGTGTTATGAGAAGAAAAAAATTATGAGAAGTTGGACTAAAAAAGCCTTTTTTTATGGGCTTTTTTCTTTATTTAACTTCTCATAATAATATTTTGCTATAATATATTCTTTGTGTTTCACACAAGAAGGAGATGATATAAGTGAATACACAAGAGTATATTGATTTCATACCTAAATTTATTAAAAAACTTAATGATGATGGTATGAGTAAAACTGTGATTGGTACAGCAGAATGGATTACTAATCATTTTAAAAAATACTGTTTAAAAAATAGTATTGATTTTGTAGATATGGAGGTGATAAAAACATTTTATAATGAACAATACGATTTTGATATTTATGATTTAAAATATGATTATCAAATTGTTTTAAGAAGGCCTATGTTAATATTAATGGAATATTATGAAACTGGCAATTATTTTAAAACTCATCAAAAATCTGTATCACTAAATATTCCACCTGAATATTCTGAGGTTTATTATTTAATCCAAAAAGAATATATAAATGGGTTAGAAAATTCAATTAACTCTAAAAAAAGAAAATTATGGATTGTTGCTAATTTAATGAATTATTTATGTGAAAATAATATAACTAATTTCAAAGATGTACAAATTAGTAATATTTCAAACTATATTGATTTAATTTCTAAAAAATATGCAAAAGAGACTGTAAGACTTATAAAATCGGTTTTAAGAGAATTGTTAAATTGGTTATATCAAAAAAATATTGTAAATTTTAATGGAAAACAAACATTTCCAATAATAAGAAAAGATACTAGGGATAAACTCTTATCAACTTATAGTGAAGAAGAAATAAAAAAAATATTAGATGTTATTGATAATTCCAATAGTTATGGTAAATGTGCTTATCTAGTTATTTCTATATTGGCTTATTATGGATTAAGAGTTGGAGATATTATAAATTTGAAATTTGAGAATATTGATTTTGAAAATAATTGTATAAAAATTATCCAAAGAAAAACAGGCAAGGAACTAGTATTACCTTTAATTGATGAAGTTAAATTTCCTCTTTTAGATTATTTGAAAAATGGAAGAAATCATAGTGCTGATGAAGAATATATACTTTCAACTATGTATGCACCATATACAAAGTTCAATAATACTTCATCGATTCATCGCATGATTACAAAAGCAATGACAATTGCTGGTGTAAATTTTGAAAACAAACATCATGGTCCTCATGCTTTAAGACATAGTTTAGCTACTAATATGATTAATAATAATGTTCCAGTAAGTGCTATAAGCAATGTTTTAGGTCATTCAAGTACTAGAACAACTAATATTTATATAACTAAAGATACAACTCATTTGAGAGAATTAACACTGGAGGTACCCTATAATGAATGAAAATTTTAAATTTGAAAGTATATTTAAAGAAGAATTATCACAATTTATTTTATATAAAAGAAGTAATAATTATAAATATTCTAAACCAATAATTTTTAGACTTTATGAATTAGATAGATTTTTTTTATCATTAAATACTAGTACTAAAATTATAAATCAAGAAATAGTTGATAAGTGGCTTAGCACTTGTAATATCAATAATAAAGAAGCTACTAAAGGCAAATATTTTTCAGTAATTTCTCAATTTTGTAATTTTTTAAGAATGAATGGTTATGAAAATATAATTCAACCAGAAGCAAATAAATTAAAATTTCATAGTGAATTTATTCCATATATTTTTACAGACGATGAAATTAAAAGAATATTTAATATAATAAAACAAGAATTAAATATTAATAATGATTTAGATACCAATTCATTTTATATTCTAATTTGTTTGTATTATTGTTGTGGTCTTAGATTAAGTGAAGCTTTAAATATTGAATTAAAAGATTACAATATTTCAGACAAAACAATAACTATTGTTGAAAGTAAAAATAATATTACTAGACTTATTCCTTTAAATGATTCATTAAACAATATCTTACTTAATTACTTAAATATTAGAAAATCTGACAATAAATATTTGTTTATTACTAATAGTAATGTTCAATACTATAAAGGTAAATTATATGAAAAGTTTCATAAATTATTAAAGAAAGCAAAAATACCAGTCAGATATGATGGTAATAGGCAGAGAATACACGATCTTCGTCATACCTTTGCTGTAAATGCTTTAAAACAAATGCAAATTAAAGGTTTTGATTTATATACTTCTTTACCGATTCTTTCAGTTTATTTGGGTCATAAAAATATAGTAGAAACAGAATATTATTTACGACTTATCCAAAGTGAAGCAGAAAATATATCTAAATATACATGTGACTATCTTAAAAATTTATATAACAAAAAAGAGGATTTTTATTATGAATAAGAATTTGAATTACTATATTTCAAAATATTTTTCTGAATATCTTCCATTAGTAAAAGGAGTTTCAAAAAATACAATTAATTCTTATCGAGATACATTTGTTTCCTTATTAGAATATCTTAATATAATTAAGAAATTAAATATAAATAATTTATCATTAGATGCAATAAACAATTTATTAATAGAAGATTATTTGATGTATTTAGAAACAGAAAAAAAGAACAGTATTTCAACTAGAAATCAAAGATTAGCTGTGATTCGTTCTTTTTATAAATATCTAAAAAATAGAGAGTTATCTTGTCTTGAAATTTGTTCCAACATCCAATTAATTCCTAACAAAAAAACTCATAATAAAATATTATCATATTTTTCAACAAATGAAATAGAGATTTTAATTAATTTACCTGAAACTCAACAAAAAAATGGTTTCAGAGATTATGTCTTGTTGCTTTTTATGTATGAAACTGCTTGTAGAGCTCAAGAACTTGCAGATTTAACTTTAAAACAATTAAATTTAAATGAACATGCTTATGTAACATTAATTGGTAAAGGTAATAAACAAAGAAATGTTCCTTTAACAGACAATTTAAAAAATGTCATATTAAAATATTTAAATACTTTTAATATAATAAATCAAGATGAGTATGTTTTTAAAAATAAAACAAATACTCAATTTACTACTAAAGGTATAGAATATATTTTAAAGAAATATGTTGAAATGGCTAAAATCTTGTATAAGGATAAATTTAAAAATACATATTCAAATCATAGTATGAGACATTCAAGAGCTATGCATTTGCTTGAATCTGGAGTTAATTTAATATATATTCGAGATATACTCGGACATACATCTATTGTAACAACCGAAATCTATGCTAAAACAAATCCAATTATTAAAGAAAGGCAAATTTTAGAACATAGCAAACAACTAAATGCAACTGATAAATATTCTGAAAGTCAAAAAGAAGATTTATTGAAATTTTTACAAGAATTGTAATTAATATTATGAGAAGTTAAATAAAGAAAAAAGCCCATAAAAAAAGGCTTTTTTAGTCCAACTTCTCATAATTTTTTTCTTCTCATAACACAGATTATCAGAAGCTTCTGATAACCTGTGCATAATAGTGTTTAAAATCATTTCTTTGACAAATATATTTCTTGAACTAACTCGCATTGCATTATAATCTAAAGTAAATCTATCTTTAGTATATTTGACTACAAAATCGAATAATCTTTCATACATATCTATAAGATTAGTTTCAATCCAATCTCTATCATCATATCTGTCTAAATCATCTAT
>CANQYM010000033.1 GCA_947628085.1 uncultured Clostridia bacterium
CCTTTTTATTATCCCAACTTTTTTGATAAAATCCTTATTTTATAAGGAAAATTTATTAAATTAGTTGGGATAATATTTTTTTGATATAATAATTAATCGTATCTGGAAGGAGGATTGATAAAATGAACTTAACTAAGTTAAGAAATGAACAGATACGATTAATTAAATATTTAGAGGAAGGAGGATACTCAAAAAAGCATATTCGTAGAATAGAATGTGAAATTAAAAATGTTTTAAAATATGGTGCAGATTATGATAGTTATTTAGATTACTATGAAAACTATGTTAAAATAACATATTCATCCGAAAAAGTTCAAAGGAGAAAATATTATATTTTAACAGTTATTATGAATTTTGATATATACGATGAATATCCAACTAGAAATCATTATAAACATAAGTTAATTGATAATTCTAACTATGCTAGATTAAATGATAATTTTAAAAAAATTATAGATAATTATAAACAAGAGGCTATAAAACAAAATAAGAAGGAAAACACTATCAAAAGTAATAGTATAGCTGGAGCATCTTTTTTGATTTTTATGCAAAATAAAGGATATGACAATATCTTGGATATTACAGAGAATGATATTTTAGATTATATTTCAGATGATAATGGTAATTTTAAATATAGTTCAGCATATTTAAAATCTACTAAATATGTATTAAAGGAAAATATTTTATATTTTGAAGAAATAAAAAATATAATTGAATTATTTCCAATTATATATACTCCAAGAAAAAACATAGAATATTTAACAGATGAAGAAATAGAAAAAGTGAAGACTATTGTTAGCAGCAATAACTCTGATATAACTTTAAGAGATAAAGCAATTATTATTTTATTATTGTATACAGGCCTTAGACGTTCAGATATAGCTAATTTGAAATTATCTAACATAGATTGGCAAAATGAAAAAATAAATATAGTTCAAGAAAAAACTCAAGAACCTTTAGAACTGCCTTTGCTTCCAATAATCGGTAATGCTTTATTTAATTACATAACTAAAGAACGACCAAAAGTAAAATACGATAATATTTTTATTAAGTTAAATGCTAATTTACCGATTAAAGCAGATGCAATAAATGCTATAGTTAAAAAAATATTCAAACTTGCAAATATACGGCAAAGCAAAAGAAAAGGCACTCATATTTTTAGGTATAAGATTGCAACTCTACTTCTAAAAAATGAGATACCACAAGTAATTATATCACAAATTTTAGGTCATAAGTCACCTGAAACATTAAAATATTATTTATCAGCCGATTTTTATCATTTAAAGCAGTGTGCATTAAGTATAGAAATATTTGAAAACGAAAAAGAGGTTCAACTATGACTACATATCTATCATTTATGAAAGATAAATTTAGTGAATTTGAAAATTATAGAATTAGAATACATCGTTGGAGCAAAAATTGTCCTATTTATTTAAAAGCATTTGATAAATATTGTGCACTAAATTTTCCAAATGAAACATCATTGACCCAAGAAATGATAGATTCTTGGTGTAAAAAAAGAGATACAGAAACTAAAAAATCATTTAACAATAGAATAAACATTATAATTGAATTTATAAAATATGCTAATTCACATAATATTTTAAATTTAATACCACCAGAACATCTAAAAGTTCAAAGAAATACACATAGACCTTATGCATTTCAAGAAATAGAATTAAAACACTTTTTCGTTTGTTGTGATAATATTAAATTAAAAACTAATACTAAAACAGCTAAAAATCAACAATTAACTTTACCTGTATTTTACAGATTATTGTATAGTACAGGTATGAGACCTATTGAAGCAAGAATGTTAAAAGTTGAAGATGTTGATTTAGAACATGGTGTAATCAATATCAGAAAATCTAAGGGTTATAATCAACATTATGTAGTAGTAAATGATATGATGAAAGAATATCTAATTAATTATGATAAAGAAATCAGTGAACTATATGAAAATAGAACTTATTTCTTTCCTGCTGTTAGAGATAGTCATCATACAGCAAGATGGATTGAATGTAATTTTAGAAAAATTTGGAGTTTATGTAGCAAAAATTCTGCTGTAACATATGATTTTAGACACAATTATGCTATTGTTAATATTAACAATTGGATAAATATGGGAATTGATTTTGAAGACAAACTATATTATTTAAGTAAAAGCATGGGGCATTCAAGCATCGAAACTACCAAGTATTATTACTCATTAGTACCAAAAATGTCGGATATTTTTATTAATCAAATTAATGACAGTTTTTCACAAATTGTTCCAGAGGTATATCATGACGAAGATTAATAATGAAGCACTTGAAATAATAGAATATATAAATAAATATTTAAATGAATATCTAAAAAATGTTAAAACTACTAGTAAAAATACTCTAAAAGGATACAAAGACTCTTTAAAAATATATTTAGAATATCTTGAAATAAATGGTACAACAACTATGAAATTAAATTATGATTGTTTTAGTGTTGAAAAAATCGAAGATTGGTTGATTTATTTAAAAGAAATTAGAAAAAATTCCAACCAAACAATTAATTTAAGATTAATTGGCTTAAAAGTCTTTTTAGAGTTCTTAGGGAAGAATGATACTTCTTTGTTATATATATATTCTGCTGCTTCAACCATTGAAAAAAGAAAAGCAGTTAAGCCTAAAGTTAAAAGTATAAGTAAAGCTGGTATCCAATGTCTTTTTGATAGCATAGATCAAAAGAGTAGAACTGGCAGAAGAGATTTAACAATGTTTGTTTTAATGTATAATACTGCTGCAAGGTTAGATGAAATTTTATCTTTAAGATTATGTGATTTACAATTAGAGTCTACTAATCCATATATAACCATTATAGGAAAGGGAAACAAAATGCGTACATTATATTTACTTCCTAAAACAGTTGAATATTTAAAAATTTATATACAAGAAAATCACTTTAATAGTAATAGAAATGACTTTTTATTTTTTTCAAAAATCAAAGGGAAACAATTTAAATTAACAGAACAAGCTATTGAAAAACAAGTAAGGAAATGGACTAAAATAGCAAATTCTATTTCTTCAGAAGTTCCTATTAACTTGCACCCTCACCAATTTAGGCATTCAGCAGCAACACATTGGTTAGAAGATGGAATGAATATAGTTCAAATATCTTATCTTCTTGGTCATGAAAGTTTAGAAACAACTATGATATATTTGGAAATAACTACTGCTCAAAAAGCTAAAGCTCTAGAAACCTTACCAGATTCGACTGCTGAAAAAGTTTGGAAGACTGATTTTGATAAATTAACTGCTCTAATCAAATAATATTATCCCAACTAATTTAATAAATTTTCCTTATAAAATAAGGATTTTATCAAAAAAGTTGGGATAATAAAAAGG
>CANQYM010000034.1 GCA_947628085.1 uncultured Clostridia bacterium
GGGGATAGAATTTTTATGGGGAATAATGAGTAGTAATATAGAAATATTGTTGCAATTAAAGGCATTTTGAAGAAAAATGTCTTTTTATATGGTATAATATTTATGCAAAAATATTCCAAAAAATTAAAAGGATGTGATAATTAATGTATATTAGTAAACTTATTATTAAAAATTACAAAAGCATTAAAAATGAGACTTTTACATTTAATAAGGGAATAAATGTACTTGTAGGGAAAAATAATGCTGGTAAAAGCAATATAGTTTCTGCATTAAATGAAATTTTGGGTGACAAATACAATACTACATCATACGAAGATAAAGTATTTTATTCTACTGAAAAAAATGAATATGAAAAAAATTTCAAAATAATTGCCGAATTTGATGAGATAGGTGTTTTAGATTATTCCTTATTAGATAATATAAAAAAGAGTATTGGGTTATTAGATATATCAAATTATTTTAGTGAAAAAGAAGAAGATTTTGATAATGAATGGATAATTGAAGACGATGATGAGTTAAAAGAAAAACATCCTGATTTTTTTAATTATAAAGCGATAACTAATTTATTAATTTGGAAGAAAGCAGAAGATTTAAAAAAAATTTTTGATAATACAAAAAAAATTTGGATTTATAAATATTATAATAAAGATGAAGAAATTAATTTATATAATATAATTATTAAAGAAGAAACGAGTTTAAATCCATTAATTTTAGATAATAAAGTAAAATATTATAGAATGTTATATATAAACCCAAATATAAAGGCAACTTTAATGACCAGTTTATTAATACCAGCTTTTAGATCAACGGAAGCAACTTTAAAAATTACAAAATGGTCTTGGTATGGAAAATTATTACAAAAAATGTGGAATGACTCCTGTAATAAAGAACATCAAGAAGCCATACAGCATAGTTCAGACGATTTAAAAAGGACTATTGGAGAAGTATATTCAGATTTAAAAGATGATATTAATAGTCAATTAAATAAAACATTATCTTTAATGAATATAAAAATAGATATTAATATGTTAGAAAGTAAAAGCGAAGATTATTATAAAAATATAAGATTATCAGTAAATGATGGTGTTGAAACGCCATTAGAAAGCAAAGGTAGTGGCTTACAGAGTTTAATTATGATAGAATTGTTTAAGTTCTATTGTAAGGTCTTTAATCAATCATCTTTACTTATTTTGGAAGAACCGGAATTATTTTTACATCCACATGCAAAGAGAATGTTATCAGATATATTAAACGATTTTATTGCAGACAATAAAAATCAAATTATAATTACAACACATTCTGAAGAGTTTATACATAATATAGATATTGAAAATATAAATGTTATACGAAAAACTATTGATGGAACAAAAAAGAGTGTAATTAATAAACAAAATTATGATGATGGAAAAGAATTACAAAAATTAAAGATAGAATTACAACATAAAAATGCAGAAATGTTTTTTGCCGAGAAAGTAATTTTAGTAGAAGGGGAAGAGCAAATACTTATTCCAGAAATAGTTAAAAAAATTTATGGTAAAAATGTATTAAATAATAACGATATTTCAATTATAAAAGTTGGTGGAAAATCATATTTCAATATTTATAGAAAAGTATTAAATGATTTAAATATTAGTAATTATATTATTGCAGATTATGACTTTCTTAGTGAAGGAGTAGATAGTTTACTTGATGATGTTGAAAAGCAAAAGATTGCAAAAATAAGAGGAAAATTATCAGAAAAAATTAAAAATAATAAAAAATTAAAAAAAGAAATGGAAAGTAGAGATTGGTATTCATTAGTTAAAATTTTAGATAAGATATCTGAAGAAAAGCAATATGATAGCAGTTTAAATGATTTATGGAGCACTTTTAAAAGTAGAATGTATACAAAAGATAAATTACAAGATTTAGATAAAAAATTACAAGAAGAAATTTTGAGTTTTATATCAGAATTGTATAAAAAAAATATATTTATAATGCAAAAGGGAGAATTAGAAGATTATTATTTAAATGAAAATTTTGGAGATGAGTTTTTCAATATAAGTGGTAAAGGAATTGTAGCATATAAAATTGCAGAATTGGCCGCTATTAATGGAATAGATGTGTATATGGAAATCGAAGAATATAAGAAAATTTTATCACATATTTTATGATATAATAAAATTTAAAGAGGTGTAATATGAATGAATTATTATCTTTAACAGATTTATTTGAAAGAAGTATATTTAGAATACCTGATTATCAAAGAGGTTATTCTTGGGATAATTTACAATTGGAAGAATTTTGGAGTGATGTTTTAAACTTATTGCCTGATCGAGATCATTATACTGGAATGATTTCATTAAAAAAACTTGATAAAAATTATACAAGCGATGAAAAATGGAATGATGAAAGATGGTTATTAGATAACTGGAATTATAATGCATATCATATTGTTGATGGTCAACAAAGATTAACAACATTTATTATACTAATTAATGAAATTGTAAATTTTTATAAACAATTAAATCCAGATAAAAACGAAAATGAAATTTTTATAAATAGTATTCCTTTAACGAAAATAATAGAAGATTATTTAGTAATTGTTAAACCAGATTCTGATGATATAATTAAATCATTTAAATTTGGGTATGAAGTAGATAATCCTAGTTATGAATTTTTTAAACATAAAATATTAGGCGAGCCAAATGCCGGCATATTGAATGAAACTTTTTATACTTTGAACTTGGAAAATGCTAAAAATTTTTTTAAGGAAAATATTCAAAATGAATATGAAAAAAATGGGATATCATCGATAGAAAATATATTTAAAAAAATTACTCAAAGATTAAAATTTAATATGTATTATATAGATAATGATTTTAATGTTTT
>CANQYM010000035.1 GCA_947628085.1 uncultured Clostridia bacterium
GATTCAAGTTCTAATAGTGCTAGTCTTGATTTTACTTTAAAAGTTTTAGAAGCTCCTAAAGTAGAAATTTCTAATAATCAAAAGAAAACTAGTAAAGGTTATGTTATTGAAAATAGAAATGGAGTTACTTATATAAATGGAATTTTAATTGCTAATAAAACTTATTCTTTACCTAAAACTTATGGTAATGGTTTAACTAGTGATACTAGTAGTGCTTTTTCTAGAATGCAAAAAGATGCTAAAAGTGCTGGTTTAGATATTTGGATTAAAAGTGGATTTCGGTCATATCAAGACCAAGTTGCAGTTTATAATGGTTGGGTAAAAAAAGACGGGAAGAGTAAAGCTGATACTTATTCAGCAAGAGCAGGACACTCTGAACATCAATCAGGTCTTGCAATGGATTTAAATTCATTAAGTCAATCTTTTGAAAATACTAAAGAGTTTAAATGGTTAAATGAAAATGCTTATAAATATGGTTTTATTTTAAGATATCCTAAAAGTAAAGAAGGACTTACTGGGTATATCTATGAACCATGGCATTATAGATATGTTGGAGTAGATATTGCTAAAACTTTATACAATAATGGAGACTGGATTACTTTAGAAGAATATTTAGGAATAGATAGTAAATATTCTTAATTTGAGGTCATTATGAAAGTTCTATTTAAAGATAATCTTAAATCATACTTATTGATATTTTTACTAAGTGTAATAGCTGGTTTATCAGTTATATTCTTTTGTGAATTTCCAAGTAATGATTTATGGGCGTTTTCCTATTGGAGTTCTGAAACTTTTGGCTTTTGGATGTTTAGCACATCTTTAATTGTCTTATTAAGTGAGAAAAGAAAAACTGCTATTATAAATTCGATAGTTTATATATTTATAATGTTTTTAATGACAACGATTTATAAATCTTTTCGTTTATATTTTAAAGGATATACGCCTTTTAATTCCTTAATTGATTTAGCAATTAATAGTATAAGTGGATGGTTTTTATATAGCATAATTCCATCCATTATATGTGGTATTTTAGGAGCCATATTATGGAATGGTAGAAAAAATAATATTTGGGGTAAAATTTTATCTATTTTACCAAGTCTGTTTATTTTAGGAGAAACAATATTATTGTTTTATAATGTATTTCTGAGTCATACAAAATTATTTTCAGCAATAACTGATTTAATTTGGTTTATATTATATTTTGTGTTTTTAAAAAATGAAGTTTTTAAAAATGCAAATAAAACAGATAATAATTTGTATTGTAAATTTAATTATATGAAAAAATAGAAAATAATTTTAATATCAATATTACAAATATTAATAATTATCATTTCTTGTTCTCTTGTGATATTATTTACAAACAAAACATTTTTTAAAACTACCTATATAGGTGTTAACAAACAAGAAATATTTATTCCGAAATATTCATATTTTAAAGGTGAAAGTGGTATGACGATTGCAACTTTTTATTCTTTAAAATCAGAAAAAAATTTGAAAAAAGAAATAAATAATTATATGAGTGATTTTGAATATTTTGAGAATGATTCAACTTATGGATATAGAAAAGATGATTTACTTATTCAATTTTACGAAGTTGTAGATAATGGCTTATTTAGAAAAATAGTTATAGTTTATGATTAAATAAATAGTAATTTATGATTATTTATCAAGTAGTTGGAAAACATTTGAGAGTAAATATAATATAAAGTAGTAAAAATCTAGTTGAATATAAAAACATTATAGAGCATAGTCGATTTATTTTCTATAAATAAATTTTTATATAAATTATAAATAAATTTTATATAAATTTTTCTTTTTTATGATATAATGTCTTTGTTAAAGAAAAGTAAAAATGCAATAATTGTGGTAGGATATTGCTATGGGGTGAATTAAATGAAATGTAAAAAATGTGGAAAAATTAATAAAGATGATGCATTATATTGTGATTATTGTGGTAATAAATTAGAATATTCTAAAACAAATGATATTAATAAATTCAATAAAAATCTTGGTGATAAATATAAAATTATAATTATTATTTTTATAATGTTTTTAGGCATTGTTGGAGCTATTGCTTCTTCTATAAATTCTATGAATGGTGATAAATCAAACAATAATAATACTCATATTAATAATTATAATAATGAATATGATAATAACTATGATAGTGATTTAGATGATATTGAAAAAAATGAAGATAGTAATTCTGAAGATAAAGATTCTAATGACGAAAGCTCAACAAGCAATGAAATGACCTCTAATGGTATAAATAACAATAGTAGTAATAATCAAACTCAAAGTGGAACAAATAATAACAATAATAATACAAATAATGAACCAAATCAAAATCAATCTTCGGATCAAAATAATGAAGGAAGTAATTCAAGCAGTCAACAAACTCCAAGTATAAGTAAAAGCAAACAAAATGCAGTAGATAAAGCAAAACAATATTTAAAAAACATGCCGTTTTCTAAAAATGGATTAATTAAACAGTTGCAATATGAAAAATTTTCTACTGAAGATGCTACATATGGTGTTGAGAATTGTGGTGCTAATTGGTATGAACAAGCTTTAAAAGCTGCAAAACAATATTTAAAATCTATGGCATACTCAAAAAAAGGATTGATTAAACAATTATCTTCACAATATGGTTCTCAATTTACTGAGGAAGAAGCTACATATGGCGTTGAGAATTGTGATGCTAATTGGTATGAACAAGCTTTAAAAGCTGCAAAACAATATTTAAAATCTATGGCATACTCAAAAAAAGGATTGA
>CANQYM010000036.1 GCA_947628085.1 uncultured Clostridia bacterium
GCTAACATTTTTTCTAATGATGAATATTTTATGTCAACATCTTCAAATTTACAAATAACATAAAATGGATTATTCTTGATATCTAAATCTATTTTTGATAATATACTATTTTCAGAATCCAAAATTTTAAAACCCATAGAACTCTTATCACCTGGTAAACGACTAACTTCTATCTTACAAGTTGAATCTACTCTCTTTACTGCATTACTAAATATTTTTGTTATTTTATCTAAATTTTCTTCACCAGTCCAATTAGCATCAATATCTATTGTTCTTCTTTCAATAATATTATTTGTATTTAATTGATTAAGTAAATCTTTTAAAGCTAAACCACCTTTAAATACAATTGGAGCATTTTCTCTTGATATTTCGTGAATAATTTTATATAAAAAATCTTCTAATTCTTTATCATCATTGCTCATAATATAAGGCTCCTTCCTCTTTATAATGTTTTGCTTTTAAAGATAATCTTTTTGGTATTTCTAATCCATCATATGATTTATTATTATCAAAATAATAATTTGCAAATGTTTCATATAAAATTTGAGTATCAGTATCATTCTTTTCTAACATATCTTTAATTGCAATTTCTATAGGAGAAACTTTAATTCCTTTTCTATCTATAAACGGAATCTTTTTTAAATCTTTTACTATAAAGCATTTTATATATGGCTTATTAAATTCAACTTGGGAATAAACATAGATTTGATGTCTAAAACCACCATTTGAATATCCTAGTAAATCAGCTGCACTTTCCATACAAACAACACAATCTAAATCTTTTAATAAAACTCTATAAACATCTAAAAACGATAAAAGTCTAGTTTGCTTATCAATATCTTTAGCATATCCATAAATGCTCTTATTAATATCATTTGTCATTACGATTCTTTCTACTAATATTATAACTATATTTTAACCATTTTTACAATTAATACAAAAATTTCTTTTATTATTTACTTATAATATATTTTTATGACAAAAAAGGGGATGTTGAGAAATTAAAAAATTAATTTACTTTACATCTTCTTTTTTTTGCTTTACAGTAGCAAATTTTTCTGGACCTAAATTAGATGGTTTATTCCAACAATTTTGAGTAAAAACTTTCTCGTCAAATGATTTAAACAATCTTTTAATATTAGCCCCTAAACACATCAACATAATTTCACATAACACCTTACTAATGCTTCTCCTTCTAACTCTAACATAACACATATTTTGTTTAAGTTGCCCATATGTTCCTTCAACTTGAATACTACGATTGATTCTAATCTCTATGCCTTTAGGACTTAATAAGTTTTTTCTAGCTTCTTCTTTTAAAAATTCATACTCTAAATTTAGTTCATAATATCTATAATTTTCATTTTTATTTTTTAGATATTTTTTACATATATAAGAATAATTACAATTACCACATCCAGTAAATTTATAAAGTTTGGTATTTTTAAATTTTTTATGTCTATTTTTATCATATTCAATTTCTTCACCAATGCAAGAATTTAAACACATTACACCATCTTCAAATACATAAAATAATTGAGGTTTCTTTCCTGTTTTTTCTCCTTCCCATTGTTGAAATTTTATATAATTACCAATTTTATTATTCTTTATGTATTGATAATTTAAATATATTCCATATCCTGAATCACCACATTCATTTTTAGGATATTCTCCATAATATTTATAATATAAATCATTCATCGAAACAAATGTATAATAATCTGTTCTATCTTGATATACACCATACATTAATATTAATAAATTAGATACCATTAATTGAATATTATATGCTGGATGAAAATCATTTCCTGTTTTTGAATAATAATCTTCTTTTAAAACCATTGCAGTTGCATCTTTATCTGTTTTGTAATATGATTTTCTATTTTCACCACATATTCTTTCTTTTTCTTCATATTCCAATAATTTTAATAAATATGTATATGCTAATTTATAATTTTTTTGTTCTTTGGTTAATCTTCTTCCTCTTCCACTTGGAATAGTGTCTATATTTATTTTTTTGTTATTAACATATTTCTTTATTAAATCATTAAACTCATATGATTTTATTAAATCTTTCTCATAATATTCAACTTCCATCTTTTTTAATAATTGTTTTATTTTAATATCTAAGTTTTTATGAAATTTTGTTGGTTTCCATACAAACTTATACTTATTTGCATTTGCTAAAAATTTTGTTCCATCAATATATACATCTTCTATTTTTAAGTTTAATTCTTTTATTATTTGTTTATTAATTGTAGTAAATATTTCATAGTGATATGGTAATATAAATTCATTTATAAAATTGCAAAATGTTGAAAAATCAGGAACATTTCCCTCCATTATATAATAAACTCTAATATCATATGCACATTTATCTTCTATATCTCTTAAACTTCCCTTAAAATATGCAAAGCAATATGTAACTGCCATGAACATATTATATGGATTATATCCTATTCTTCCTTTACATTTTTGTATTTTTGATTTTACAATTTTTATATATTTCCATACCCCTGATTTTTCTAAAATTTCGGCATATTTATCAATTTTTTCAAATTCCTTCATGTTTTTTTCATAAGGTACTAGAAAAATTGACCTTTTTATAGTAAAATATCCCATGTGATACATCTCCTTAAGCAAGATTATTGTATCACAATTTGCCTTGTATTTTTTATAAATTCAAGGCTTTTTTTAGTTTTTTATAAAAAAAGAATGTTGAAAAATTATTTTTTCAATTTTTCAACATCCTCT
>CANQYM010000037.1 GCA_947628085.1 uncultured Clostridia bacterium
TTCCAATTATTTATTAATTTTCATTTTTCTAACATATTTAGTTATTAATAAAAATTATTTATTTAAGTTTGGAAATACCACTTTCATCTAAATACATTAAGTACATATTTTATTCCTCCAGTTATTCATTTTTTATTTTGTGGCCTAAATCATTAAAAAGAATACCAGTTGCTAATGCATCTTCAAGTGCTCTGTGAGATTGATTTCTAGTAATTCCATAGGCTTTGCAAACAGTATCTAATTTATAATTATATAAATTACTGTATTTATAATATTTTTTACAAACATCCATAGCATCAAAGAAATATCTTTTTTTATCAAATAGGTTTAATCCATTTTTATATAGAAATTTTATATCAAATTCAATATTATAAGCAACAATATTATAATTATCTATAAAATCATAAAAAGATTTTATTACAGAAGAAATATCTGGAGCATCAATAACCATTTCTGGAGTAATATGATTTATTTTTATTGTTTCATTAGGAATTTCTTTTTTTGGTTTTATAAGAGTTGTTAAACATTCTGTAGGAATTCCTTCCTCAAATTTTATTGCTGCTATTTCAATTAATTCGTCTGATACAGCATTTAAACCAGTTGTTTCAGTATCTAATACAACAAAATTATCTAATTTTAAATCAGAAATGTTTTTAGTGATAGGTGAAGGCTTAAAATTTGATATATCTTTTAAATATAATTTATTAACTTTTTCATTTGAAAGGATAATTTCATTATATTTTAAAGGCATAAATTTTTGAATGTAGTTATTAAAATGAACAGCTTTTACTTTTTTTAATTTTAATTGTTGTTTTTCATATTCTTCTTTAAATTCAATATCTCTTAAAGAAGAATTAGTTGTTACAGATTTATAAATTTCGTCAAAACTACTTTCATCAAAAAGATATTGATTATGAAATTCACTTACATTATTAATTCTTTCAAAAATAGATTTACAATTTTTACATATATATTTAGTTCCAGTTTTTATTAATTTTCTTTCTAAAAAACAATAATTACAAATTGAACAATTTTCCATTTTAAAAATACTATCTAAAAAACTCATATTATTCACCATATTTATTTCTTTCTTCTTAATTCCACAACTTTTCCTATTATTTTTACAGGCAAGTTTTCAATTTGTTCATTAGAGTAAATCATAGGGGAATAAGAAGTGTTTAAAGGTTGTAAAATAATTCCATTTTCACTTTTAATTACTCTTTTAAATGTTCCATCATTTCCGATTTACCATAACAACACAATCTTCTCCAGATTCGCAGTCATCAACTTTTTCTAAGATAATAGTATCTCCATCTAAATAATCTGGATACATTGAATCACCTTTTATACGAAGTCCGAAAGAGTTGTTTATCACCTTTAGTCATTTCGATAGGAACTTCTTCAGTATCAATAATATCTTCTATCATTTCAATAGGAACTCCAGCTGGTATAGTACCATAAATAAAAACAACAGCTGGAACACCAGAATTTTTTTCTACGCCTTGAATATTTTTATCGAAATTCCTTACATCAGATTTTCCTAGAAGATAGTCTGTAGTTACGCCGAAATATTCTGATAATTTAAGTATGTAATCATCTTTTAAAGGAACTCTACCAGTTTCTAATTTACTAATACCTGCTATTTCTATTCCTAATAATTTAGAAAGAGTATCTTGATTAATACCTTTTTCATTTCTTAATTGTTTTATTCTATTCATTATTATAACTCCTTAATAAAATTATTATAAACTATCTTGTCAGGAAAGTAAACATAATTTCCTAAAAAGATAATTTTTTTTAAAAAATCTTCTCTAATATCTTGACAAGATAAAATAATAATGGTAATATTATCTCATCAAGATAATTTGGAGGTGAGAAAATGTTTGAAAAGCTAAGAAAAATTCGTCAAGAAAAAAATATAAAAGTAAAAGAAATTGCTGAAAAGATTGGATTAAAGACTGAAGGGGCATATTATAAAAAAGAAAATGGAACAGTACCTTTTACTTTAGAAGAAGGTAGAATTATATCTAATTTATTAGAAATGCCAATTGAAGAAATTTTTTTTGAAAATGAATTATCTTAATAAGATAATTAAAAAGAAGAGGAGAAAGGATAAATATGAAAATACAAATTGATGATTATAGAATTACTGATTTAGAAAATTTAAGTTTAAAAATTAATGAGTTTTTAAGTTTATATAATCCAAACATAGAATTTTCTGAAAAAAATATTTTTGAATTAAGTCAAAAATTAGAAGAATTAAAGGAACAATCATTAAAGACTAATATATGTAATACAAGAATAAAAATAGTAAGTTCTGATGGTAATAAAAAGTTTACTATTTTATAAATATTTGTATTGACTTTAAGAAAATTGATAAAAGATTCAAATAAAGAAAGAGGAGAAAATATGGAAGTTGAAGATTATTTAAAAGATGAACTAAAAAGATTAAACAGAATGAATGATGTATTAGAAAAAAATATAAATCAAGGAAGTGCAATAAATAATGAGCCTGAACAAATTGTAAATAATGTATTAGCTATATGTGAGATAGCAAATACATGTATAAATGTACATAGAGGTTAAATATATGAAGAAAATTAAAAAAAGAGAAGAGGAGAGAAAAGATGGAAGAAAAAGTTGAAAGAATATTAGAAGCGTTACAAGATTTACCATATTATTGTTGGGAAAATATAAAAAGAGA
>CANQYM010000038.1 GCA_947628085.1 uncultured Clostridia bacterium
GGGGGAAAAAATCCCCCATTTTTAAATTTTTATCATAGAAAATTCATTAGCTAAATTATCAACAAATGCTTCTATATTTATTGTTTTATCTTTTTTCAATGTTCTTAAATACGCATTATTACAATGTTGTTTTATCTCTATAATATCATTAAAATGTTTATTCTCTATTAAAAATAATCTATCTCTACAAATATTATCAATATTTTTTATATCATAACAAATATCAGCAGTACTTTGTTTTAAGCACTCTTCTAAGTTTTCGCTATTTATAAAATCTATTAAATATCTAATAAATTTATTTTCATCTATTGAGTTATCTTCATAAATATTCTCACAAAAGCTACATACACTAGCTTTAAGTATTCCTTTTATATTATAATACATTATTATTTTCCTCCTTTTCTTGCAATTTATCTTTTATTCTATATGAATTTCCTGTTATATTAAATACATATGAGTGATGCAATAATCTATCCAATATTGCTGATGCAAGTGTACTATCAGATAATACTTCTCCCCATTTTGAAAATTGTTGATTTGATGTTACTATTGTTGAATTTCTTTCATATCTTTTGGCTAGTAATTGAAATAATAAATTGGCTCCTGTTTTATCTACTGGAAGATATCCGAACTTCATCTATTATTAATAACTTATATCTATTAAGTTGTTTTATTTTATCTACTAATCTATTTTCACTGTGAGCTAATGATAGCTGTGAAATTAAATCATGACAAGATATAAAATATGTACTTACTCTATTTTTTGCAGCTTCAATTCCTATTGCTGTTGCCAAATGTGTTTTTCCAGTTCCTGGTGAACCAATCAAAATTATATTTTTCTTTTCTTCAATAAATCTAAGAGATGATAATTCCATTATTTGTTCTTTATTTACTGATGGTTGAAAAGAAAAATCAAAATCTTCAAATGTTCTATAATACGGAAAATGTGCAATTCTTATATTAAATTGTGAAGCTCGATCTGCTTTATTTGCAATTTCTAATTTTGTTAAATAATATAAAGCATCTAAAAATGGTATTTTTTCATCATTTACTTTATCTGTATATTCAGATAAACATTCAGCCATTTTGTCTAATTTTAATATATTTAAATTATCTATAACATTTTTAAATTTCATTTAGTTCCTCCTAGTTTAATAAATTATCGTACTGACTTAAATTATCTGCTATAAATTGTTCTATTTTTTCTTCATCTGAATTTTTTAATAAATCACTGGCTAATATATCTTTTAAATCATCCCTATTGTAATTAAATGGATTATTAGAAATATCGTGACAACGAATTAAATTTGTGTTATCATATATTTGTAAGCAATTATCTTTTTCAATGATATTTAAATTGAAATCGATATATTTTACAGGTACAGAATATTTATTATTTTTATATGAAATCATAGAATCTTTAGCTACTTTTCTAGTTTGGCGGTTAGATAAGTAAGAGTTAAAAATTTTATTGTTTGGTATAGGTAATAAATATTCTTTTTCGTATTTAAAAACCTCATTAACAACTCTATTATGAGTTTGAGATGTTTCATTGTTGATATCCTTATTAAATTCATTAACAATTTCTTCCAAATCTTCTACAGTTTCAAATTCATTATTGTATGCTAGCAATCTATCGCATAATTTAGCAAAAGCCTCTACAGAGCCTTTACTCATAGGTCTTCTTGGACGACATGGTATCGGATTAAATCCTGTATCTTTTGCAAATTGTTTGATTTTATCATTAATTCTATCGTGTTTGTTCATTTTCGAGGCATCGACAATAGTAAGCATATTGTCAAACCAAATATCTTTTGGAATACCATCTAAATACATAAAAGTATAAATCAAGCAATTAATAACTGTATCTTGTTTTTTATCAAGAGTTAGCTTTCCAAATTTCTTTTCAGAGAATGGTAATGTAAAAAGAAAAATGTTGAAGTTTATAGGTTCACCAGCTTTATTTATTAATACAAAATCTTCTTTCCAGTCTACTTGTCCAGATTTTCCAGGTTCTTTAGGAACATGAACATAGGCTTTTTTTGGTTTTGAATTCTTGTGCTTTTTTACATAGTTTTTTACTAATCCATATTTACCAGCATAATCCGTAGTTTTAATTAAAAAATGATAAATAGCAGAAGCTGTAATACCAGCTATTTCAAGTTTTGAGTCAATTATATGTGTATATGGATCAAGCATTGATTTATGTTCTTTTAACGGTAGAGGTTTACCTTCTTCTATACTTTTTTGAAGTTCATATCTTTTTTTAGCTGTTCTCCAATCACATCCAGTTTCTCTAGCTATACCGTGCGAAATTAGGTTTTATTTGCAATCTAATCACCCCCTTTAAAATATTGTCTATTCCTAATTCGATTTCTTCATTGGTCATTTTTATCTCACCTCCTTATGGTAAACATAATTGAATTATACCATAGAATTTGAGATAAAAAAATATGTAGGAAAAACGACATTTTTCTTTGCCATTTTCCTACATATTATTTTACCATTTACA